>NZ_JBZAJC010000011.1:0-91390 GCF_058215915.1 Pradoshia sp. Z3_51 | reverse complement strand
TAGGGGCATAGTTTAAAGGTAGAACAGAGGTCTCCAAAACCTCCAGTGTGGGTTCAATTCCTACTGCCCCTGCCAATAAATATGGCGATTGTGGCGAAGTGGTTAACGCATCGGATTGTGGTTCCGACATTCGTGGGTTCGATTCCCATCAGTCGCCCCATTTTTAGATTAAACTCGAATAATAGCTTATACTAACTAATAAATTTAATTGTTGGGCTATAGCCAAGTGGTAAGGCAACGGACTTTGACTCCGTCATTCGTAGGTTCGAATCCTGCTAGCCCAGCCAACTTAATGCGGAAGTAGTTCAGTGGTAGAACATCACCTTGCCAAGGTGAGGGTCGCGGGTTCGAGCCCCGTCTTCCGCTCCAACAAATTTGGCGGCATAGCCAAGTGGTAAGGCAGAGGTCTGCAAAACCTTTATCACCGGTTCAAATCCGGTTGCCGCCTCCAAAATCTTGCCGGTGTGGCGGAATTGGCAGACGCGCACGACTCAAAATCGTGTTCCGTAAGGAGTGTCGGTTCGACCCCGACCACCGGTATCATTAGATTAATTCTTGCCAAGATTAATCATTAAAAAGACTCCCAAATGTTGAATTAAAACATTTGGGAGTCTTTTTTTGTATAAGAGTAGCAAATCGAAATAGATACCGGAATCTTTATACATTCCCTTCAAATCCCTCCATCAATTACCATTGGACTATCTAAGATAATCTGTTAATATAGATTTAATTTAAATTGAGAACCTTTAAGAGCAGTCCAGAGAGGCTGACAAGGTGGGCGATACTTTGTTTGGAGAACGTATTTATACACATAATATATTATTGTGTGAATAATACGGTTATTTCTGACACCTTCCACTTGTCACTTTATGGCAAGTGGTTTTTTTTGCTCACCAAGACTAATAACTTGGGAGGAAACAAAATGCAATTAAAAGACAAAGATTTTTCATTTCAATCAGTACCTGAAGCAAAACGTAACAGCTTTCTGAAAATGCTTGTTGTTATGCTTGGCTTCACATTCTATTCAGCAAGTATGTGGGCTGGTGGATCATTAGGTGAAGGATTAACATTTATGCAGTTGATTGGTGTCATCTTATTAGGAAACCTTATATTAGGAGCATTTACCGGTGCATTAAGTTATATTGCAGCAAAAACAGGATTATCGACTCACTTACTGGCACAATATAGTTTTGGTGAAAAAGGAGCATATATCTCTTCATTCATGTTATCAGCAACCCAAGTCGGATGGTTTGGTGTAGGACTAGGAATGTTTGCCTATCCGGTTTCTAAATTAACTGGCCTTCCACTAGTACCGATTGTCATCATTACTGGGATTTTAATGACAGCAACTGCTTATTTCGGTATGAAAGCTTTAACAATCTTAAGTTTTATCGCTGTACCGGCTATTGCGATTTTTGGATCAACAAGTGCGGGAATGGCCATTTCAGATATGGGAGGAATGGAAGCGCTCATTGCTTATAAACCTGAAACTTCCTTAACATTAGCAGCAGCTTTAACGATTACAATCGGTTCATTCATTAGTGGTGGTACATTAACACCCGACTTTGCACGCTATGCAAAATCAGGAAAACATGCTGTAACAACAACTGTCATTGCCTTTTTCTTAGGAAATACATTAATGTTCCTATTTGGTGCGATTGGTGTAATAGCAACCGGTCACAATGATATTTCAGATGTAATGATTTCACAAGGCTTACTATTGCCGGCTGTTTTAGTGCTCGGATTAAACATTTGGACAACAAACGATAACTCCCTGTACGCATCTGGACTTGGTTTTGCAACTATGTTCAAGAAGCCAAAGGTATTTATGGTTATGATGAACGGTACGATTGGTACGGTATTTGCCATCGTTCTTTATAACAATTTCACAAGCTGGCTGACATTCCTGGGATCCACTCTGCCGGCTATTGGATCAATTATTATTGTGGATTTCTTCTTTATCCAAAAAAGACAATATATTCAGTATGAGCAGGCAAACATTGCAAAAGTACATGTTCCAGCCATCATTGCATGGGCTGTTGGTGTCATCTCGGGGTTAACATTGCCGGGAATCGCTTCACTAAACACATTATTGATTACAGGAATTGTTTATGTAGTTGCTGTTAAGCTAATGAAAACAACAGTTGTTACCGACAGGGAAGAGGAGGCAGGATGCTATTATGAAAAAGTGGGCTAATGCTTCGATCTTTGGACGAGAAGGTCTTTGGGATTTACTAATAGAAAATGGTACGTTTGTAAAGATTGTTAAAGCTGGTACAAATGAATTTGACAGCTGTGAAACACTCGATCTAAGCGGAAAGATGGTTTGTGCACCATTTATTGAGCCGCATATTCATCTGGATACTGCCTTAACGGCAGGCCAACCACGTTGGAATGAAAGTGGGACTTTATTTGAAGGTATTCAATGTTGGTCTGAACGCAAAGATTCCTTAACAAAAGAGGATGTAAAAGAGCGTGCAAAGAAAGCCCTTAGCTGGCAAATTGCTAACGGAATAGGTGCTGTGCGTACACATGTCGATACAACGGATCCTTCTTTAGTAGCATTAGAAGCTATGCTTGAAGTGAAATCAGAAATGAAAGACTTTGTTGATTTACAAATTGTCGCTTTCCCGCAGGAAGGTCTAATATCTTATCCAAATGGGTTGGAGCTGGTAGAGGAAGCCTTAAAAATGGGTGCTGATATTGTTGGGGGCATCCCTCACTTTGAATTTACGCGTGAAGACGGAGTTCAATCGGTTCGCGAGATTTTTAAATTGGCCATGAAATATGACAAGCCGATTGATATTCATTGTGATGAAATTGATGATGAGCAGTCTCGGCATGTGGAAGTTGTAGCACGTGAAACGATTATGAATGAGTACCAAGGTCGTGTTACAGCAAGTCATACGACGGCAATGGGATCTTACAATGATGCCTACGCATATAAATTAATGCGTGTACTTAGACTTGCAGAATTGAATTTCGTAGCAAATCCATTAGTGAATATTCATCTGCAGGGGCGTTTTGACACGTATCCAAAACGTCGTGGCTTAACACGCGTAAAAGAGCTTGATCAAAACGGATTAAATGTTTGCTTCGGTCATGATGATATTATGGATCCTTGGTATCCAATCGGAAACGGGAATATGCTCCAAGTATTGCATATGGGCTTACATGCTTCACAGTTAATGGGCTATAGTGATATTGCAAACAGTTTACGTTTTGTGACTGGTAATAGTGCTAAAGCATTGAACCTTAAAAATTACGGTATTGCTGAAGGAAATCCAGCAAACTTCGTTGTGCTGAATGCGGAAGATGGTTACCATGCCCTTCGCCTGCAAGCAGAGATTCTATACTCTGTTCGAAACGGTAAAGTGATTGCTGAAACGAAGCCTCGTGAGACGAACATTTTTCTGCAAGATCAAAAGAACATTACCTTTATGTAAGTAAAAGTGAAGACTATCATCAGTTAATGAACTGCCCCTGAAACGGTAGACACGGATTTACCTCTTCAGGGGATTTTTTGAGTGAATGTATATGATGAACAACGTATTGAAGCGGTTAAAAGATACATAAATGGCTCTGAAACATAAGAGAAAGTTCGAAAATGAAATTAAACACGGGAGTTATCAAAAAACGAAATTTATATATGAAACGTAGTGCTATCTTCCGGATTATGGAAAATCCTCGAAGCAGGTAGGTTAATCTTAATGTAATATAAAAAAGCCAAGGGCAAATTCTTAGCTTTTTTTCCGAATATTGAGTGGGATGGATGGCTGAATTCTTTTTTGATTTGTATGATGGCTTTAGTTTTTTCTCCTTTTGTTACCTCAGATGATAAAGAACCAGGGCCTCCACTACGTTCATAATAGACTTTCCCATCAACCTCTCTCTTTTTCTGATTATCCTCAAAATATATTTCAAATTTAACCTCATCATTTTCTGGTAATGTATTTTCATAATAGTAAATATATAATTCTTTCCTGCTTAGTTCGCTTTCAATTTTTATAAAAGCAACTACAGTGGGATATCCACCACTTCCTGTAGGTCCATAGGAGAAAAAGACTCCATAATCAAAATTCTTATCGATGATCTTAGAAATTTTCTTTCTAATTGAGATTGATTCATAGAAGTTATGTTTTTCATATCTTCCTTAATGAACGATTTTATAATTATATTTTATCAAAATGAAGGATTCTCTCGCATTATAAAATGGAAAATAATAGTTTTAATTATGTTCGTAACTGAATTCAGATTAATTGACGATGAGTAAGGTATATGAATGTTGGACATTTACTCACTATCCGCATGATTAGTAGTAATCGAATGGAACGTTATTTACCGAGTTGTTTGTTTAATATTCAAAATATTAAAAAAGTAAGTTGACTTGTACAAACGAGTGGAATATGATGGTAAAAAATGAATGCGCTTACAATAATAGAGCTTGTTTTAAAAGAGTAAAAGACTAAAGGAGGTTATAAATAACTTGTAATTTAAAGGATTGACTAGGTTCAAATGAGTATAAACCATAAAAATTGAGGTGTATAGAATGAGCGTGTTAAGTGCTGGTAAACGTAAGATAATGACTCTTGTTTTGGCATTAATACTGGTTTTGTCCTTTTCATTGGCTGGCTGTAGTTCAGGTGACTCCCCTTCTGATGCTAAAACAAAAGATGGAAAAGCTCAATATACCATGTGGACATTTGTACAAGTACATGCTGATTATTGGAAAGATGCAGCTGAAACCTGGAATAAAAATCATCCTGATGAACAAATTAATTTAAAAATAAATGTTCTTCCTTTTGATCAGATGAATCAAAAGTTACAGGTAGCATTAAATTCTGGTAATGGTGCTCCAGATATCGCGGACGTCGAGATTGGACAATTCGCTAAATATACGAAAACAAACAAGCCTCCATTTGAAGATATTACAAATGAAGTAGAACCATATAATGAAAACTTAGTAAAAGGACGCACAGATAATTATACGGTAGATGGCAAAGTCTATGGTCTGGATTATCATGTAGGGACAACTCTTGTTTATTACAATATGGATATCATGAAAAAAGCGGGGGTAGATCCATCCACTATTAAAACTTGGGATGACTATGTGGAAGCAGGGAAAGTGGTTAAAGAAAAGACGGGTATATATATGACTTCTGTAGAAACAAGTTCCCAATTTGTATATACGGCAATGGTTGCTCAACAGAAAGCAGATATGGTAAGAGATGATAAGTCTATTTTATCCGAGGAAGCCAGTGTAACTGCTGTACAAACTCTTCAAGATATGGTCTACAAACATAAAATTGCTAAAACGGCAGAAGGCGGCCATCAAGATGTTGAAGAATATTATGCAGCCTTTAATAAAGGTAAGTATGCTTCAGTGGTCATGCCAGCGTGGTATATGAGTCGTATGGTAAGCTTTATGCCTAAATTAAGCGGAAAAATAAAAATCCAGGGTTTACCAATATTTAAAGAGGGAGATCTCCGTTCGGCGGGACTTGGAGGAACAGCTACAGTTGTCACAAATCAAGCGCATGATAAAGATTTACTTAAGAAATTTGTAGTTGAATCCAAGGCCAGTGAAGAAGGATCTATTAAGACTTGGACAATACTTGGTTTTGATCCAATTCGATCAGATGTATGGCTGAGTCCTGAAATGGAAAAACCGAACAAATACACAGATTATTTCGGAACTGATATTTTTAAACAAATGGCAGTATTGAAGGATGAGGTAGGAACATTAAGTTTTACCCATAATAGTTATCCGATTATTATTGATGAGTTACTCACGAATGGTATGCCAAAAATGATGACTAAACAGGCGGACGTACAAAAAACTTTGGATGCTGTTGATAAATCTGCCAATAAACGAATTAAAGCAGGTAAATAATGTTTGTAATCTAACAAATTAAGGAGGGAACATTCTCTTCTTAATTTGTTGGATAACATTTTTGTATGAAGAGGGATAAGGGGGAATGAAGATGACGAACGATATTACGGCACAAATAAGTCCAAAGAGCAAAAATCCATTAAAAAGAGAAAAAAAGAAAATAAATATGCAGAAGGTAGCTCCATATCTATTTGTTTCCCCGTTTATTATTGTATTTTTAGTGTTTTCTTTATACCCTTTTATAAATTCGATTATTATGAGTTTCCAAAGAATCTCAGGTTTCGATGAAACGACATTTATAGGTTTAGAGAATTATAAGCGGTTGTTTACAGACCCTGTATTTTACAAAGCTTTATGGAACGTTACCAGGTATACATTTTGGACTATTTTAATTTTAATTCCATTACCACTCTTGCTGGCTATAGTGATGAATAATAAAAATACTAAATATAAATATTTTTTTAGATCAATCTTCTTTATACCAGTATTAACATCTACGGTAATTGTAGGGCTGGTATTTAAATTTGCTTTCAGCAAAGAACCTACTGGAGTATTCAACAGTTGGCTTAGTTACCTTAACATAGGTCCGATTGATTGGCTTAATAATTCAGGGACAGCTATGTTTGCACTTGTAATAGTATGTGTGTGGAGATGGCTTGGTGTAAATATGATTTATTTTTTATCTGGGTTACAAAATATCCCACGGGAGTTGTATGAATGCGCTGAAATTGATGGCGCAAGTAAATGGGATAAATTTAAAAGTATAACATTGCCAATGATTAAACCAATTACTACTTATGTTTTAACTATATCTATACTCGCAGGCTTTTCATTATTTAATGAAACTTATGTGTATTGGGGAGCACAGTCTCCAGATAATATTGGAACAACTTTCTTAACATATATTTACAAAACAGCCTTTAGCGATGGGGATTTCGGGTATGCATGTACGCTTGGAGTAATAATGTTTGTGATTGTGGTTGCAATAAATTTGATTCAAGTTTCAGTAAGAGGCTTATTTAAGGAGGATTAATGATGAAGGCCAAAAAAAGAGTATCAACCCTGATCACAACCCTATTACTTAGTGTTATCGGATTTATTATACTGATTCCTTTTTGGTTTATGTTAGTCTCCTCCTTTAAAGAATCCTCAGATATTTTTGCACAGGGTTTAAATATACATATAGATTTATCCAGTATCAACTTTAGTAACTATGGAAAATTGTTTACTAATAATAATGGTATATTTCTATCCTGGTTTAAAAATAGTGCACTAATAACAATTATACAAACAGTTTTAGTACTGATTTTTTGTTCAATGGTAGGTTATGGTTTGGCACAATATCGTTTTAGAGGCCGAAATTTTATTTTTATGCTTGTCTTGATTATGTTGATGGTTCCGGGTGATATTTTATTAATTCCGTTATATAAGCTAGTTACAAATTTAGGCTTAATGGATACATACGCAGGGGTGATATTACCAGGAATAGTTCCGCCTGCTACAGTGTTTTTCTTTAGGCAATATGCAATTGGGATTCCAAATGATTATGCTGAGGCCGCTAGAATAGATGGGGCGGGAGAATTTCGTATTTTCTCGCAAATATATGTACCGATGATGAAACCGGCTTTTGGAGCAATGACTATTATGACTTCCATGGGAGCTTGGAATAATTTTCTTTGGCCATTGATTGTTATGAGGTCAGATGAGAATTTGGTTATACCTGCAGGGTTATTAACTGCAATGACACCATATGGTAATAACTATGATATCGTCTTTTCGGGCTCGATCATGTCTATTATTCCTATACTTATATTATTCTTATTCAATCAAAAATCTTTTATATCAGGAATGACTGTTGGTGGGGTAAAAGGTTGAAGTGTCAGTAAATGAGGTGTTTTTTGATGGCAAATAAAAGCTTTTTAATCAAAACTACAAATATTGTCTGGAGTTTATTTGTGGTAGGTATTTGTGCTTTGTTAACGAGTGGTATTCTGATTTTTTTATTGCTATTTGTAAAATTCCACTTAATTACACTTCCCTTATATTTAATTGCTTTTTTGTTAATTGGCCCAACAATGGGGGCGATATTCCAAACTATTTTTAAAATGCTTTTTGAAACTGAAATTAGGGTCGTGAGAAAATATTTCTATTACTATAAGAAAGATTTCAAAGATTCCTTAAAACTATGGATTCCATACAGTGTATTAATACTGATTTTGTGTGCAGATATTGATTTTCTGGCCTCCAACGAAAAAGGCGCATATTTGTTACCTATGTTATTTTTAATCCTTCTTTTATCAATGATTAGTTATGTCTATTCACTCATTCTATATAGCCGCTTCATTATCAGGATGAGAGACATTATAAAATACTCCCTTTATTTAGTCATCAATCGCCCGGTACAATCTTTATCTATTGTTATATTAATCTTTATCCTGTATCAATCGTTTAAATATTTTGGCAACTTTGCGATATTTTGGGGAGTCCCGATGTTTGCAGCGTGTACTGTCTTGTTAGTGAGAAATGTGTTACTACAGATTGAAATGAAATATGTTCAATAAATAGATTGAAGAATACTATCATGCATATTACAGAAATCTGTTGAAGAAATATGGCTCTTAGTGAGGGATTCGGCAATTTATGAATGTGAGTTAAAAGTGAAATGATCCGATCTATCGTTTAAAACCAGAAAGCATTTAGAAATTGGAGGAGGATTGAGCGAATACGAAAATTATCACAACTGACATTTCATGTCGATCGTTACGGTAGAGATTGAAAGAGGTGAAAGAATGAATAGGAGAAATATTTGAAAAGCTGTTCAGGAAGTATCAAAGTCAGTGAAGATCATATTCAATCTTTAATTAAGGAAGCAGATTTAAATAAGTTCAATATTGTATCCGATGAATTATATAAAGCAAGGGTAGAAATATGCAAACAATGTTCTTCTTTTCAATATGGGACAACCTGTTCTTACAGCCGGTCAATCATTCATTATCAAGCGAAATTTAAAAGTCAGACTTGTCCGTACCCAAGGGAATCAAAATGGGCAATGATAACGATCTGATTTGAACATATTGTACTTATATAAGTTAGGCTAGTACAAACAAAATGGAGGGATTGTAAATGGCAGCCAATAAAGCAAAAATGATTCTAGAGAAAGATTTTAAAATCGCTGAAATTGATAATCGTATATATGGTTCATTTATTGAACATTTAGGCAGAGCTGTATATGGAGGTATTTATGAGCCTACTCATCCTCAGGCAGATGAAAATGGCTTTAGAAAGGATGTTCTAGAATTAGTAAAAGAACTAAAAGTGCCGTTAGTCCGATATCCTGGAGGGAATTTTGTCTCCGGCTATAATTGGGAGGATGGTGTGGGTCCTAAAGAAAAACGCCCAAACCGCTTAGATCTTGCATGGAGTACTACAGAAACAAATGAAATGGGTACCAATGAATTTATGAAATGGGCTAAATTGGTGAATGCAGATGTAAATATGGCTGTTAATTTAGGTACGAGGGGAATTGATGCAGCTAGAAATTTAGTGGAATATTGCAATCATCCTGGAGGCTCTTATTATAGTGATTTGCGCATCTCGCATGGTGTAAAAGAACCCTATAATATAAAGACATGGTGTCTTGGCAATGAAATGGATGGTCCTTGGCAAATTGGACATAAGACCGCTGCTGAATATGGAAGAATAGCTCAGGAAGCAGCAAAGGTGATGAAGTGGGTAGATCCAAGCATCGAATTGGTAGCATGTGGAAGTTCGCATAGAGCGATGCCTACATTTGCTGATTGGGAAGCAACGGTATTAGATTATACATATGACCATGTTGATTTCATCTCTCTTCATCAGTATTATGGGAATCGAGACAATGACCTATCCAATTATTTAGCTTTATCTTTAGAAATGGATGATTTCATAAAATCAGTTGTCGCCATTGTTGATTATATTAAGGCGAAAAAACGTGGTAAGAAAACTATAAATCTATCTTTTGACGAATGGAACGTTTGGTATCACAGTAATGAGCAGGATAAACAGATTGAACCTTGGAGTATTGCGCCTCCTCAATTAGAGGATATATATACTTTTGAAGATGCGCTCTTAGTTGGATGCATGTTGATTACGTTGCTGAAGCATGCGGATCGAGTTAAAATTGCCTGTCTTGCGCAGTTAGTGAATGTCATTGCGCCGATTATGACAGAAAATAACGGACCTGCTTGGAAGCAAACTATATTCTATCCTTATATGCATACTTCCGTTTATGGACGGGGTATTTCGTTAAATCCGATTATTACTAGTGATAAATACGATAGTAAAGATTTTACGGACGTTCCATATTTAGAGTCTACAGCGGTTTATAATGATGAGGAAGATACATTAACTATTTTTGCGGTTAATCGTCATCTTGAAGAAGTTTTGGAGCTAGAGGTAGATATACGTAATTTTAATGAATATGAAGTAATCGAGCATATTGTTCTAGAAAATGAAAATATTAAACAAACCAATTCAGCACATAAAGAGACAGTAAAACCACATTCCAATGGGAATGCAAAATGTGAGAATGGTAAGGTAATAACCATTCTGCCGAACTTGTCATGGAACGTAATTCGTTTAGCAAAACAGAGATAATTATAAAGTATGGCATATTTTTTTAATATATTAGAAAATATGCCTGCTTATCTAGTATTATTTGAAGCAAGTAAGTACTTTATAGCTGTTCACAAATTGAGTGAGAGTTGTGGATTTAAAACAAGATCGATAGAAGAAAGAAGTATTTCTACATTTTCTCAATTAGACAGCTAATTTTGTTGTATACTTTGTTTATCTATTAGACAAACAAAGTATAAAGTGCTACAATGCTAATTAATACAGGTTGCAGATTAAGAATTTAGAGACTCATATTTTGTAAGCATTTACATAAACGATCTGAAACCTAAAAAATTTGGGAGGCATGCCACAATGGCTTATTTCGAAACTGTTAATAAAATCCAATATGAAGGCGCTTCATCTAAAAATCCTTTAGCATTTAAGTATTATAATCCAGAAGAAATGATAAATGGAAAAACAATGGAAGATATTCTCCGATTCTCAGTTACCTATTGGCACACGTTCACAGCAGATGGAACAGATCCATTTGGTGTTGGTACAGCGATTCGCCCATGGAATAATCTCAAAGGTTTAGATTTAGCAAAAGCCCGTGTGGAAGCGGCATTTGAACTCTTTGAAAAATTAAATGTTCCTTATTTTGCTTTCCATGATGTAGATATCGCTCCAGAAGGAAGCACATTAAAAGAAACAAATGAAAATCAGGATATTATCGTAGCAATGATTCAGGAATACATGAAAACAAGTAAAACAAAGTTGCTTTGGAATACAGCAAATATGTTCACAAATCCTCGTTATGTACATGGTGCTGCCACTTCTCCAAATGCTGATGTATTTGCCTATTCAGCTGCGAAAGTAAAAAAAGGCTTAGAAGTAGCGAAGGAACTTGGCGCTGAAAACTATGTGTTTTGGGGCGGTCGTGAAGGCTACGAAACACTCCTAAATACGGACATGAAGCTTGAACAAGATAACTTGGCTCGCTTCTTCCATATGGCAGTTGACTATGCGAAAGAAATCGGTTTGAATGTTCCTTTCTTGATTGAGCCAAAACCTAAAGAACCTACAAAACACCAATATGATTTTGATGTGGCGACTAGTATGGCTTTCTTGCAAAAATATGATCTGACAGATTATTTCAAGTTCAATATTGAAGCTAACCATGCAACTCTTGCTGGCCATACATTTGAGCATGAGTTAAGAACAGCTCGTATCAATGGAATGCTTGGATCAGTGGATGCAAACCAGGGGGATACACTCCTTGGATGGGATACAGATGAATTTCCGACTGATCTTTATTCTAATACATTAGCAATGTATGAAATATTGAAAAATGGAGGTTTAGGCAAAGGTGGTTTAAACTTCGATGCAAAAGTACGACGGGGTTCATTTGAGCCAGAGG
Source organism: Pradoshia sp. Z3_51 (assembly GCF_058215915.1). Lineage (NCBI taxonomy): Bacteria > Bacillati > Bacillota > Bacilli > Caryophanales > Bacillaceae > Pradoshia > Pradoshia sp. Z3_51. The sequence continues at coordinate 79,487 of NZ_JBZAJC010000011.1, read as the reverse complement.
ATCTTTTTCATGCCCACATCGCTGGTATGGATGCATTTGCTATTGGATTAAAGGTAGCAAACAAGCTTATTGAAGATAAAGCTTTAGATAGCTTTGTTGAGGAACGCTATAGCAGCTATCAAGAAGGCGTTGGCTTAGATATCGTTGAGGGCAGAACCAACTTCCGTGAATTAGAAAAGTATGCTCTTCAATTAACTGAGATTAAGAACACATCTGGAAGAACAGAGCGCCTGAAAGCCATCATCAACCAATATTTATTAGAAACACTATCAAGCGTACACGTTTAATCTATTAATCTTACAAAGTGCTGGAAGCCTTTCCTCCAGCACTTTTTTTAGAAAAGGATGATAAGGATGAAATATGTTATTGGTGTAGACCTCGGAACAAGTGCAGTGAAAATCTTACTGGTGAATCAGCGTGGAGACGTATGTATGGAAGTAGCAAAGTCATATCCGCTTATTATTGAAAAATCTAGTTACAGTGAACAAAACCCGGAAGAATGGGTTGAAAAAACAACAGCAGGAATAGCGGAATTAATTCACCAGTTCGATGGAGATGTAAATGATATCGAGGGGATCAGTTTCTCGGGTCAGATGCATGGTTTAGTTTTACTAGATGAAGATAATCAAGTCTTAAGAAATGCAATTTTATGGAATGACACGAGAACGACAAGGCAATGTCAGGAAATATACGATGTTATGGGGAGTAAACGTTTATTAGAAGTAACGAAAAACCCTGCATTAGAAGGCTTTACCCTGCCTAAAATTCTCTGGGTAAAAGAAAATGAACCAGACATTTTCAAACGTGCCAGATTATTTGTGCTCCCAAAGGATTATTTACGCTACCGTCTAACTGGAAATATCCATATGGACTACTCCGATGCTGCAGGAACGCTATTACTGAATGTGGCGGAACGGGAATGGAGCCAGGAAGTATTGGCGGCATTTGGTCTATCCTCTGATTTTTGCCCACCATTAGTGGAATCACATGATTTCGTAGGTACAGTAACAGCTGAATTTGCCCAAAAAACAGGATTGACTGAAGCGGTAAAAGTGTTTGCAGGCGGAGCTGATAATGCATGCGGTGCGATTGGTTCCGGAATTTTAACACCAGGAAAAACGTTAGCAAGCATTGGTACCTCTGGTGTCGTACTATCTTATGAAGAAAGAAATGACCAAGATTTTAATGGGAAAGTTCACTATTTTAATCATGGTGAAGAAAATGCTTACTATACAATGGGTGTGACGCTTGCGGCTGGCTATAGCTTAAGCTGGTTTAAGGAAACGTTCGCGAAGCAAGAAGATTTTGATCAATTTTTGGCTGGAGTGGAAGAAGTACCTGCAGGCAGCAATGGTCTATTATTTACGCCATATATTGTCGGTGAAAGAACACCACACGCAGATGCCACTATTCGCGGTAGCTTTATTGGCGTTGATGCATCTCATGATCGGAAATATTTTGCCCGTGCGGTTCTGGAAGGGATAACGTTCTCTCTAAACGAATCAATTGAAATTTTCAGGGAAAATGGTAAGACGATTAATTCAATAATCTCTATTGGCGGCGGTGCCAAAAATGACACATGGCTGCAGATGCAAGCGGATATTTTCAATACGAAAATTGAAAGACTGACAAGCGAGCAAGGTCCAGGAATGGGAGCGGCGATGCTTGCAGCGTATGGATGCGGTTGGTTTGCTTCATTAAACGAATGTGCCCATCATTTTATTCAAGTTGCAAAATCCTATGATCCGATTCAAGAAAATGTCGAGACGTATAAGCGATTATTTAAGGTATATCAACAGGTATATACTCAAACGAAGGGGCTTAATGAGCAACTTGAAGAATATAGAAAATAATTAATGGTAATGGTGTTATTTGGGTTTTGAAGTGCCAAAGGTGATGTTGTAATCCTTTTCTAACTGCTAGTAAAAAGTAAATAATATTCGTAAAATAAGTCGGACTATTAAATCTGACTTATTTTTTTGATTAATAGGTCAGATTTTTTTGTAATGAGAGAGAAAGTTCTAACCGTTATTAAATTTTTATAGGTCCCTCAATATTCTGTTAATGAGAGAAATAAATGAGTTCGATTATATTCCACGTGTACTTGTGGAATACTTTTTATATGGTTTTAGCAGTTTATTAGGAGGATCTTGATGGATGAACTAAAAAAGGAAAGTCATCAATTGGAGAAAATAAGTCCGTTTGAGTTAAAAGATAAGCTCATTGATCTTGCAAAAGGAAAAATGAGAATCACTAGAACTATGCTGGATGCAGGACGGGGGAATCCTAATTGGATTGCAGCGACACCTCGAGAAGCGTTTTTTGCTTTAGGGCAATTCGCTGTTACAGAATCGAGGCAAGTATGGGATGATGGCAATTTAGCGGGGATGCCAAGTCGGATAGGAATTGCAGAACGTTTTAATAAATATGTTGAGGCCAATCGACAAATTCCAGGAATTCATTTGCTGAAAGAAATTATTCAATACGGTATCAAAAATAAACAGTTTGAGCCAGATACATGGGTCTATGAATTAGTAGATGGAATTATTGGTGATAATTACCCGATTCCGGATCGAATGCTTGTTAGAACTGAACAGGTTGTACATGATTTTTTAATTAAAGAGCTATGTAATGGTGATTCGTCGGCTGGTCCGTTTGATTTATTTGCTGTTGAAGGAGCAACGGCAGCGATGTGTTATATATTTGATACGTTATTTAAAAATTATTTGCTGCCCAAAGGATCTAAGATTGCGGTGATGGTTCCAATTTTTCCGCCTTATATAGAGATTCCAGAGCTTCCTAACAATGATTACGAACTTGTGAAAATTGAAGCAACCGAATTAAACAATGAAGGACAGCATACATGGCAATACCCTGATGAAGAAATAGAAAAATTAAAAGATACGGACATTAAAGCACTTTTTTTAGTAAATCCGAGCAATCCGCCTTCAGTTTCTTTGGAAAAGAAATCCACAGAAAAAATCATACAAATCGTGAAACAAGATAATCCAAATCTTATGATAATTTCAGATGATGTATATGGTACTTTTGTTGAAGGGTTCCGTTCCTTAATGGTGGATTTACCATTCAATACAATTGGGGTCTATTCATTTTCTAAATATTTTGGTGTGACAGGCTGGCGATTAGGGACGATTTCCATAAATCGATCCAATGTCTTTGATAAATTAGTCGATGATTTACCAGAAGAAACGAAGGAGGTTCTACATAAAAGATACGCTTCGCTTACACGGAATCCAGAAAGTCTTACGTTTATCGATCGAATAGTTGCAGATAGCAGAGCCGTTGCGATGAATCACACAGCTGGATTATCGACACCGCAACAAGTACAAATGGCTTTATTTTCAATTTTTGCAATGCTCGATACCAATAATGAATACAAGAAAAAAACTATGGACATTTTACACCGGAGGATGAATTTATTATACAAAGGTCTCGGTTTACCTAAGAAACATTTGCCTAATGATGCAGATTATTATACAGAAATCGATTTGGAAATCTGGTGTAATCATCACTTTGATAAAGGGTTCACCGATTACCTGAAAAAGAATTATAACCCGGTTGATATTTTATATCGCCTAGCAGAAAACTCATCGATTGTATTATTAAGCGGCGAAGGATTTTCAGCACCAGTATGGTCCATTCGTGTATCTCTTGCTAATCTAAATGATGAAGACTACTTACAAATTGGCCAAGAACTAAAAAATGTACTAGAAAATTATGTGATGGAATGGAAAAAGAAAATGGGCCATATTTAAATTTAAGTGCCTAATTCCAGAGATTTTACTAATGCTATTTAGGTATCATCAGACGGAATATAATTATTCCTGTATAATAATGGTCGAGGCTTTGCTACGAAATTTATGTAGCAAGGCTTTTTAAGTTATTTAATATTCTGTCATTTCATTGCTACTATTTATTATTGATAATAACCATATTTTACTCCTTTACCAGATTAAAATGTTGAAGTATAGTTGTACATGTTATTTACAATGTTAAAAGATGACTATATAATTAGAAATTATTGTAGAATAACTAAAATGTTAGAATAGGAGAGTAGTAATGGAACTATTAGGGATCTTGATTATAATAATAGGATTTGCACTAAAGTTAGATACCATTGCAGTAGTTGTTGTAGCAGGTATTTCGACTGGACTTGTGGCAAACATGAATATCGTAGATATACTTAATACACTTGGAGAAGCATTTGTATCAAATAGAGTAACTTGTTTATTTTTGATTACCATTCCTGTTATAGGGTTGAGTGAAAGATACGGATTAAAAGCCAAGGCAGTTATGCTTATTAAAAAAGCAAGCAGTTTATCAGTAGGAAAATTACTGAGTGGTTATACGTTTATAAGAGAAGTAACGATTGGTATGGGCGTAACACTTGGTGGACACCCACAATTTGTTAGACCTTTAGTAAGCCCAATGGCAGAAGGTGCAGCCGTTGCTAAATACGGAGATAAGGTCGACGAAAAAGATATTGAAAAAATAAAATCATACTCAGCAGCATCTGATAATATCGGTAATTTCTTTGCGCAAAATGTATTCATCGCAAATTCTGGTGTACTTTTAATTGCATCTACACTGGAAGGGCTAGGCATGCAGGTAGATACACTTGAAGTAGCGAAAGTTTCAGTACCAGTTGCCGTTATTGCATTCATATTCTGGACTGCTCAAAATTTATTATTCGATAGAAAAATGACGCAAAAATATTCTAGTAAAAATGGAGAAGGACGAGGTGAACAATAATGGATATAACACAAATCTCTAATCTTTTATTAGAACTCTTTTATATTATAATCGGTTTATTCATGGGAGTTACCATGGTATTTACTTTAAAGGATAAAAACCACAAAACAAGAATCGGTACAGCTATGTTTTGGGGAATACTAGCCGTAATTTTCATACTTGGAAACTATATTCCAAGTACGATAGTAGGTATTTTAGTAGTTGTTATCGCTGTATTATCGGCAACTAAGCAAATAAATATTGGAACGTTAAAACAATTAGATGAGACATTCGCTAACTTAAAAGCAGAAAAATTAGGCTTGAAAATTTTCATCCCATCACTGTCTATCGCAGTTATAGCCATGCTTGTGGCTCAATTTACAAGTTTCCCTGGAACGGTAGCGATTGGCATAGCATCAACAATAGCATTAGTATTAACGTTTATATTAACTAAAGCTACTTCTAAAGAGCTATTAGAGGATACAAATAGAATGTATCAATCAATTGGAGCATTTGCGATTCTGCCTCAATTATTAGCTTCATTAGGCGTATTATTTACGACAGCGGGTGTAGGCGATAAGATTGCATCGATTATTTCGAATGTGATCCCAACAGGTAATGCATTGGTAGGTGTAGCAACTTATTGTGTAGGTATGGCTTTATTTACAGCTATCATGGGTAATGCATTTGCCGCATTTGCTGTAATAACGGCTGGAATCGGTGTTCCGTTTGTATTTGCTATAGGCGGAGACCCCCTTATCTGTGGAACTCTGGCATTAACAGCTGGATACTGTGGAACATTAATTACACCTATGGCTGCAAACTTCAATATGTTACCAGCTGCATTGCTTGAACTAAAAGATAAGAATTCAGTCATAAAGGCACAAGCTCCAATCGCTTTAACATTATTAGTTGTTCATATATTTATGATGTATATTTGGGGATTTTAAGATAAAAAACTTACAATAGGAGAATAAATTATGAAAGTATTAATAACTGGATTTGATGCATTCGGAGGAGAGCCAGTAAACCCAGCTGAAGAAGCTGTTAAAATGGTAAACAACAAAATCGCAGGAGCAGAGGTTATTAAGGTCATTATACCGACAGTTCAAAATAAATCTGTTGAAGCAATAGAGAATGCAATAGAACAGCACAAGCCGGATATTGTCATATCAGTAGGGCAGGCAGGAGGAAGATTTGATATAACTCCTGAAAGAGTTGCTATTAACCTGGATGATTATAGAATTAAAGATAACGAAGGTAATCAACCAATTGATGCAGTTATCCAACCGGATGGTCAACCTGCTTATTTCTCAAACTTACCAGTAAAAGCTATGGTTAAACATATGAGTGAAAATGGAATCCCGGCAACGTTATCAAATACAGCCGGAACATTTGTATGTAACCATGTAATGTACGGAATTCTTTACATGATTGATAAGAAGTATCCAAATATAAAAGGTGGATTTATTCACATCCCTTATATGACTTCTCAAGTGATGGATAAGAAAAATACTCCGTTTATGTCGTTAAATGATATTGTAAAGGGCTTGGAACTGGCTATTGAAGCTTGTGTTATCTATGACGAAGATATAAAAGCAATTGGCGGAGAGATTTGTTAATGAGTCGGATCAATCTTTTTGTTTATGGAAGCTTACGGGAAGGGTTTTTCAATTATAATAAGTATTTAGCTAATAAGGTCATTGAGAAAAAAGAAGCCAAATTAGAAAATATGAAATTATATCATATGCCGTATAAAGGTTATCCTGCTATTACATTTGGTGAAGATGTAGTATGGGGAGAAATCATGGTCATAAAAGAAGATTGTTACGAGGATACAATGAAGGCAATGGATGAGATGGAGGGATACATTAGTGAAAATAATCCCGAAAATGAATACCATAAAGTAGTGCTGGAAGTAGAAAATCTTCATACCCATCATAAAGAAAAATGTTTTGTTTATTTCTATAACAAAGACAAAGATTCAATTTTTGAGAGTAGTACCATTTATATTCCGCATGGTGATTGGAAAGAATACATGATAAGTGGAAATTTACAAAAAGAGCTTTCTCCAAATAAGAATATTTTAATCGGGATGGCTAAAGAAGAAATGCGAGAAAGCTATGTTTATAGCTGAGCTTTCTAATGTAATCCGAGTATTAAACAGCTGTGTAAAAGCAGCTGTTTTTCTTTTTTTGTTTTTTGATCTGGAATTAAAGAATTTCACCTAACCCTATCTCTTGGTAAGGTGTTGAAAACTAGCATTTTTCATTAGGTCAGGAGGTATTATTGTCCTCCATAAATCCTTTATTTTTATGATATAAAATAACGGTGAGCAGGATAATACTGGCTGCTATCCAGATGGCTGTGTTCCCCATATGAATACTGGAATAGGTCCCAACTAATGCACCAAAAATAAAGGAGAGTATAATGGCGGAAAACCCTTTAAATTTTCTTTTTGATTCTGAATCACGATCTATAAAGGCGCCGTAAAAAGCTGAAGAGGCAGTTCGCAGATTTCCGGTTGTGATGGTTGAATTGTAGCTCCAATTTTCCAATTTGTTAAAGGTAGCGATTTGCAGGGAGGATACAAAGGCAATGCTCATAGTGACAATCATATTCGGTACACTTCCTGGTAACCAACCGACAATAAATAAAATGACACACTCCAGTATTAAAACTGCTCGTCTATGCATATCGTGTTTGTCTTTGATGTATTCGGCTGTTAACACGCCGGCAATAAAAGCTAAAAAAGGCGGTACATTCTGAATGGCTGCACCGTATTTTGTGCTGGCTGCTCTCACCGCAAATAAAACGGTATTTCCTGTTTGTGCAGTTGCAAAAACTCCGTCCCTTGTAACGTATGTATAAGCATCTAAAAACCCACCTACTAATGCCAGGATCATTCCCATAACTAAGGAATTAGCTGATAATGAAAGAAATTTTCTTATTCTATGTTCCATATATATCTCCTTACGACCAGCCCATTTTTAGCAAAAAGGAAGAGAACGTGGCTTTTATGAAAATGATTCCACATACCTACTTAGATTATTCAAAAAATCTTGAATGTCATTATCCGAAAAATAAGTGGATGAGGAAACGGATGCGATTTTTTTGCATTTTAGATGGACGGAGAAGCTAACTGCTACTAAAGAATGTAAATGATTTATTACGCACTATTAGACCGTTTGCTCGAGGAAGAGGGGAGATGAAATAGAGGGAGTTATCTTTGCAAAGAATGAAGAACCTCCATTAGTAACTAGAGGTTCTTCATTCTTTTTAGGCTTTAATTTTCTTTACATTCATTTCTTTTAGAGAAACAACTTTTGTTTTCTTACTATATTTATATCCAAACCACAAAATTAGAAATAGCGGAAGACTGATATAGGATACTAATAAACCGTACCAATCTATAGTACCGCCAAATAAGGCATCGGTATTTTGGCCAAGTATGATCAGGGTACATAGTGTGGCAGCAGCGAGCGGTGCGAACGGGAACCATTTTGCTTTATAAGGAAGATCATTTACATCATATCCCTGAGCCACATATGCTCTGCGAAAACGATAGTGGCTAATGGCGATGCCAAGCCAGGCAATAAACCCAGATAAACCGGCTGCATTAATGAGCCAGACATAAACCACACCATCTCCAAAAAATGAACTTAAAAATGCCAGACAGCCAACCAGGCCAGTAGCAATTAAGGCATTGATGGGTACACCTTTTTTGCTTAATTTTCCAAGGAATTTTGGAGCATGTCCTCTTTCTGCTAAGTTCCATAGCATTCGGGCTGCTGCATACATTCCTGAGTTACCTGCTGAAAGAATGGCGGTCAGGATGATTGCGTTCATAACAGATGCAGCAAAGGCAATGCCAGCGCGCTCAAATAGAAGAGTGAAAGGACTTTTTACGACACTATCGGTAGCAGCAAGGTCCGGAGTAGTATAGGGAATCACTAAACCGATGATTAAGATAGAAAGAATAAAGAAAATTAAAATCCTCCAAAAAACTGAATTTACAGCTTTAGGAATAGTTTTTGCTGGTTCCTTACTTTCTCCGGCCGTAATCCCAATAAGCTCTGTCCCTTGAAATGAAAAACCAACGACCATAAAGACTCCTAATATAGCCATGATTCCTCCATTAAAAGGTGCATCATCAACTGTGAAATTCTTGAATCCAATGGCTTCTCCGCCCATAATTCCAAATATCATCAAGACACCTGTACCAATAAAAACAATAATGGCAATTACTTTTATTAATGAGAACCAATATTCTGACTCTCCGAAGCTTTTAACAGAGAGAGCGTTTAGTAGAAAAATAATGAGAAGAAATAATCCACTCCATAATGCTGAAGGGCTATCAGGAAACCAAAACTTCATTATTAACACAATCGCTGATAGCTCTGCTGCAATCGTGACTGCCCAACTATACCAGTAATTCCAGCCAAGTGCGAAGCCAAAGGCAGGATCGACGAACTTTTCTCCATAGATACTGAATGATCCCGCAACGGGCATATGTGCGGCCATCTCTCCCAGACTTGTCATTAAAAAATATACCATTATACCAACAATTGCGAAGGCAACAAGGGCACCGCCAGGACCGGCAGCATGAACTGTATTTCCACTAGCCAGAAATAATCCCGTACCAATCGTTCCGCCGAGAGAAATCATTGTTAAATGCCTGGTTTTTAAATCTCTTTTTAATTTTCTTTTCTTTTTACGTTTATATATAGGTGATGCTTCTTTAATGGCAGGTTCCATTATTATGCCTCTTTCCTTCTTTATGTCATTTATTAATTAGTAGTGTTATATACCAATTTAGCAAGCAAGCTTAAACATTTTTGTTAACAATCTAATATTTTAGAAAAAACAGTAAATTTATAATTTGGGAATAATAAAAATAGCGTGGGCAATGAGAAAAGAGCCTCTCTTCTTTACAGAGAAAGGCTCTTTAAAACAGAGGGTAAGCTATTTATTTATGAGATTCGAGGTTTAGCGTTCCATCAATAATTTTATAAACTTTATCACAATAATCTATTAGTCTTGTATCGTGTGTGACCACAATGGTTGTTTTACCATGATTGGTAGTTGCATTTTTCAACATTTCCATTACCTCAAAGGCGCGGTCAGAATCAAGGGAGGCGGTTGGTTCATCAGCAAGAATGATACTAGGATCTGTATATAATGCTTTTGCTAATGCAACACGTTGGCGCTCACCACCCGATAAATCTGATGGGAAACTGGTAAGCAAATCCTCAATTCCAAGTGCCCTGTAAAGGCTTTGAATTTGAGTATTATCCATATTATCCTTCTTTACTTTATCAAGTAAATGCATTTGCTGATTTACTGTAAGAAAGGGTACAAGGTTAGAGGCTTGCAAAACAAAGCCTATTTCTTTTAAACGAATGGATGCTCGTTCTTTTTCCTTTAGGTTAGTCAGGTTTTGATCATTTACAATCACTTCACCGTTGCTTGGTGCTTGAAGACCGCCCGCAATGGTTAGAAAAGTACTTTTTCCAGAACCGGAAGGACCGATAACGGCAATTAATTCTCCTGAATCTGCCGAAAAGTTAGTAGTTTTTAATGCTTCGATTTCTGTACGGCCGGACATGAAAACTTTGTTGACCTCTTTTAATTCAAGTAATGCCATTATGTTAACCTCCTATCGCGTCTAAAGGATCGATTTTGACAATAGTCTGTACAGAGAATAGCGCTCCAAGTATAGATACAATAACCAGGACAGCAGCGTATATCAGCATATCCATATAGTTAAAGGCAACAGGAACAGCTGCTGGTAAGAAATATCCGGTTATAAGAGTTAGGGTGAAACCAACAATAACTCCTGCTAAGGATAGGATAAATGTTTGGGCAATCACTGATTTGGACAAATAGCTGTTGGAAATTCCCTGTGCTTTCATAACTCCGAAAATACTGATTTTTTGAATGGTTAATACATAAAGGAATATCGCCAGGATGACGGCAGATATGATAAATAGAAAATAGATCATAAAGGTTAATGTCAAGTTTTGTTCGGAATATCCGGGCATGTTTTCAATAAATGTTTGTGTTGAAACCACACTAAGTGAATCGTCGACAGCGACGCTTTCTAAGTTATCTGTACGAATGACATAACCATTAATTTGATCATCTTTTTGCTCTGCTGCATCACCAAAACGAACTTCCTGTATCGTTTCCAGTGATCCATACAATACTGGTGCAGCATTAAATTTTGCATCCTCAGTGAATCCGGTAATCGTAAGAGTGATGTCCGTAGAAGAAAGGCTCAATTCATCGCCAATTTTAAACCCTTCATCTTTGAGAGAATCATCGGCTATTACATCACCCATTTTACTAAAAGCCTTCCCTTCACTTACATCAGGCATAATAAATTCATCTTCATTGATACCGAAAAGTGAGACATTTGTTTTTATATCATCTGTTTTTGCGATGGAGTTTACTTGAGACAAAATGGCGTATTCATCTGTACCGTCCCCCTCAAAATCGCCGATTGCCAAAGTTGATTGCGGGAGATTTATATCTGATTCATCCGTCAGTATGACTCCATCTGCCTCCCATTTATCAACGGCTTCTTTATTTAGGTTTTCAAGCCCATTAGCTAATCCGGATAAAAAGAATACTAGGTAGGAAACGAGTGTTAAAACACCGACAATTAATAAAAAGCGAAGTTTATTATTCTTTATTTCATTCCAGGCTAAAAACATGTACCCCATCCTCACATTATTTGTATTTAGAATATAATTAATATATAGATAATGTATAAGAAAAATATAATAATAGCAAATAATTGAATTTGAGGTAAATTTAATTATGAAAAGAAAAATGCCCCAACAGGAATTGGGGCATGAAGTAAGTATTTAATTTTTATAATCATTAATCTGACTCATGATGTTCAGCCAGTCTTTGTCAAACGGAGATACATCCCAGCGAGGTTCTTGTTTTTTGCTTTCTTTAATTCCTAAACCGCCGATGATGAATTTTAACTTTGGATTTTGCTTATAAAGAATATCTATATATTTTTGGGCCTTCAGTTCGTGTTCATCACTGGAGATAGAAATGGCCACTATCTCAATATCTTTTTCCTTAATCAACTCATCCAACCCATCAAGTGGTGTATCGGCGCCTATATAATAGACTGGATAATGCTGCTCTTTTAAAAAGAGAGTAAAGAGGATTAATCCAAGTTGATGATGCTCTCCTTCCGGACAAATGGCAATCACTTTGGGTAGAATGGGGGATGAATGGAAAATCGTAAAAAAATTAATGGCACGCTGAAGCACAATATTACTGATCATATGCTCCTTAATAACAGACAACTCTCCCTTTTCCCAAGCATCTCCAACTTTATACATAAGTGGGACGACAATTGAATAAAAGACCGTTTTATAATGAAATTGAGAAAAATATAAATCAAAGAGCTGATTGCATCTCTCGGAATCAAAATGTAGCGTTGCTTCAAATAATTCATTAATTTGCGCTTCAAATGAATGATTAATCGTGTTGTCGATTAATTGCTCCTTTTCAATTTCACCTTTGTGGATTTTCAGAAGCTGAACTGCCTGGCTGACGCTCATCTTATGATCCTGAACCTGTTTTTTGAGCCATTTTAAATCATTTACATTTTCTTCTGTATATACTCTATGACCCGATTCAGTACGTTTCGGAGTAATAGCATGATAACGGGTTTCCCATGATCGAATAGTAACAGTTGGCATATCTAATAATTTAGAAACAGCATTAATCTTATACATAAAATAACCTTTCTTTTACAAGTACTATAAATTCTCTATATTTTAACTGTATATTAAGTTTATAAAAGAATGCAATTCCTGGGTTACTATTTAGTTTTGGATTTTGTTAGGTTTAGGAAAAAAGAGTTACTTTAGTGGGGTAGTTTTTTTAAATGGAAGAGTTATGGATTGAGGTAATTCAATATTATAATAGAGGTAGTGTTGAAATTAATAGAAAACATACAAAGATAGTTCAGCCATTCCTTTATAACATAATCCCTGAACATTTTTTTAAGAGATGAACTACCAATAATATATGCACTCTAAAAAGAAAATTATGATTTGTGGATGATTTTAAGGAATATTAAAAAAAGTAGGCATTTCATACATAAAAGAGAACCCAGTCAAGAGACTGGGTTTCTTCAGTTTTAATATAATTTAAGGCAGTCTAGTTTCTTGGTTCTTTAGGCGATTTTGTTGATCCGGTTTACGGCCTTTATCAATTGCGTTTTCTGGCTTCTTCTGACTGTTTTGAACTTTTCTTTCGAGTTCTAGTAATCCTTCAGTGTTATTTTTGTCTGTCATATTGTCGCCTCCTAACGTGTTGGTTATATTTTTCATTCCTGTATTCTTGAGCTGAAAACATCTTTATCCAGCTAGCGTATTTAATATTTTGCTGATTATCCCTATAGATTTAAGTGAATTTATAGGATAACAGTTAGCAGATTTTAAAATAAAAAAATATATGTACATATTTTCCAGTAGGGGTTAAACTATATTCAGAATATTTTAATCTTTCGATCAAATCACCGTTTCATATCTTTATCTATAAGAAAAATAGGGGGCATGTGTAATGAAAAAGAAGAAACTAGCTGGTATTATTCTTTCATTATCATTAGGTATGGGTGTTTTGGCCGGCTGCGGTGGAGAGAAATCAGGCGGCGGAGAAAAAGGAGATACGATTAAAATTGGAGCCAACCTTGAGTTAACTGGCGGTGGGGCGTCCTATGGTCAATCCATTGTGGAAGGGATGGATCTGGCACTTGAAGAAATAAACAAAGAAGGTGTCGGTGGCAAAAAACTGAAAATAGTAAAATATGATAACAAGTCAGATGCAGCAGAAGCAACGACCGGAGCAATCAAGCTTGCCAGCCAGGATAAGGTGGATGTCATGATTGGTGCGGCGACAAGTACAAATACATTGGCGCAGGTCCAGGTTGCCAATGATAACAAAGTTCCATTAATTACACCTACAGGGACGAACGAAACGATTACTTCGAAGGATGGCAAGGTTAATGAATATGTTTTTAGAACGTGTTTCATTGATCCGTTCCAGGGAACAGTTGCAGCGAATTTTGCTCAGCAGGAATTAGATGCAAAAACAGCTGCTATCTATATTGATAGCTCCAGTGACTATTCCAAGGGGCTAGCTGCAGCATTTAAAGATGCATTTACAAAAGCAGGCGGTCAAATTGTAGCAGAAGAAGCATTCCTGCAAAAAGATACCGATTTCCAATCAACATTGACAAGAATCAAAAAAGCAAATCCGGACTTTGTTTTTGTTCCAGCATTCTATGAAGAAGTTGGATTAATTTTAAAACAAGCACGTGAGTCAGGAATTGAAGTTCCAGTTATGGGAGGAGACGGTTGGGATTCTCCTAAGTTACTAGAAATTGCCGGTAAGGAAGCGCTGAATAATACCTTTATCACGAACCATTATTCTGCTGGAGATCCGGACAAAAAAATCCAGGATTTTGTATCGGCATTTAAAAAGAAATATAAAGATAAATCACCGGACGCCTTTGCAGCACTTGGTTATGACACAGCCTACTTCATTGCAGATTCGATAAAACGCGCAGGAGATGACGCAACACCTGAAAAAATTAAAGATGCACTTGCTGAAACAAAAGATTTACAGCTTGTATCGGGGAATTTAACGATGGATAAAAATCATAATCCGGTTAAATCTGCGGCCATTTTAAAATATGAAAATGGTGAGCAAGTTTTTGAAACAAAGGTAAATCCATAAGAATGAGGAATAGGAAGCTTTGTGATAAAGCTTCCTATTTTTGAAATAATGACCGAGGGGAGTCTAAGGTTATGGAATTTATTCAGCAACTTGTAAATGGGATATCACTTGGCAGTATTTACGCGTTAATAGCGCTCGGTTATACGATGGTGTATGGAATTGTAAAATTGATTAATTTTGCACATGGCGATGTATTTATGGTTGGAGCCTTCATCGGCTTTTATGCGATTACGTTTATGGAATTATCTTTTTTTCCCGCACTGCTTCTTGCCATGGTTGCCTGTGCTATCTTTGGAGTTTTGATTGAACGGATTGCGTACAAGCCTCTGCGTAATGCGACTCGTATTGCGGCACTCATTACGGCCATTGGGGTTTCCTTATTAATCGAAAACGGGATGATCCAAATCAGGGGAGCGCAGCCTGAAGCATATCCAAATAATGTTCTGCCAGCAGATTCAATAGATATCTTTGGTGTTACGATAAAAAGTCAATCGCTGATGATTTTGGGTGTTTCACTCTTCTTGATGATCGTTCTGCAATTTGTTGTTCATAAAACTAAAATTGGCCGGGCGATGCGTGCAGTTTCATTTGATGCAGATGCTGCTAAATTAATGGGAATCAGCGTAAACAATACAATTTCTGCTACGTTCGCAATCGGATCAGCACTTGCGGGAGCAGCGGGTGTTATATTTGGGACCTACTATACAAAAATAGAGCCATTAATGGGAGTAATGCCGGGACTTAAGGCTTTCGTCGCCGCGGTCCTTGGAGGGATTGGCATTATTCCAGGTGCCATGGTAGGCGGTCTGTTGCTTGGTGTAGTAGAGGGGTTGGTAAGTGCCTCCGGTTTATCCTTATGGAGGGATGCAGCTGCATTTGTTGTCCTCATCTTGATATTAATTTTTATGCCGCAGGGCTTGTTCGGAAAAAACAGAAGAGAAAAAGTGTAAGGGAGACATGGCGATGGCAATTCTTAAGAAGGTTAAAGGTTTTTGGCTCTCTATTTTACTCTCATTCGTCTTGTTTATCGTGGTACAGGTTCTTATTTCAGGCGGATATTTAAATGCTTTTAATACTAATCTTATTGTGACAATTGGAATTAATATTATTCTGGCAGTTAGTTTGCATCTAATTATTGGAATTACGGGCCAGTTCTCGATTGGACATGCTGGCTTTCTGGCAATTGGGGCATATGCTTCTGCTGTCATGTCTATGATGCTAGAGGTCTCATTCTTATCTGCCTTATTAATGGGAGGGATTGCAGCGGCCTTGGTAGGCATGCTTATCGGGATCCCGAGCTTGCGTTTAAAGGGAGATTATTTGGCGATTGCCACTCTTGGGTTTGGAGAAATAGTTCGTATTGTTTTTCTTAATATGGACTCCGTTGGTGGGGCAAGAGGGATGATGGTCACGCAAATGACAACCTGGCCTTGGGTTTTTGCCTGCTTACTAGTGACCATTATCGTCATTCGGAATTTCACTAATTCTACTCACGGTCGTGCTTGTATATCTGTGAGGGAAGATGAAACAGCAGCTGATTCCATGGGTATTAACACAACCTATTATAAGGTGGCTGCCTTTGTCATTGGTGCCTTTTTTGCTGGGATTGCCGGTGGGTTATATGCTCATAACTTTTATATTATTAATCCGTCAACCTTTGGTTTCCTTCGGTCGTTTGATATTTTAATATTCGTCGTGCTTGGGGGATTGGGCAGTATGTCAGGTTCTGTGATTGCAGCAATTCTCCTTACATTAATTTCTTCCTTCCTATCAGATTATTCTGATACGCGGATGATTCTTTACAGTATTATCCTAATTGTGACAATGCTGTACAGACCGCAGGGATTGATGGGTACAAAGGAAATTACCTCATTTTTCAAAAGGAAGACAAAAGGAGGCATGAAGGATGCAAACCACCAAACCACTGCTTAAGGTTGACCAAATTGGAATTCATTTCGGAGGGTTAAAGGCTGTAGCAGATGTATCTATGGAGCTGTATCCCGGTGAACTGTGCGGCTTAATAGGACCGAATGGAGCAGGGAAAACCACCTTTTTCAACCTTTTAACTGGTGTGTACGTACCATCAGAAGGAACCATTCATTTAAACGACGATAAGCTTAACAAATTACCGCCTTATAAAATTACAAGAAAGGGAATTAGCAGGACATTCCAAAATATTCGCTTGTTTGGAGATTTATCTGTCATAGATAATGTCAAAGTTGCTTATCATTCACAGGCTAAACATTCTATGCTCAGTTCAATTATACGAATGCCTAATCATTTTTCGGGAGAATTGGAAATGGACCAAAAGGCTGTAGATTTCCTGAAAATATTTAATCTGGATTCTTATCGTGATGAAAAGGCCAAGAATCTTCCATATGGAATGCAACGCAGACTTGAAATAGCCAGAGCCCTAGCAACGGGTCCGCGGTTACTGCTGCTGGATGAACCGGCAGCGGGTATGAATCCGAAGGAAACAAGTCAGCTGATGGAGTTAATCAGCTTAATACGTGAAAAATTTGATTTAACTGTACTTTTGATTGAGCATGATATGCAGCTTGTGATGGGGGTATGTGAACGTATTTATGTACTTGATCATGGACAATTAATCGCACACGGTACACCGGATGAAGTCCGCAATAATCCTAAGGTTATAGAGGCTTATCTTGGCGAGGAGGTTTCCTGATGCTGAAGGTTGAAGATATTAACGTTTACTATGGAAATATTCAGGCATTAAAAGGTGTCTCTTTTCATATTGACGAAGGGGAAATTGTTACCTTAATCGGTGCAAATGGGGCTGGAAAAAGTACACTACTTAAAACTGTTTCAGGTTTACTTAAACCGAAGCAGGGTCAAATCATGTATCAGGGTAAATCCATAGGTGGAAAAGCAGCTCAAGTGATTGTAAAGCAGGGAATCTCACATGTACCAGAAGGACGGCGGGTTTTTGCCAATATGACAGTGGAAGAAAATTTACAGCTTGGTGCTTATTTACGTAGGGATCGAGCTGGGATTAAAGAGGATATGGAGAAGGTATTTGATCTTTTTCCAAGGATGAACGAACGTCTTAAACAGCCGGCAGGAACATTGTCAGGTGGAGAACAACAAATGCTCGCAATGGGAAGGGCATTAATGGCTAAGCCCAAATTGCTTTTACTCGATGAACCTTCCATGGGATTGGCTCCACTACTGGTTAAAACAATTTTCCTCATAATTGAAGAAATAAATAATGCGGGAACAACTATTCTTTTAGTTGAACAAAATGCTAATTTGGCACTATCGATTGCCAACCGTGCCTATGTAGTGGAGACCGGCAAAATCGTCCTCTCGGGTTCGGCAGATGAGTTAACCTCAAGTGAAAAAGTAAAGATGGCCTATCTTGGCGGACATTAAAGGTGAATCACTCCTCTGTAAACTTTTACAGGGGAGTTTTAGTTTTGTGTGGGTTACAGGAACGAGAGGATTGGATTAATTAGCCTAACATGTTGTCGATCGGGTTACTCGTTAAGCAATTGAGTCAGGCTTCATCCTAATAATTAATCAGATAATTGTAAAAAAATACACATCTATTCCACATTGTGAACAGGAACGTAATCTGTTATATTAGAATAACAATTAGATAGTACCTTATCATTCCGATGGGGTAGAGGCGCAGGATTCAAGAGTAAGCTATGTGAGGATGACAACAGAGAGCATGGCCGAAAGGGGAAACTGCCGAAGCAAGTTGATTAGTCAAAAATGAATTTGCTGGGGTTGTTTTAAATAAAAGCAACACTGTCATTATAAGAGGTTCTTATAATGAGGAGCTACAGGTCGTGATGGAGAAAGAAAAGCTGATAATGGGCTGCAGTAGATATTTCTCTATTGCAGCCCTTCTTTATTCTCTTTTTCATAAAAGGATAGAGCGCAAGGGTCAGCATACACGGCGAGTTCCCCTTATTTATTTGAAGGAGGAAAAAAGGAATGGAGTCGACAGTTTATACGCTTATTCCCCCACTATTGGCAATTCTAATGGTGGCTGTAACAAGGAAGGTTTTGCTTTCACTTGGTGCGGGGATTGTAGCATCAGCTTTAATGCTTACTGATTTTAATATTAGTAATACGTGTATCCTTATATGGGATGCGGTAAAAGGAATCTTTATATCAGATGGATCACTGAATGTATCCAATATATATATTATTTTATTCTTGCTCATCCTTGGCATCATTACGGCTTTCATTTCCATTTCCGGTGGGAGCCGTGCTTTTGGTGAATGGGCGATGAAGCATGTTAAAACAAGAGTTGGGGCTCAGCTGGTAGCTGCCTTGCTTGGAATACTCATCTTTATTGATGATTATTTTAATGCTCTGGCGGTTGGTCAAGTATCACGTCCGATTACAGATAGACATCAAATACAGAGAGCGAAGCTTGCCTATTTGATTGATTCTACCTCAGCTCCCATCTGTGTAATCATGCCAGTATCCAGTTGGGGGGCTTATATTATTGCACTGATTGGAGGAATTTTCATCACTCATGGGGTGACAGAATACAGTTCCTTATCAGCGTTCATTCAAATGATTCCAATGAATTTTTATGCGATTGCGGCGTTGGCAATGGTGTTCATTGTGATCTATCGAAATTGGAATATTGGTTCGATGAAAGTACATGAGGATAGAGCGGTAAAAGAAGGTATTCTTTATAATCCATCCAAGACAGTTCCAGGTGAATTAAAAGAAGATTTACCGAGAAGTACAACTGGAAGGGTTGGAGATTTGGTAATCCCCATTGTAACTCTTATTGTAGGTACAGCGGCTGCGATGCTTTGGACAGGTTATCAGGCAGTTTCTGGACATGCAACACTTCTCACCATTTTTGAAAATACTAATGTCACTAAATCATTGGTTCTGGGTGGTACAATCGGAATTATTGTAACGTTTATTATGTTTTTACGACAAGTTTTTATTTTGCATGGAATTTCTTTAAAGGTTTTCACAGTAGGAGTAAAACACGGAATCGGCTCCATGCTGCCAGCGGTTTATATTTTATTATTTGCCTGGACAATCGTTGATTTAATCGGCAGGCTTGGAACGGGCCAGTATTTGGCTGGACTTGTACAGGATTTAAACTTAAATGTATCCTTTCTGCCATTACTTTTATTTTTAATAGCCGGATTGATGACATTTGCTACGGGTACCTCATGGGGATCATTTGGTATACTGCTCCCGATTGCAGGAGAAATCACGGCAGCAACAGATATTTCGATGATATTGCCGGCAATGGCGGCTGTATTGGCTGGTGCGGTATTTGGTGACCATTGCTCACCGATTTCTGATACAACCATTCTTTCTTCTACTGGTGCCTGTGCGAATCATATTGATCACGTGATGACGCAAATCCCATATGCTTTAATCAGTGCGGGTATAGCTATGGTAGGGTATATTGTCCTTGGATTTACAGGAAGTACGCCGATGGGATTAATCACGGTCATTATCTTGCTGGCATCTTTTGTATGGGTATCTAAGCCCAAAAAGCAGGAGCAATTAGAAAACAGTATTATTCATTAATAGATAGGATGGCTGGATACCGGCCATCCTTTTCTTTTTGTCTCTTTAACTAATAATGTGATGTTTGAACCATAAAATGCTCTACTTAAATTTTTGTTGAAAAGGGTTAAAATTGTATTTCTCCTGTTATAAGACCTATATAAATAATTGCAATAAAAATGGCTAATATGGAAAGGGATATTTTATAAAATAAAGAAATAGATTTCAGACGTTTTTTTAACTTATCAGAAAGATGTAAAGTAAGGATTAGTATAGAAATTCCAATTATTATTGCTAGTAAATCCGTGTAAGTAAATGGCTTACTAATATAACTGTCTAAATAAAAATTAGTCAGGATAATCATGCCAATTAGTAGACATTGTATACCTAAATATTTAATAAGGTTCATTTTTATACTCTCTTCTTTGTAAAAAATTAGCTAAGATAAAAAATTGAAAAAGCTCCCATGATAATTGTGGGTTTCCCCCTTTCACTATCATGTAAAGAATTGATTTATTTTATCCGCACAAATTTCCTAATAGTAGTAATGATTATTCCGCATATCAAGGCAACGGCGATGAAGGTAATTAGAAAAAACAAAGGAGAACCAACTGTTCCAAAAGCCACTTCACTTTGTAGCATTTTTACATTTTCCCATTCATCTTTAATATCGGGTTTATAAGTCTTTATAGTTATATAGCCTACGATTAGGGATCCACCAATATAGATTATATGAATCACAAATGAAACAACCAATGATTGAATAATAGTTTTCATTTAAACACACCCTTAAGCACCTTGTATTTCCATTATAATCCATGTTGGTTATTTCAGTAAATAGGACATGTATAAAGTCTGGATAGAGTCTGAAAAACCCATCTGAAGTGTTTAATACATGAATAAAACGGATAAATATTATTATATTTATATAATAATTTACTATTCGGAGAGTTTTATAACTTTTAGGATAAATTTTATCAGGAGGGTGAGGAATCGTGAGAAGCAGTATTCCATTTAGGTCATTGGTATCTATTATCATGCCAAGCTATAATTCAAAGGTTTTTATTCGTCAAACCATAGAATCAGTTAAAAAACAAACCTATGAAAACTGGGAATTAATTATTGTTGATGATGCTTCGACTGACAATAGCAAGGATATGATAAAAGAGTATCTAATGGATGATTCCAGAATTAAATTAATTACCCTGCAGGAAAATGTCGGTCCGGGCAAAGCCAGAAACATGGCTATTCAGGCAGCCAAAGGACATTATATTGCCTTTCTAAACAGCAAAGATTTATGGGCACCGAATAAATTGGAAAAGCAGCTTGAATTCATGGAAGCGCATAACTTGGCATTTAGTTACACTGATTATCAGTTTATTGATGAGGAGAACCAAGCATATGAACCTGTTATTGAGATGCCGGTTCATCTTACATATCAAGATTTGTTAAGAGATACAACAGCTATTGGCTGCTCGACTGTCATGATTGATAAATATAAGGTTGGGAAAATTCAATTAGTACATAACCGAGATATTCCTGAAGACTTCGCCCTTTGGCTTTCTATATTGAAAAGAGGATTTAAAGCGAAGAGACTAAAAAATGTCTATGTTTATCTTAGAAAAAGCAATGATGTTTTGGAAAAAAACAATTACCAAACGGCATCAAGAATCTGGTCGTTATATCGCCAAGTAGAGAAATTAGGTGTTTTTGAATCTGCTTTCTGTTTTGTAAATTATGCAAAACACGAGGCGAAAAGAAATCGAAGCTTAAAAGAATAAGGGAAAAGTGACGCCTACTAAATAAGGGCGTCACTTTTTAAGTAAATAAAAAAATGCGATTTTTGTCGAAAAAAGGTTGAAATCAGGTGAACTTTCTGCTAGTATAATATTTATCTTCTTTGCGGGTGTAGTTTAGTGGTAAAACCTCAGCCTTCCAAGCTGATGATGAGGGTTCGATTCCCTTCACCCGCTCTTGAATTGTTAACAACGCAGTGTTTCGTAACTTAGGAGTACGAAGCATTGCGTTTTTTATATTTTGATAGTATTGCATTCTTGGCTCAGTAGATGGATGGCAGATTCCCCTCCATGGACTTGAATGAACATCTTGGATATCGCGCCCATCATTTGCTGTGCT
Organism: Pradoshia sp. Z3_51; assembly: GCF_058215915.1. NCBI lineage: Bacteria > Bacillati > Bacillota > Bacilli > Caryophanales > Bacillaceae > Pradoshia > Pradoshia sp. Z3_51. The sequence goes on along the minus strand of NZ_JBZAJC010000011.1, from coordinate 57,302 downwards.
TGTTCAATGGTGATTTCGGGATAAAAATAAATGATATGCAGTGCATCTGAAGTATGGTCATCCACACTTGTGCGTACAGAATCAACATACGGGCTACCAAAAGGGCCTATTTGATCAAAAGAACCTATAATACCCTCCGATTTATTTACACGGCCATTTAATCCCTCATAGGTATCCTCAGCAACACCAATTCGAAATTCTACATCACCTTTCACAGCTGATAAATCATATATTCCTAATGGACAAGTATATTGCAGGGAGAAAAAATTATTGAGAGCAATCGCTGAGTTGCCTGACGGCGTGTATGCTTCTTTTTTGACGCGTCTAAGTAAGGATTCTACTGAGGGACGGTAACGAGATGGATCACTTCCAGTTTGTTTAAATACTTTCCTCCATGATACAATCCCTTCGTATGCATTCAAGGATTTACTCTCTAGTTCAGTATGTAAATGTTCAATATAGAGCTGAAGGCGTCCTACTAGCATCGGGGGAATGGCATCAGCAACAATTCCTTGATAGCGGATAATACCGATTTTTACATCGCCGGCCTTTGCGAATAGCTGGCGATCTACATGAATTTGCATAAATTTACACCTCCAAAATGATTGGATATAGTTTACCATACATATAAAAGTTATTCATTTTCCAGAGAAAGGAGAGGCTAAGATGGATTTTCAAATACTCAAAGATGAGCTTATCGAATATAGCAAGACAATAGGGATTGATCAAATTGGATTTACATCAGCTGATCCTTTCCAGGTTTTAAAGAAACGACTGATTGATCAACAGAACCTCAATTTTGCATCGGGTTTTGAAGAGCCAGATTTAGATAAGAGGACTAATCCAAGAAGGCTAATGCCAGAAGCACAATCTATTATAGCTATTGCTGTAGCTTATCCATCTAAACTCAAAGATGCACCTAAAAGTAAAGTGGGGGATAGACGTGGCATTTTTAGCCGCTCTTCTTGGGGGCAAGATTATCACTATGTGGTGAAAGATCGCCTGAAGAAGCTTGAAGCTTTTATTTTAGAGCGCATGCCGAATTCTTATTTATCCTCTATGGTAGATACAGGTGAGCTGGTTGATCGGGCCGTAGCAGAGCGGGCTGGTATAGGCTGGAGCGGCAAAAATTGTTCGATTTTAAACGAAGAATTTGGTTCATATATGTACCTTGGCGAAATGATTACAAGCATTCCATTTCCTCCGGATACTCCAATGGAGGATTTGTGCGGAACATGTACAAAATGTTTGGATGCCTGTCCTACCGGTGCGTTGGTTCAAGGAGGACAGATTAATGCAAAGAGATGTATATCCTTTCTGACTCAAACGAAGGATATGATTCCTTATGAATTCAGAGATAAAATGGGTAACAGAGTATATGGATGTGATTCCTGTCAGACATCATGTCCTTATAATCGCCGTATAGATTTTCATAATCACCCTGAATGTGAGTCTGATCCTGAGTTGGCAAAACCTCAGCTGGTCTCCCTTTTAAGCTTGAGCAACCGCCAGTTTAAAGATAAGTTTGGCAGTGTTTCAGGTTCTTGGCGTGGGAAGATGCCCATTCAAAGAAATGCGATTATCGCATTGGCACATTTTAAGGATTCAGAAAGTGTTGCTTCAATTAAAGAATTGCTGCAAAAGGATCCTAGGCCTGTTATCAGAGGTACAGCAGCATGGGCGCTTGGAAAAATAGGTACCGAGGAAGCAATGGCTGTATTAAAGGATTGTTTAAAAGAAGAGACCGATCAGATGGTAGTGGCTGAAATAAATAATGCCTTAGAACGTCTTATGTTACCGGAGTAGCTTTTTACTCCGGTTTTTTGTATGTATTTTAGTCATTCATCATACTTTTTAGAGAAGGAGTGGATGAATGGATGAAAGAGAAACTGCAAAAACTGGTCGAGGAGAGGATACAAAAACTCAAAGAGAATACATCCTCAAATAAGACAGATAATATGGAAACCTTATTGAAGAAGCAGGAAGGCATGCGTAAACGCAATGGAGAAATAGTGAAGGTCATGGCAAAAGGGCATGTGAAAAAAATCAAGGAGCGGGAAGATGTCGTCGATGCTATATATGAGACTCATTGGAAGCTTGTAATGAAGCAAGGGACACAATTTTACATGGAAGAACATGTGGAGCTTCGTAAAGCTTCCTTTAAAGAAACTAAACTCTTGATAGATCAGAAATTAAATGTTAAGCCTCAAATAATGGAACAAGACCTCCTGAGGAGTTTAGATCTTACTTCCTCGCGTGCCAAGATTGCCTATAATCGGTTAAAGGCGGTTCAATACGCCGAGAGATGGTGGAATCCCTTTAATCCCACCTATCCACAATTCACCGATGATTGTACGAATTTTATATCTCAATGTTTATATGCCGGTGGTATACCGATGTGGGGTAAACCTAATCGTTCAAAGGGGTGGTGGATAGAAGGAAAAAGCAATTGGAGCTTTAGTTGGACAGTGGCACATGCTTTTATGCTCATGTTAAAGGCAGCTTCTTGGACGAAGGAAGTAAAGAATCCTTCCCAATTAATGATTGGAGATATTATTTGTTATGATTTTGAAGGGGATGGCAGGTTTAATCATAATACGATTGTGACCGGAAAGGATGAATATGGCTACCCTTTGGTGAATGCTCATACAACGAACAGCCGTATGAGATACTGGAATTATGAAGATTCTACTGCCTATACGCCTAATATCCAATATAAATATTTTCATATAATAACGAATTAGGTCTTCCATTTTTGGAAAAAGAGAAATAGTGTTATAATGAAGGCTGCTTATACTAACCAGAGGTGAGGAAAAGTGTCTTTACATATTGTTTTATACCAACCATTAATCCCGGCAAATACGGGGAATATTGCCCGTACATGTGCAGCTACAGATACAACCCTGCATTTAATCCGTCCTTTGGGCTTTTCCACTGACGATAAAGCTTTAAAGCGTGCCGGCCTTGATTATTGGGAGCATGTAACTATTATTTATTATGATTCAATTGAAGATTTTTTTGAAAAGAACAGTGGTGGGGAGTTCTTTTATATCACAAAATTCGCGAAGAATTATCATAGTGATATCTCATATGAAGATACCAATAAAGATTACTACTTTATCTTCGGCCGAGAAACGACAGGTCTGCCAAAGCATTTATTAGAGGAACATCCTGAAAGAGGATTGCGTTTACCTATGAATGATACTCATGTTCGTTCGCTTAATTTATCGAATACAGCAGCAATTGTTATCTATGAAGCTTTACGCCAACAAAATTATATTCATTTGACATAACTTCTCTTTCTAGAGAAGTTTTTGTTTTATAAAGAGTTAAACAAAATTTTAGATAACACTTCTATAATTTGTTATATTTGTACTACGTTATAAAGGAGCTGAGTCCAGTGAATGAAACGATTAACCTATTAAATAATCACCGATCGATTCGTAAATTTAAAGAAAAATCTCTCTCAAGGGAGCAGGTTGAAACAATTATAAGTGCAGCCCAGTCTGCATCCACATCGAGTTTTGTTCAAGCTTATTCAATCATTGGGGTCAGTGATCAAAGTAAGAAGACACAATTAGCGGAGCTGGCAGGTGGACAATCGTATGTTGAACACAATGGATATTTTCTAATGTTTTGCGCCGATTATCATCGCCATAAGTTGGCTGCTGATATGGAAGGTATGAATATGGATCACAATCTGGAAAGCATGGAAACATTCATGATTGCGTTAATTGATACAGCCTTGGCTGCACAAAATGCTGCTATTGCAGCTGAGTCTATGGATCTTGGTATTTGTTACATCGGTGGTATACGGAACAATATCGAAAAGGTATCTGAGCTTTTAAAATTGCCTGATCGTGTTATTCCACTCTTTGGAATGGCTATTGGCTATCCAGATCATGAATCTGATCTTAAACCGCGCTTACCGCTGAAAGCAGTCTTTCATGAGAATGAATACGAGGACAAGCAAGCAGAACTCGAAGAATACAACGAAATTATCTCTGCTTACTATAATGAGCGTACAAACGGATTGAGAAAAGATAGATGGACAGAGCAAGTCGTTGGTATGTTAACTAGTAAACAACGTGAATTTATGATGGATTTTGTTAAATCTAAACACTTTGCGCTCAAATAAATAAAAACACAAAATACCCCTCACTTTTATCTCAAAGTGAAGGGTATTTTGTGTTTTGTTGCTATGGGACATGATTATTTTAGTCTTTGTTCCTTAATGCAGTCGTTTCAGCTTTTTAGTTAATCCAGCTTCGACGGCTAGAAGCTCAGGACATAAGCATGGTCTCTGCAGGAGGAAGAACACCTCCTTCCGAGCCCCTGTCTTATGCTCCTCGCGGGCCTACACGATGTAGGTCATGAAGACGTTGCCACAGGACGTGGCGTATTTAGTCTTCGTTCCTTAATATAGCCGTCTTAGCTTTTTAGTTAATCTAGCTTCAGGGCCTAGCCGCTCGAGACATAAGTGTGGCTGCTACGGGAGATAAAAGCGCTCTCCCTACGCACCTCATCTTATGCTTGTCGCGGCTGATCAAGGCCCTTCAGCTTTTTAGTTAGTTTTATCATTGTAGCCGCCGGTGAAGATGGCTGCGAGGAATGCTAGGGATACGGCAATAATAATGGCAAGTTTCATTGGATGATCCTCCTTGTATGAATGCTTTGGAAAAAGTATACCATATAAGTTAATTTTTTCTCCACTAAGAATATTTTAGAAAATTATAAAATGGTAATTCATTATGGATTCTTAAGGGGCTTACACATGTTTGCCTATATACGTGCATACAGTATTAGTAGCAGCTGAATCACAGCTAGGGGAGGATTAATACTGAATGGATATCATTAAAAAAATAGAACAATTTAGAGAAGAAGAGGAAAAGCTGAAGTGGGAAGGGACATTCGGTGATTATTTGCAATTATTAAAGAAAACACCCTTAGTAGCTCAATCAGCTCATTCCAGGGTTTACAACATGATTAAGGATGCAGGTGTAGAAATTGTTGATGGGAAGAAAAAATACAGCTTTTTTAAAGATGAATTATTTGGCCTCGAGGAGTCACTTGAGCGCCTTGTAGAGGAATATTTTCATCCAGCTGCTAAACGATTAGATGTGCGAAAACGTATTTTGCTACTAATGGGGCCTGTGAGTGGTGGTAAATCGACCTTAGTAACGCTTTTGAAACGCGGATTAGAACGATATTCACGGACGGATCGGGGAGCGATTTATGCGATAAAGGGTTGCCCGATGCATGAAGATCCATTGCATTTAATACCGGCACATTTACGTAATGATTTCTTTGAGGAGTATGGAATCAGGATTGAAGGTAATCTTTCACCTCTAAATTTGATGAGGTTGGAACAGGAATATGGTGGCCGTATTGAAGATATGCTGGTAGAAAGGATATTCCTCTCAGAAGATAAGCGGATTGGAGTAGGGACATTTAGTCCATCTGATCCGAAATCACAGGACATTGCAGATTTAACTGGAAGCATCGACTTTTCTACGATTGCTACGTATGGGTCTGAGTCCGATCCGCGCGCCTATCGATTTGATGGTGAATTAAACAAAGCGAACCGCGGGATGATGGAATTCCAGGAGATGCTGAAGTGTGATGAAAAATTCCTGTGGCACCTGCTTTCTTTGACTCAGGAGGGTAATTTTAAAGCTGGCCGATTTGCGTTGATTAGTGCCGATGAATTAATTATAGCGCACACGAATGAAACGGAATATCGCTCCTTTATTTCCAATAAAAAGAATGAAGCCCTGCATTCTAGGATTATCGTAATGCCAGTCCCTTATAACCTGAAAGTATCCGAGGAAGAAAAAATCTATGAAAAAATGATTCATGACAGTGATGTATCGAATGTTCATATTGCTCCGCATACTTTAAGGGTTGCAGCCATGTTTACTACTCTTAGCAGATTAAAAGATCCAAAAAAAGGCGATATTGATCTTGTTAAGAAAATGAGGCTATATGATGGAGAAAACGTGGAAGGCTTTAATTCTGCAGATGTAGAAGAATTGAAGAAGGAACATTCGGATGAAGGGATGGGCGGCATCGATCCGCGTTATGTCATTAACCGAATATCTTCAACTATTATTAGAAAAGAAACACCTTCCATTAATGCACTGGATGTATTGCGTTCCCTAAAAGAAGGATTGGATCAGCATGCTTCAATTACAGCCGAGTTGAAAGAACGGTATATGAATTATATCTCACTTGCACGAAAAGAATATGATGATATCGCGAAGAAGGAAGTACAGAAGGCATTCGTTTATTCCTATGAGGAATCAGCCAAAACCTTGATGAATAATTATTTGGATAATGTGGAGGCATTCTGCAATAAGTCAAAACTTCGTGATGTCCTAACAGGTGAGGAAATCAATCCTGATGAAAAATTAATGCGATCTATTGAAGAGCAAATCGGAATTTCTGAGAATGCTAAGAAAGCGTTTAGGGAAGAAATCTTAATTCGAATTTCTGCATATGCCCGTAAAGGAAAGCGATTCGATTATAATTCTCATGACCGTTTACGGGAAGCAATACAGAAGAAACTGTTCGCTGACTTGAAGGATGTCGTTAAAATTACAACCTCCTCTAAAACTCCAGATGAAAGTCAATTGAAGAAAGTAAACGAGGTAGTTGCCAGATTAATAGATGAACATGGATATAATTCTACCTCGGCAAATGAGCTTCTGCGTTATGTAGGCAGCTTGTTGAACAGATAAGTATTGACGAAGGAGAGCTATCTTACATGTCGAGGTATTCGACTTGTAGATAGTTCTTTTTAGGTTGCTTTCTGAAGATTAATGAGGGCACCTATCTTAGGTTAGCTGAAATATCGGGGGTATCGGCTGGATAAAAGACTAGTTTGGCCGGATTATGAGGAGAATCGGCTGGAAAAGGCTAAGATTGGCCGGATACAAAGTTAAAACGGCTGAACGAAGGCTCAGTCTAAGTATTCTCTATGGCTTTAAAATGGGAAAAAATGTTTATTGGGTTGATAGGATGGGAATAGGTCTTATGAGGTGATAGTGATGAAAAAAGACGAAAAGGCAGATACAATCGCTGAAAGTCTTGCTGAAAATGGCTCGATGGCACCGGATCTTGAAGAAATGAAGAACCTTGGAAAACAGATGGAGCACCTAAGGACAAATAAAGAATTATCCAAAGAATATAATAAGCAGCCTGATCCTGTTCAACATGAGGAAGAAGAGGCAGAAAATAAATAAATAGTAGTAGTTTTACAAAACGCTTGGTAAATGGCATCTCCCATTGTATATTCTGTTTGACAGTAGGGGAGATTACTAAGCGTTTTTTTCTTTTGATTAGATATATAGCCTAACACCAAATCGTTGGTTCGGTACATAGAGGTGAAGGGAATCTGGATACTTGGTCAATTTTTAAGATAAATTACTCTTTGCGTTCAGCTTCCATATTTAGCACTTCTCCATAATATTCAGGATAGTAATTTCCCTTTTAATAACTCTCAATGGCTTTATCTGAACCTTAATGTTAATACTTACTAAACTATTCTCAGTAATAAGGATGGTTATAGATTCTATAATTCCAAATGACAAGGGGATAAGCAAAACTTTGTCTTATTTTAAGAATATTTTGGCAATAAATTGTAGTTTACGCATAGGATAGAGTAATCAAACATTAAATTCTAAAAAAGACTATTTAACATCTAGAGTATTATGATAAATGTGTTATAGGAGGGGGAAAAACGATGTCGGATAAGAACAATAGCCATCAGTTCGCCATTTCAAAGGAAGATTGGGCCCTCCATCGAAAAGGTTTTGATGATCAGCAAAGACATCAGGAGAAAGTACAGGAAGCGATACGTAATAATCTACCTGATCTAATAACAGAGGAAAGCATTATTATGTCCAATGGAAAGAATGTTGTGAAAATCCCGATACGCTCTCTTGATGAATATAAGATTCGTTATAATTATGATAAAAACAAGCATGTTGGTCAGGGAGATGGAGATTCCCAGGTTGGAGATGTAGTAGCAAGAGATGGAAGTGGACAAAAGGCGCCAGGAAAAGGAGGAGAAGCTGGAGATCAGGCAGGAGAGGATTATGTTGAGTCTGAAGTTTCTTTATTGGAAATAGAGGAAGCCTTATTTGCAAAATTGGAATTACCGAACTTAAAAGAAAAGGAACAGGGAGATCATACCATTGAGCATTACGAATTCAATGATATTCGTAAAACAGGTTTAATGGGAAATGTGGATAAGAAGCGAACGATGATTAGTGCATTTAAAAGAAATGCACTGGGTGGCAATCCTGGATTTACACCTATTTATCAAGATGATCTTAAGTTTAAAACATGGAATTCAGTTGTGAAGCCAGAATCTAAAGCAGTCGTTTTGGCTATGATGGATACTTCTGGAAGTATGGGGCTTTGGGAAAAATATATGGCACGTAGCTTTTTCTTTTGGATGACACGTTTCTTGAGAACGAAATATGAAACAGTTGACATCGAATTTATTGCTCATCATACAGAAGCAAAGGTGGTAGACGAAGAGGATTTCTTTTCTAAAGGTGAAAGCGGTGGGACGATTTGTTCATCAGCCTATCGGAAAGCATTAGAAATAATTGAACAAAAGTATCCGATGGAACGCTATAATATTTATCCTTTTCATTTTTCGGATGGTGATAACTTAACTTCAGATAATCCTCGTTGCATAAAACTTGTGGAAGAATTGATGGAAGTATCTAATATGTTTGGGTATGGTGAAGTTAATCAATACAATCGTAATTCCACATTAATGTCCGCATATAAAAATATTAAAGATGAAAAGTTTCAACACTATATATTGAAGCAAAAGGCAGATGTCTTTCATGCTTTGCAGTCATTCTTTAAACCAGAAAGTATGATTCATTAAAGTATGTTTCTCTTTAAGGAGTAAATAATTAAATTGCTTAGTATAAAGACGCTAGGGTATTTATCCTCTAGCGTCTTCTGATTTAACTGGACTTCTTGGTATTACTATTTTTTGTTTTATTATAAATTGCTATTGTCACATAAATAAGGATCAAAATGAGTTGACCGGCCATGGTTTCAACTGTTGGATAAAAACCAATTTGATTGAACACGGGTAATTGGTGAATGACGGTCGTCGGCAATATATTGGTGAGCTGTAATGTATGAATGCTTGAACCGATGATTTTAAATGCCAATACATAGATGAAAATGGTGGCTACAAAGAAAAATTTATGCACTTGGATTCGTACACTCATTTTGAATAATATAAAGGCAACAAGAGCCAGAATGGCTAATGCAATGATAATACCGAGGGTAAAATCAAACATCGGCATGTTGGGGGCAATACCCACGTAAAAAATAATAGTTTCCGCTCCTTCACGGAAAACAGATAAAAACGATACAGTAGCCATGGCAAACACAGATTGTTTTGAGATGGCCTGTCCCATTTGCTTCGATAAATAAGAGTTCCAGGATGCAACATTAGATTTGTTATGAAGCCATCCCCCGACCCCAATCATCATGGCAGCGGCAATTAGTCCGACATAGCCCTCCAAGATTTCGCGGCTCGTATTAACGGTCAATGAATTAAAGATGAACGATAATGCCACAGCGGCTACTGCAGATACAAGGACCCCTAAAAGAGCACCCATATAAATCCATCGAGCCATGTGCTCCTGATTCGATTTCTTCAGGAATGATACGAGTACCATAATAATAAGAAGTGCTTCCAAACCTTCACGTAATAAGATCAATGCAGAATCCCAAAAAGTATAATCGCTATCTTCCTGCAATAATTGGATTTCTGTTTTGAAATTAGATAATTGGTTAGTGATCGAATCTGTATCTATAGTATCCTTCGTTAATTCACTGACCAGAATTGGTAAATCACTTTCCAAGTTTGTATATAAGGAACTGTTGCGGGTAGAAACCTCCATTTCAATGTTCGGCCAAACAATAATGAATTCTGTCAAAGCATCACTGGCCTCGTCAAACTTTTCCATATCAATTGCCTGCAAGGCATCATCAATATGATTAATTAACGTTTGGAGTGAGTAACTTCCTTCTTCAACAGCAATATCTTCACCTGCCAAAAATTGTTCAATGGACGCTTTAAACGCTGCATATTGACTTGCTACAAGGGGTAAGTCTGGGTCTTCGCTTGCCAATGTGATGCGGATAAAAGCTAACTGTGTTTCAATTTGTCCATACATACCTACACTTTGATCACGTACAGGCTGTTCGTATTGATTCCATTTTCCATTAAGAACATTGTATGCTGGTAGAATCTTTTCATAGTCGTCCGTGGCTAATGCTTCTTCAAATTGCCTCATAAAAGGTGTATACTTCGTTTCAAACTCTTTCCGTTCTGCTTCCTCATCAACTGGATTTTCAAGTTTTTCTAATTGAGAAAGAGTTGTTGATAGCTGCATGATTGTCTTAACCCGTTCTTCTTGTGTTGAAGATTCAAGTACCGCGTTTAGTGCATCATCAACAGCTCTTTTTGCTTCCTTCTGTTCGGAAGTCACCGATGCCCAATTTTCTGCAAACTTATCTATAGCTTTTTGGGTTTGTTCGTCATTTCCTTGCTTTGCATTAATTAATGCATCACTAATTGATATGTAAAAAGAGCTGTAGGATGTTGCAGCTAAAGCTGGCAAAGCTACAAGCATACAAACTAGAAAACTACAAATTTGTAAAAAGCGCTTCACCTAAATAACTCCCTTTTTCAACACCAGGGAAGCAGGCAAAAATGGCGCTGCCTCGATGTGTAATATATTCATTTAATTTATCGTTACGGCCTAAACTATTTTGAATGTCGATAAATTGTTGCGGATGTTTTTGGAACGAGATAAACAGTAAGCCAGCATCATAAGCCCCGGTGTTTGACATAATGCCTGAAGAATAAGAAAAAGAACGGCGGAGAATCTTTTGCTTTGCTAATCGTGCAAGATGGACATGGGATGTTTCCGGAACAATGTAGTTGCCATTTGCATCTTTCTCTAATTCATTAAAATCGTCAAATTCATCTTTCTTACCGAATGCCGCTCCGCTTTCACGATAGCGGCCAAATGTTGCCTCCTGCTGATGTAAGCTGGTCCGATCCCATGTTTCCAAATGCATTTGAATGCGACGATAAACCAAATATGTTCCATTTACCAGCCAACTTTTCGATTCACCGGATTGAATCCATACAGAATCATTATATTCACTGTTTTTGGCAGGATTAACCGTACCATCTTTAAATGCAAATAAGTTGCGCGGTGTACTTCCATCGCGTGGAATGGCATTAAAACCAGATTGAGACCATTTGCTTCTGACCTTCCCGTTTGCCGCACGAACCAAATTCCGTACGGCGTGAAATGCTATTTGAGGATCATTGGCACATGCTTGTATGCAAATATCTCCGCCATTGTATGCTTCATCTAATTGATCTTTTGGGAAATGCGGCAAATCCATCAATTCTTTCGGCCTTAAATGCTGAATGTTAAGATTTTTATTATCGAATAGAGAAGGACCAACCCCAAACGTTATAGTTAAGTTAGAAGCATCGATTCCCATCGCTTCACCAGTATCAGTGGGAGGGATGTGACCGTTAGTGGAAGGTTCGACGATTTGTTCACCATTCATTAACCGAACAGTAAGAGATGTCCACAATTTAAATAATTGGCGCAATTCCTCTTTTGATTCTACTAAAACGTCCAATGCGGCAAAGTATATATGGCCTTGTAAAGGGCTTGTGATACCGGATTGATGGCGTCCATAAAATGCAATTTTGTTTTTTACAGACTGGTTATCATCCAAGGAAGGTTGCAACTCATAGCCTAAAGCATTCATCGTGGAACCCAATCCGCTTGCACCGATAACCATTCCTGTTGCTCCGATGCTAGTTAATTTCAACATCTCGCGTCTTGTCATTTTGTTAGTAGACAACGATACTCACCCTTATTCTAAAATGATCCCCATTTGGCTCAATGGTTCACCTAGTTGATTGACGGCTGTGGCTAATGCATTTGTATCTTTTTTCGTCAATTCATTGTATGATACATAGCCGCCATCAGCTGTTTCATATTTTGATAATAATTCATCGAGCTTAGCGAATTTCTCTTCTAGTGTAGTGACCAAGGCTTCATCTTTTGCTTCGATTTTATCATGTAAAATCTCGAAGATTTTTTCTGCCCCTTCAATATTTGCTTTAAAGTCATAAAGGTCTGTATGTGAGTAAATTTCTTCTTCACCTGTAATTTTTGAAGTGGATACTTCGTTCAATAAATCAACAGCACCAGTAATCATTAAATCCGGTTCTACTTCGACTGTTTGTACTAATGCATGCAATTCCTTTGTATCAGCTAATAATTGATTCGCGACTTCTTCATAACCCTTAGTTGTGTTTTCAATCCATAATGCATACTCAAGTTTATGGTAGCCAGTCCATTCTTCTTCGCCTTTGCCTTCTTCCTGGATATCAGCCAGACGGCCATCAATGCGTGGATCTAAGTCACCGAAGCTTTCCGCGATTGGCTCAGAGCGTTCAAAAAACATGCGCGCTTCAGGATATAATGCTTTCGCGGTTTCGATATCTCCATCCAGGAACGTAGTAACAAATTTTTCAGTTTCGACTAGAAAAGAATCCATTTGTTCCAAAGCGAATGTTTTATAAGTATCCGTTTCGGTTTTCAAGTCGGCAACAGTTGTTTTAGTCGATGTTGTTTGGTCTGCCGGTGTTGCAGTGGAAGCTGTTTCTTCTTCTGTACCGCATCCAGCTAATAGTAGGGAGGCTGATAAAACAGCTGCTGACATCATATTGAATTTTATAGACTTAAATTTCATAATTTGTAACCTTCTCTCTAGAAATTGTTATTGTAGAGATAATAAAATCCTTCTTAGTGTCCTACCCAGCCAATTTTTGAAGTAATGAATAATTGATATACATATTAGATTGATTAGACCGAGTTATTAATAATACTTTTTTATCTATTCAAAAATTAAATGTGATAGATAAGTAGGAGAATAAGGATGATTGTCATTATCTGCTAGTATACAAACTATATGATATTGATAATCATTATCAATTGTCAATTCAAAGTTTAAAAATAGGACTTTATACATGTCATAAAAATATTTTCGACAAACGTCATTAAAAAATATATTAGAAAATTATCGAACTGAGAATCATTATCATTGACAATGATTCTCAGTATTGCTAATATTTAAACCGCAAATGACTGATATATGGTTATTTATGTATTGAGTGATGTACATGTCATCAGGTTGATTAGGAATTTTAGGGAGTAAGATCGAAGAAGTAAAAGGAGGAAGATATCTAGTTTCAAGAAAAATTTTCTGAAAATACATAAAATTTTGTGACTTAAGATCTATTTACACGAAAAGAGGAGTTTAAAGATGGGGAAAAAGTTATTCAAAGGATTAACAGCAGCTACAGTGGCGTTCACATTTGCTATGCCGCTTGGGACAGTTTCAGCTAAAACAGTGCAAAAGACCCAAGTTGAGGTGCCTGCTATCGGCACTGCCAACAATGGCCAATTGATAGAATCAGAGGGGAATACAGCAACGAATGTATCTTATGGTGGGAAAGCTAGTGAAGAACAAATAATCGTGAAATATAAAGATGAAAAAAGTTCTGCCAAATCCGTGGAGAAAGTTGAACAATTGGGTGGAGAAGTGGTAGAGACTACGGATGAAATGGCTCTTTATAAAGTGTCGGAAGAAAATGTTGAAACTTCGATCGAAAAGCTAGAAGAAATGGATAATGTGGAATTTGTTGAAAAAAACACAATTTATTCAATTGAGGGTACAGTTAATGATACATACTTTGACAGTCAGTGGAACTTAGAAGCAATCAATGCTCCAAAAGCTTGGGAAGCAGTAGAGAACACAGATAGAGATGACGTAGTAGTGGCTGTCTTGGATACAGGTGTCCAAAGCTCTCATGAAGACTTGGAAGGCCGTGTGTCGGAAGAAGCTGCCACTTTCGTTGATGGATATGAAGAAACATTCGCATGGGACGATAATGGCCATGGAACCTTTGTTTCCGGCATTGTTGCAGCAAATTCCAATAATGAGAAGGGGATTGCTGGGGCAGCAGGCAACAACAACGTTAAAATTTTACCGGTTAAAGTCATGAGTAAATCGGGTGTTGGTGATGCTTATAATATTGCGAGAGGAATCCAGTATGCAATAGAGAAAAAAGTAGACGTCATCAACTTAAGTTTTAGCGGAGAATATAGCGAATCGGTCGATAAAGCTATACAGCAAGCCCATGAAGCGGGAATTGTTGTTGTAGCTGCTTCAGGTAACGGAGGCGGAAATGCAGATGTTTCGTATCCTGCAGCATTACCGAACGTTATTTCAGTTGGTGCCATTGCCGCCAAAGACCAAGTGTATGCGGGTTCTAACTATGGTAGTACGCTGGATCTTGTGGCTCCTGGTGTAAGTGTTTTGAGTACATCGATTTCAGGGGATTTAGGCGATGAAAATGGTCATTACAAAACAGGTACCGGTACTTCTTATGCAGCACCGCATGTAGCAGCGGTAGCAGCACTATATAAATTGAAAAATCCAGAAGCGAATGTAACGGCAGTAGAAGAAGCATTATCAACGACAGCTGTTGATATGAATACGGATGGGTTTGATGAAAAAACTGGCTATGGAAAAGTCGATGCATTAGCTGCTTTATCTGATGATGTAACAATCTCTCCCTTATCCTTTACTTTGCCAAAAGCGAATGCAACTGTTATTGGTAAAACAGCTATTCAAGCAGAATTAAACAATGTAACAGACGTTGTAAGTACAAAGTTTTATATTGATACAACGGATGAAACCAACTTAATCGGCATTACCGAGGGTAAAGCCTCGTCCACTGTTTCTGTAGAATGGGATACAACGCAGGTTGCCGATGGTGAACATAAAATCATAGCTGTTACATATGATGAGAATGGAAATAAGATTACTCAAGCTGAGCGTTCTGTAAAGGTTCTTAACGAAGCGCAATCCGGTTATATGTTCAGTGTGAAAACACCGAATGATACTGTCGCGAAAGGCGCGGCCGTTCAGTTGTACGAAAAAGTGAAAGCGAAGGATGGCGAGTATTCTTATTCATCACTTTGGTCCGGTGCAACAGACTCTGAGGGAGTTGTTCGTGTACCTAGTCATGTCGGTACAGATTTAAAAAAACTTACAGTTGTCGTTCAAGGAAAATTTGATTCCGAAGAGGGTAATGCATGGTTCATGTATTCACGTGAAGTAAACAGCAGCGGCACAGTGGAGTTGGCTAGTGAAAACACGCAAGCGGTATCATTGAAAACTCTTGGTGCAAATGGTGAAAACGTTGAAGAGGCACAATACTTCATTAAGATGAAAGATGAAGAAGGATTGGATATTACTGCCGATACAGCAATCAATGAAGAAAATGCAACAAAGTCCCCTGTTGTGTATTTGGATAAAGGTGCATACAGTCTTTACTCTTATTATAAACAAGATGGAGACACGTACTTTTTAACAAACTCTGATGCTTCGATTACGAGTAAAACATCGTCATTGGTCTTTGATAGTCATGAAACCGGTGAAATCGCTATCGATAATTCAGACGGAAAGCTTGTAAATGCAGTACTTTACTTGGATAACGAAGATGTGTCTGAAATTTTTGGTACATCTGAAGTATTAACAGGCCAAAAATTTTTCGTAACAGCTGGTGAATATGATTATATTGTCGATGCAGAGGTCAAAGATCCTGATGGCGGTGAAAATTGGATTTATGTTTTAACGAATGATGACCAAACCGCTGTGGTTGAAAAAGGCGGAAAAACATCCATTAAAGCTGGTGGATCGCTTGAAATCAGTGAATTCCTACCGGATCAAGAGTCATTAAAACGGTATTATGCACAACGCGGATTGACATATATTGAGCGTACAAGTCCATATACGGCTTATAAGTTAGATGGCGCAATTTATACTAAGCAAGTATTCTCTGATGAATACGGAAATATGTTAGTCGGGATGTACCGTGGTTCGGTAGACCCAACAAACGCATTGTACAAGAAGAATGTTGAAACTGGCGAAACGGTCATTATGGATGAGGAAAATACCGTAGCTGCTATAAACTTTGGTGACCTTTATCCAGTTTATCAAGTAAAGAGGGTTTCGGATGGCGAAATCATGTTAAATAGTTATACGAAAAACCCTACAAACCCAGCTAATCGTAGTTATTATTTTTATTCCTTCTGGGTACCGAATAGTTCAAAAGTGACAAACGGTGAGTATGAGCTTTCATTAACATTGGATTCAAGCCCGCTTGCACCGAATGGTTTGAATAAGGCAATGACCATCGACATGCAAGATTCAGGTGTCAATGTAACATTAAAAGATGATCAAGATCAAAATAAAGCAACATACGTGACAATCAATCGAGTGGAAAAAGACGAACATGGCGAATATCAGTGGGTACAGGCATTTGGACGGAATTCAGATTCTACAACGAAGGTATTATCCGTTCCTTCAAATCTTGAATTGAGTCAAGAGGAAAATGGAAACGTTGCAATCATCCGGTACACAACATCGACTGGTGAGTTTGCGTATTTGTTCCGTCAATTTACTGATCTTGAGGAACTTTCTGTTCCGATAACCATCCCTGACAATATGCAAAAAGTCTCCATCTCTGCAATGGATGGCAGTGAAAAACTGGATAATGTTTCTTCGAAGCTTTGGATGATTAAAAAGCCTGTTGAAGTAGATGGCGTAACCGTATATCCCACAGCAAACAACTTGCAAAGTTACAAAAAAGAAGCGGTTTACTTAGAGCCAGGTTCATTTGTCATCGAAGGCAGCTATGTTACCCTGCCAAATGCGGATGGTGAAAAATCAAACTATTATTTCTTAGAAAACGATGTAGAAATCAAAGCTGACGATGAAAATCAAGTTATCTTCAATACGGAAGAATTAGCGGAAATTAAAATCGATGCAAATACTGAAGACTTCAAAGATGTTCGTGGAGCTATATTGTATCCATACAATCAATATAGCTCGGCATTTACAAAAACATTGCGAGTTGGCCATAAATTCTATGTGCCAGCTGATATGGAAATGGACTTGCAGGTACAGCTTGGTTATGGAGATCCAGAATCAACTGATTATATCTGGAATTACTTTTTATATAAAGGTACACAAACATTCAGCGCTGATGAAAAGGTAAACTGGAAGGTAGGCGGCCAATTCAAGGCTTCCATTGCTTTAAAGGATAACAAACTGAAGCAAGGTGAACCTTTATCTGCCGATACATCCATTCAAGATGAATATGGAAATACCATTAGTTCGGTAATTGTGAATAAGACGTCTGATTATAGCATCGCGGAAAATCAGGAGATTGTTTATGAACGTTTGGCGAATGGGCAAATCGTCGAAAAAGTGGGGACAACAGACAGTGGGAAATACCAGATAACTCATAGTGGTGTAACTGAAGCCAGTTCGGAAAGTGTAAAACCATTACTGCGTATATATAATAAAAAAGGTGAAATAGTAGTGGAACAATCCAATCTGGATTTCTATCAATCTGTTGAAGACTTACCATTATCATTGAATACAGGCAGATATCGAGCTGAATTAGCGATGGCAGCAAGCCCCATGGGACCAATAACATCAAGTGAGAAGGAGGGATTATTTAAGGTTACAAAGAAAAAATATCCTCCAACCACTAAACCAAACGGGAACTGGTCAAGTGAAGATTTAACAGCCACTATGACTAAGAAGAAAAATGGTTTCTCGTTTACTTTTACAGAAGAGCAGTTGAATACAATCAAGGCATCGGATGTGGGAAAGGTAACATTAGTCACAAATACCGGTGTAAAGATTCAGGTTGATACAAGTGAGTTTAAAGAAAAATATGCAAATACTTTAACAATGAGTCTTTCATTGAAAAAAAACCGACTGATCTTTGGAGCTTCTACAAATGGTAAGAGCATTCACTTCTCGAACTATGTATTCATTAGTCTGCCTCAAGAAGAGCTTTCCGCTCCTCTTGAGAAAATAGTCATTTTACGTGAAGGACGAAAAGGAATTGAAGTGGTTCCTCACATTGTGACCGATGAAGGCATCGTGCTAAAAGTAAAACAAGGTGGACAATTCAAAATAAGCACAAACAAAAAACCTTTTCATAATAAACGTTCATAAAGAGTATATTGAAGGAAGCGATTGATCTTAGGTCAGTTTTAACATTTTTGTTTGAAACAAAAGGCTGAATTTCATGTAAAGAGAAGTTTCTTTAAAAAAGAGATGGAGAGTATAGGTTTGATATAATAAAAAAGACTGACGTTATGGCAGATGAAAAATCTCGTGCCTTGCGTCAGTCTTTTTTATAAGTTAATTATTTTATTTCCATCATTGCAACAAGTTTCTTGGATAGTGCTAAAAGAATTAGACCGAAGAAAATTGCTACACCGCCGATAAGGGCGAATACTTCAAAATATCCAAGTGATTGTGTTACAGCAGCTAATTGTCCAGCAATAATGTTAGCGACACCAGAAGAAGCTAACCATACACCCATTAGCAAGGACGCTAATTTAACTGGAGCAATTCTACTTACAAGGGAAAGTCCTACTGGAGATAAGAACAATTCACCCATTGTATGAAGGAAGTATGTTACCACGATGAACATGATACTTGCTTTTTGTTGAATGCTTGCAGCATCATTACCTGTTTTGAAAATTGCAAATAACAATACGATATAACCTAAACCTAGCGTAATCATACCCATTGCCATTTTAGTTGGAACTGGGATGTCACCACGTTTGGAACTTGCAAGTTTAACCCATAATGCAGATACAATTGGTGCCAAGAGTACGATGAATAATGGGTTAAGTGATTGGAACCAGGATACTGGCACTGTCCAACCGAATACTTCACGATCTACAAAGTCTTTTGTATATAGAGTTAACGAACTTCCAGCTTGTTCAAAACCAGCCCAGAAGAAAACAACAAAGCAAGTAATGATAATGATTACCCATGTACGTTGTTTCTCACTGCGTGTTAATGGAGCATTGGATTTTTCTTTAGATTCTTTTGTTGCAGAAACTGCTGGGCGTTTACCAGCATCACCTAAATATTTGTTAGCCAATAAGTTAAATAGTAATTGACCAATGATCATACCAATTGCTGAAATTAAGAAACCATATTTGTAGCCATAGGTCATAACACCGTCAATTGTCTTAGTAAATAAGTCTTCCGAAACAAAACCGATGACTAATGGAGCAAAGAAAGCACCAACATTTATACCCATATAGAAAATTGTATAACCTGCGTCACGGCGAGATTCATTGCCTTCATATAATTGGCCAAGCAATGTGGAAATATTTGGTTTGAAGAAACCATTACCAGCGATTAATAGAGCTAAGCCAATGTATAAGAATGTTTGGCTTTGATGGGCGAACAACGCGATATTACCTAAAGCCATCAAGACCCCACCAATCGTGATGGACAGACGGTGACCTAAATAGCGGTCTGCTAACCATCCACCGACAAGCGGCGTGAAGTAAACAGCACCAGTGTAGAATCCATAGATACTGAGAGCTGTTTTATTATCAATCCCTAATCCGCCACTGACTAATTCAGTAGTTAAATAGAGGATTAAAATGGCACGCATGCCGTAATAACTAAATCTTTCCCACATTTCTGTTAGGAATAAAAGATATAATCCAGGAGGATGCTTTTTCTTGCCAAGCTCCTGAGCTTGAGTGTTAACTGACATCTTTATTTCCTCTCCTTATTTCATTTCGCATAAACATTATTTTAAAAAAATTTTAACTAAATAACAATAGTTTTTTTAACGCTTTAGCGAAGTAAAAAGATTCATAAATATTCAATAATTATTAATTTTTAAATAATGTTTTTACACATAGTAAGCTGAAGATATGAATATGAGAATAACTTTTTTGTATATAAATACATTGGTTTGTAAATCTATATTAACATAAATAACTATATTAAAAAAGTGTTTAATCGGATTCAGGAAAATAAAACTATTGGAAATAAATTTACAAATAAAGTATTATTAGGGAAATGGATGTGTGATATAAATAATTTGGTGTAATAGGATTACGTTTTCCTATAAAAGGGGAAATATCTAGATAAAATATAATATGGTATTTCAAAGGGGATTGGTGGAGTGTTTAAAACAGAAAACAAATTACATATTTCATCTGAAATAGGCCAACTTAAAAAAGTACTATTACATAGGCCGGGTAAAGAAATTGAGCATGTAATTCCTTCAAATATGGAGAGATTGCTATTTGATGATATTCCCTTCCTTCCCAGGATGCAATTGGAGCATGATCAATTTGCAACTGAGCTGGAAAAACGAAATGTTGAGGTCATCTATTTGGAAAGTTTGGTTAAAGAGTCATTTACTTCTCCAGAAATCAAGTTGCAGTTAATAGATACTTTTTTACGCGAAAGTAAACATCATCTTGTTGGAAGCTATGAAATGGTTAAAGAATACCTTGAATCCTTAACAGATACAGAGTTAGTCAGAAAATTAATGGAGGGTGTATTAAAAAAAGAACTGGATGATCGTAAAAAAGTTCATCTGGATGATTTTCTATCAACCTATTATCCTTTTTATATTGATCCCCTTCCAAATCTGTACTTTACAAGAGACCCTGCAGCAATCATAGGGGATGGAATGACCATTCATAAAATGTCTACAGCGGCCAGGAAAAGGGAATCTCTATTTTGGGAATTTATTATGAAACATCATCCTGATTATCAAAAACAGGATTATAAACACTGGTCCGATCGTTCCGAGCCTTTTGCAATTGAAGGAGGGGACATTCTAGTATTAAGTGATGAGGTTGTGGCCATTGGTGTAAGTGAGCGCACATCAGCACGGGCAATTGAAAGGATGGCCTTTAATCTGCTTAGTAGTTCTATGACCTATAAAAAAGTACTGGCTGTTGAGATTCCAAAAAAACGTGCATTTATGCATTTAGATACAGTGTTTACTATGGTTGATTATGATAAGTTCACTATTCATCCGGAAATAGAAGGGACAAATGGGCAGATGAATATCTTCATTTTGGAGCTGGTAAATGAGTCTGGTATCCAAATATCAAGAAGATATAATTTAGTAGATACCTTGAAGGAAGTATTGAACTTATCGGAACTGGCCTTAATTCCATGTGGTGGGGGAGATGATATCGTTTCACCGAGAGAACAATGGAATGATGGATCCAATACACTGGCAATAGCGCCGGGAGTTGTAATTACGTATGATCGCAATCAAGTAACAAATAAGCTACTTCAAGATTTTGGAGTGGAAGTTATCGAAATCCCAAGTTCAGAGCTGTCACGTGGCAGGGGAGGTCCTCGTTGTATGAGTATGCCCCTTTTACGAACCTAACAAAAAAACAGATGTAACGGTTAAAACCGTTACATCTGTTTTTTATTATCCAGTTTCTTAGTTGAGGCTTTCTTCGGCTGTCAGATTCATAGCATCTTTAATCGCCTTATAAGTGTATCCAAGATCTGTGGCTACCGCTTCATAGGTAACATAACCGTTAAGCGTGTTAACCCCCTTAGCTAAGCCAGCATTATCCGTAATAGCTTGGATTGCTCCTTTATTTGCAATCTCAAGGGCATATGGAATAGTTACATTTGTTAAAGCTATCGTAGAGGTTCTTGGTACTGCACCTGGTATATTGGCTACGGCATAATGAATCACGCCATGTTTTGTATATGTTGGACAATCATGTGTGGTAATATGGTCGACTGTTTCAAAAATGCCGCCTTGATCGATTGCCACGTCTATAATCACTGAACCAGGAGTCATAGCTTGTACCATTGAATCTGTCACAAGCTTTGGCGCCTTAGCACCTGGTATAAGAACAGCACCAATTACCAAATCAGATTCAGCAACAGCATCAGCAATATTAAATGGATTAGAGATAATGGTAGTCACTTGGTTGCCGAAAATATCATCAAGCTCCCTTAAACGATCAGGGCTTAAATCGATAATGGTAACTTCTGCTCCTAAGCCGATGGCAATTTTGGCAGCATTCGTACCAACTACACCACCGCCAATAATGGTTACTTTTCCTCTTTTAACCCCTGGAACACCGCCTAATAAGATTCCTTTTCCGCCCTCTGGCTTTTCTAAATATTGCGCACCGAGCTGAACAGCCATCCTGCCGGCTACCTCACTCATTGGAGTTAATAAAGGTAATGATTTTCCAGATGAAACTGTTTCATAAGCGATGGAAAAAACCTCAGAATCAACTAATGCTTTTGTTAATTCTGGACAAGCAGCTAAGTGAAGGTAAGTGAATAAAATCAAACCAGGACGAAAATAAGTGTATTCCTCAGGTAGTGGTTCTTTAACTTTCATAATCATGTCTGCTTTTGTCCAAACCTCTGCTGCTGTTGGGTATATTATAGCTCCTGCAGACTCATAATCTGAATCTGTAAAGCCACTGCCCATTCCAGCTGAGGATTCAATCATGACTTTATGTCCGGCAGATACCAAAGTCAAAACGCCTGCTGGAGTTATGGCAACACGATTTTCGTTGTTTTTAATTTCTTTTGGGATTCCTATCAGCATGTTTTATCCTCCAGTCTTATCTAATGTACAATTATTATAATCCGTATTTTATCTGAATAGTATGTTAAAAACAGAAAATTTAAAAATAACGTTTTGTGATAATTCACAAAACGTTCAAAAAATTTTTGGTTATGAACTTATATATATGATTAATATTTAGATAATTTCATTTCGATTAAGAGATGAGAGGTTATTTTATGATCCTTTAAATCATATTGGCTGATCTCTGTTATTCTTTTTAAACGGTAAGAAAGAGTATTAGGGTGTATATGCAGAGTGTTGGCAGTAAAAGCAGGATTAGAATTATTTGTTAAATAGATTTCTAACGTTTCATATAGCTGTGTTTGATGTTGTTCATCATATTTTTTTAGGATATTCAGACCGGTAGGGAGTTGTTTTGGTTGGCTGCTTCGTTTTTCACTGATTATATGGAGGTATTGATAAAGACCAAGTTCATCGTACCATTGAACATTAGTTAATTCAGCTGTATATCTTTTTTTTAAACTAATAACCTCAAGAGCTTCTAAATAGCTCTTACTGGTATCAATATAGTCAGAATATACATTTCCGCAGCCTTCCGAACAAATGGTAACGTTAAAACGTTCCTTCATATCAGCCTTAAAGGATCGAATAAAGAATGATATCAAATCCTTAGATTGATTCTTACTGGTATTCAGTAAAAGAATAAGTTTATTTTGATCTATCGTATGAAAGATAATAGATACTTTTTGTGTTGTACTGATTAAATAGACGATTTGTTTATCCAAGTCAATATCAATAGAGGATGTGAACTCAAATACAAGAATCGTATAATGTTTCGATAATGTAAATGGGAATTTAACCAAATCTGCGAGTATTTCCTTTTCAGTAGGATAATGTCCGGTTAAAAGTTTCCAAAAGAATTCCTGATAGTTGTCTTCCTGACTTTTTAAGCGCGACTGAAGAAGTAAGAGCTGATTTTTTGCTTCCTTTGCTGCAAATGCCAGTATGGATAGTTTTTCATCCGTGATGGCAGTATCCGATTCAAGAGCCCAAATAAACCCCAGAATCTCATCATTTTTACGTATTGAAACAGCAATTCTTTTACCAAGTCCCACATCATCAAGGGGGTCAACAATAATAGGCTGATCATTTTGAAGTAGGAAGGGAATTATTCCTTTTTTCCACAGAGCATTAATTACTTTTTCAGGTACACGTCTGCCCATAATGGTTAGAATACGGGCTTGATCGGTAACATTGGTATGAGCACTATATGCCAGCAATCGATGATTGGCATCCTCAATGGTGATTGGATAGTTGATTAAAGAACTGATTCGATCAGCAAATTCATGCAGGCTACCATATAATCCTTTAAAAAAATCCTTGGAATAGTACTGATTCTCCATTGAAAGACTCCTTACCGAAAATGGTTGTTGCTTCCATTATACAAGAAATATTCATATGATATGATGATTCAATACAAAACAAAAAAGAGATTGGAGGGGATTACGAACGTAATACTCTCCAATCTCTTTCTATATTAATAAATTTCTATTTAAAAAAAGAAATTTAAACTAAGATAAATCAAACCAGCTAATGCTGCCGAAATAGGCATCGTAATAACCCAGGTTATGACCATTTTCTTGGCTGTACTCCATTTAACACCTTTTACACGGTGGGAAGCACCTACACCCATAATAGATGATGAAATAACATGAGTGGTACTTACAGGAAGATGAATAAAGGTAGCTCCAAAGATAATAGCTGCAGAGGTTATGTCAGCTGCTACACCGTTAACAGGACGAATCTTCATAATGTTTCCGCCGACTGTTTTAATAATTCTCCAACCGCCTATAGACGTTCCAAGCCCCATTGCGGCAGCACAGGATATCTGTACCCATAAAGGAATGTCAGTAGATGACGTAAAGCCATTTGAGATTAAAGCAAGGGTGATAATCCCCATTGCCTTTTGGGCATCATTTGTTCCGTGAGAGTATGCCTGCAAAGCAGCAGTACCAATTTGAATGAAACGGAAATTCTTATTGGTCTTTGTTAAATTATTATTTTTAAAAATTACTTTAAAGATACTGTAAACAATATAACCAGCAACAAAGGCAATAACTGGCGAGAATAATAAAGCATAGATAATTTTTAGGAATCCGTCGAAGTGTATCGCACCAAATCCAGCTGCTGCAATTGCAGCCCCGGCAATAGAACCGATAATGGCATGTGATGAACTACTCGGAATACCGTAATACCAAGTGATTAAATTCCAGGCAATCGCTGAGATTAAAGCTGCCATAATAACAATTGAACCATTTTCCAGTGTAAATGGGTCAACAATATCCTTTGTGATTGTTTTTGCCACACCAGTAAAAGTCATGGCTCCGACAAAGTTCATAATGGCTGCCATTAAAATGGCATGTCTAGGTTTTAATGCTTTTGTTGACACAGCTGTTGCGATTGCATTGGCTGTGTCATGAAACCCATTGATGAAATCAAAGGATAAGGCCAATATTACAATCAATACTGTAATTAAAAGTAATGTATCCATAATTGTTTAAGAACCTTTCATCAAGCGTTTTTCATAACGATTGTTTCTAATGTATTCGCCACAGACTGACAATAATCCGCAATTTCTTCAAGGTTCTCGTAGATTTCTTTATACTGAATAATACGGATTGGGTCTTTTTCCACAAGGAAAAGATGTTTAACAGATTGACGATGCAGAGTATCACAATCAGATTCATGTTCTTTTATTTTAATTGCAATAGGACGAATGTCATTTAATTTTTTAGTCATTAGTAATTCTACAGCGCGGTCAATTTCATGAGCGGCATTGCGAATTTCATCGACAAATTTCAACATATATTCATTTGCATTGACAATAGAGTACATTTCAAAGAGCGCAGAACAATGCTCAAGACCATCGAGAACATCATCCATTGTCATGGCAAGCATCAATATATCTTCACGCTCAATCGGTGTGATAAAAGCATTATTAAGCTCTTTGATCACTTCATGTACATAATCATCTCCAGTTGTTTCATATTGCTTCATTGTGTCGGAGAAGATTTTTAAATCGCTGATATTTTTTAATTTATAATCTGCGAAGTAATCAGAGCTTTCTTTTAAATTCGACGAAATATTTAAAAGCATAACCGCAAATTTATCTTTCTTTGATTTGAATACCATAGTGACCTCCACTTTCGGAAAATAATAATAATAATTAAGATTAACAATGCAAAATTAATTCTAAACCTTTTATTTAGACATGAAAAGAAAAAACCTTTCTTTAGAGGTAATATTTACATAAAAGCGTATACAACTTATTTAATATTTACGTTATATTTACAAAGCTGTAATATTTAGAAATAGAATTTACAAAATAATAACATGCAGAATGATTTCAGTTCTGAATTACTTTCCGATTTAACTAACTCATTGTAGGGGGAAAAGGCTGGTATTATTGACAATTCAGTTGGAATAAAAGATAAGTTATATCACCTTGGACTTTAAGGAGATATGAGTGTATAGTACCCAAGTTAGGGACATTTAAGCTATTCAGATATGTAGTCTGTAAGCGTGGTCTGCGAAACAAGATATACATTGTAAGATTTAATTAAAAAAGAAAGCCCCCAATTCCTAAAGAATTGGGGGCTTTTAGCTTACTCTTCGCTCTTCGTTGATGTAGTTTCACCATCAGCAGCGTTAATATTATAGTTGTATTTTGATGGGTCTACAGGTTTGAAACCTTCTGGAGTATAGAATCTGAGTAAATCTCCGTAAATAATTTTATCGGACATAGCGAGCATGGTTGAGGCATATTCGCCCATTTGAGCATACTCTTCAGTTTCTTCAATAAGTGTTCCAGTGGAATCATAGTACTTGCCATCAATATATTTTACATTCGGACTCATAAAGTTACCATTTCTAAAAGGTACTATTTCAGTATGGTCTTCTGATAGTAAATCAGTTCCAAGTTGAATGTAATTCTTTGAATCAACGCCTAGTAAGTGTAAAAGTGTAGGAAGTAAATCGATCTGCCCACCATACTGATGTTGGACGCCGCCTTCCATACCAGGAACTCGAATAATTAATGGTACTTCTTGAAGTTCGGCTGAGTCATACTTAGTAATTTCCTCTTTATTGAGTACTTGTGCCATCGCTTCATTATGGTTATCAGATATACCATAGTGATCGCCATAAAATACAAGGACAGAACGATCATAAAGACCTGTTTCTTTTAAATAATTCACGAATTCTTCCACTGATTCATCCAAATAACGAGCCGTTTGGAAATAACGGTCTACAGATCCATCACCTGTAGTTGCTGCTTCAATAGTAGCATCCTCTTCAGAAATTGGATAAGGGAAGTGGTGAGATACTGTTATGAACTTTGTATAGAACGGTTCTGGTAAGGATTCAAGTAAAGGCTTAGACTGCTCGAAGAACGGTTTGTCTTTTAAGCCATAGTTTAATACATCTTCATCCTTCATGTCATAATAGCTGGCGTCAAAGAAGTTTTGAACACCCCAATGTTTATAAACTTCATCACGGTTCCAGAATGATTTATAGTTACCGTGGAATACAGCAGAGGAATACCCTTTTTCTTGTTCAAGGATAGAAGCAGCTGACTGATACGTATTATTACCATTTGTAGTCATTGCTGAACCTTGAGATAGGCCAAACAAGGAGTTTTCTAGCAGCATCTCTGAGTCAGATGTTTTTCCTTGCCCTGTTTGGTGATAAAAATTATCAAAGTAAAGTGTATTCTTATCTTTTGTAAGCGAGTTGATAAAAGGTGTTACTTCTTCTCCATGCAGCTTGTAATCAATCAGGAAGTTTTGGAAGGATTCTAAATGAATATAAATCACATTCATTCCTTCAGCCGCTCCAAAGTACTTTTTATTTGGTTCTGCATAGTTTGCCTGTACAAAGTTTTGAACCTCTGTTAGGTCACTGGAATCAGCTGACGCTTTTTGGGCATTCACCTTCATCGTTTTTAATCCATCATAAATTGTGTAATTGTAGGTTCCCAGATATTTGACCAAGTAGTTACGGTCGAATGTTCTAGTTAATAACTGAGGACGGTCAATCTCGGCTAATACAACATTTAATACAAGCATTCCTACACCAAATGCGAAAACTGCCCCTGTTTTACGGAATTTCAAGCGGCCTTCACTTGGTTGGAATTTCTTATAAACGATGAATAAAATAAGAATGATTGTATCAAGGAAATACAGTGGATCATAAATGCGTAAAAGCTCCATTACACTTCCGAGCAATCCACCGCCATCGCCCACATTGAGATTTTCTGTCTGCTTTAATGTTTGCCATGTAATAAAGTCGTTAAAGAATCGATAATAAACGATATTGGCATACTGTACAAAGGATAGAATAATGTTTATAAAAACTAACCATTTAAATGCACGTTTGCCCTTTGCTAATAAAGCAAGACTGAAGAAAATAACGGCTGAACTGATTGGATTAATGAAAAGTAAAAATTCTTGCATCGTATTCGTGATACCAAGATCAAATTCTACTATATAACTTGTATAGATTTTAATCCAAAAGAGAACAACAGCGACTATAAGGAAACCAACAGGTCCACTTAAGCTCTTCTTCGCTTTGCTCGTAAATGCACTCATTGTTTCACCTCAATATTTGATTTTAGATTTATTAGTAGTTTCAAATTTTTATGCTTATTTTTTGTCTGACTCCAAAAGGGATAACAATATTGAATTATAAACTGAATCTGGAAAAAGTCAAATGGAATCCTTTCGACAAAATACCAATGAATCCCTGATATATAAGGATTTTATATTTTGATTCAGGCTAAGTTTTTATATGGTTTTATTGACAATTCGAGGTGAGCTTAATCAACTGTTTCTAGTCAGAGGTGTGTCTATATAAAAATGGAAAAGTATTCTATGATTTAGATATTTTCAAATGGCGGGTTAATAGCCAGTTCTGTATTGTATGCTCTAGGTCTGGAACGAGAACAAGCTATGCAAAACAAATTTATATAGACATTTTCTTTTAAAGATTGGAGTCATAAATAATTTGCAAAGTGGATTCTTTCATCTAAAGGTAATTACTCGGATTACTTAAATACAAAAGAAGTTTACATCCATTATATATCGAAAATATTATCAAAACCATTTGTATGATCCTCTTATCTATATAGTAAGGTTAACCATACTAAACCAAAAATATTATTACAGCAGATTTATCTATCTAAATTAAAAATTAAATCTCTATTGGAAGATAAACCCTATAATGATCCATTATATAGTATAAAAATCTTTATAAACAGATTCTTTGGACTTGTTTTCCTATCTTGTTAGCGGATTTAACTATGCTCATAATCAGACCCAATACAAGATTTAAACCGTTTAATCAACTTTTCTATAGTATTTGTTAGTTATTGATTAGTACTCAATAAAAAAGCAAGAATTATTATTACCCTTAGTAACGAACGTTTAATCGTCTAAATTAAATTTAATATAAATAATGGACATAGATGTTTATTATAAAAATGAACGGGAATGTATAGAGTATTAACGGCGCCGTTGAATAAAACAAAACAGTCCATAATTGGTCTGAACAAGAAATTATTTGTGAGTAACCACAGATCTTGTTAAGTAAACATCTGAATAAACTTTTTTACAATCAGATTAGGGATAAACTTGAGTCTGTTGGCTACTCTATATATTGAAATATGTTTTGAAGTTATAACGCAATTATCCCTAATCAGGTAACTGACATAGTCAGGCCAATTGAACAAATAAAAGGAGGAAAATAACATGAGTTTTATTATATCATTAATCGTAGGTGGAATTTTAGGTTGGGTTGCAAGTTTAATCGTAGGTAAAGATGTACCAGGTGGTATTATCGGTAACATTATTGCAGGTATTATTGGTTCTTGGTTAGGTACAGCTATTTTTGGAGATATGGGACCAACAGTTGCAGGATATGCAATTATACCGGCATTAATCGGTGCGATTATTTTAATCTTTATCGTAAGCATGATTATGAAAGCTGTAAGAAAAACAGCCTAACTATCAATTGAAAATCTTACTATAGCTTAAAAAGTAAAAGACAAATCCTTTCTGCCATAGGTAGTAAAGGATTTGTCTTTTTTTGCATTATTATTTCGAAGGAAATCTTCTATATAAATGGAATTTCGCTTTCGACCGATAATTCTTCTCCTGTAAGCGGCTGTATAAACTCTAATTTGTATGCATGAAGGGCCTGTCTATTGAGAGAGGCACTTTTTGTTCCTCCATATAAGGTATCACCAATAAGCGGATGGCCAATAGAGCTCATATGGACTCGTATTTGATGAGTACGGCCAGTTTCCAATTTACAGGCTACAAGAGATTGATTTTTAGATTTAAATCTTTGTAAAACTTTATATTTTGTTACTGCATGTTTA
Organism: Pradoshia sp. Z3_51; assembly: GCF_058215915.1. Taxonomy (NCBI): domain Bacteria; kingdom Bacillati; phylum Bacillota; class Bacilli; order Caryophanales; family Bacillaceae; genus Pradoshia; species Pradoshia sp. Z3_51. The sequence goes on along the minus strand of NZ_JBZAJC010000011.1, from coordinate 27,273 downwards.
CCGGGAGTGGATACTCGCATTCTCCCTGATGTATGCCGGTCTCTGGCAATCGGAGCATTTATGGTACCTTGCTCTTTTTTTACGATTCCCTGAACTAGGGCTGCATAAGTTCTTTTTATTTTCCCTTGACTCAAAGCCTGATCCAGTATCGCTCCTGCATAAGCATGCTTAGCAAAGAGAATGGCACCCGAAGTATCCTTATCTAAGCGATGGATATGGCGAGGCTTAATTTTATTATTATCAATATATGCGGTGACAGCATTTATTAAGGAATGGTTATCATTTTCTGAGATTGGATGTGTATTAAGAAATGGTGGTTTGTTCACGACCATAATATCATCATCCTCATAAAGGATATCTAATTTCATTTTTAATGGTACTAACACATTTAAATCTTCTGCATAAATGGGTATATACATAATAGAAGAAGATTCTATTTTAGTTGACCAGGAAATCACCTCACTATTTAATAAAACGATTTTTTCCATTCGCCATTGATGTAACATTTTCTTTGGTATATGCAGGTGATCTCTTAAAATGATTTCCACTGATTTTCCTATCCAGTCAGGAGGGCAGGTAATTAGAGCATATGGACCTGATTTAATTACGTTTAACATGTAAATACCTCGTTTTTAGTAAAGTTAATTAGTATTATCAATACAATATCATGTGCTATCCTATAAATGCCAACAGAGGAAGATTGCAGAAAGTGAGGGTGATCAATATGAAAATTGTAGAAGGCTCTCTTCATTTACAGGATATAGAAATAGATAAGACTGTAGAGAAATTTTATGTCGAACTGTTCCCAATGTACTTTACTAAAGAACAAATTGATTTGTTCACTTTAAATGAAGTACTGTATGTACCAAGTTCAAATTCTCATATCGGTACGTTAAAAGGTGCCTTTCAAGCATTATCCTGTATGCAAACCTTGATGATCATTCTAGAAAATCGAAGTGAAGATTCCAAGGCTGTTGAATTATTTAATCACAATGCACGACTCTTAAATGGACTTGGTATCTTTTTTCCTTTTGAGCATAAACACTTTTTTAGTGAGGATAGACAGATTGAGCTTCCATTGTACCAAACAAAAGCAGCCAACACCTATTTAATTTAAAGAAACACGCCGAGCAGTGCGCCCGGCGTGTTTTTTATAAATTGTCAAACCACTGTTTAAATTCTTCAGCGGAATGTTCTCCCGAAATACGGCTTGTTTCTTTACCATTTTTATAATGGATAAGAGTCGGTGTTCCTGATCCTTCGATTTCGTCCCAGCCTTGCTCAAACTCCAGCACATTATATTGATAAATATGCTCGTCCATTTCTTCTGCTACGGGCATTAGAATTGGAGTGGTTTTTACACAATGTGGACATTCAGGACTGAAATAATAAACAGTCATTGCTTCTTCTTTTTCAAGCTTTTCATCTAATTCATCCGGTGTAATGATGTTTTGATAAAGTGGATCATCCAACTGATCAACAGTGGCAGGTCTTAAATTTTCTTTTCCATATGGATTATTACCTGACGTTTTTTCTGTTTGCTGTTTATTAGATAAATACGCTATTGCGGCAAAAATTAAAACAACCGCTGCGACGAAAATAATGACTTTCTTCATTTTGTTTCCCCCTTTGTCACTTTAAATATATACAAGCTGCATACAAATATGATGATAAAAGCAATTAATGCAAGCATTGGTATAGTTATGAAGCCAAGCCAGTTAATATAGTCGCCTGTACACGGAATTCGGCCGCATGTAACAGCACGATCCGTAAAAAACGGTACCTTCTGAATAAGCACGTGATAGGTTGAAATGCACGCTCCGATGGCAGATAAAATCATTGTATAAAAAGCAATATGATAATCTTTTTTCCAGATTGCCAGCACAAGGATTACAGTAAAAGGATACATCACAATTCGCTGATACCAACATAAAACACATGGCTCATAGCCTTTTATTTCTGAAAAATACAGACTGCCGGCCATCGCTATAAAGGCTGCAGCAAATGCCAGAAAAAGGGCGTTGTCACGATTTATAATTTTCTTTTGCATGAAAATTCCCCCTTTTCATTTTATTTCCTACATTAAAATTATAGTATGTTATCATAATATTGTAAAAAGAAATCGCTTACCAATACATAATTGGAGTATATTGGCTTTAAGGCTCATAGCAGAGCAGTAGGGATTAGATTTTTAGTATTCATACCAATGTACACATCGTTAGGAAGGTGCTGAATAATGAAGAAACAGTGGTGGAAAGAAGCAGTTGTTTATCAAATTTACCCACGAAGCTTTATGGATTCCAATGGAGATGGAGTGGGTGATATTCAGGGAATCGTCTCACGCCTGGACTATTTAAAAGAGCTTGGTATAGATGTAGTCTGGCTTTCTCCGGTATATAAGTCACCAAATGATGATAACGGTTACGATATTAGTGATTATCGCGATATTATGAATGAGTTTGGAACCATGCAGGATTGGGAAATGATGCTTGAGGAAATGCATAAAAGAGGCATAAGGCTTGTGATGGACCTTGTCGTCAATCATTCATCTGATGAACATGCATGGTTTATGGAGTCGGAAAAATCTAAAGACAATCCCTATAGAGATTATTACATATGGCGTCCAGGTAAAGATGGAAAAGAGCCGAATAACTGGGAATCCTTTTTTAGTGGATCAGCTTGGCAATATAATGAAGAAACTGATGATTATTACTTACATTTATTCTCTAAAAAACAGCCGGATCTTAACTGGGAAAATGAAAAGGTTCGTAAAGAAGTATATGATCTCATGAAGTTTTGGCTTGATAAAGGGGTAGATGGATTCCGAATGGATGTAATCAATCTAATTTCCAAGGACCCTTCTCTTCCTGATGGTCCGGTTGTGGAAGGCAAAGATTATGCATCTGGTGCGGATTATTATATGAACGGCCCTAAAATACATGAGTATTTACAGGAAATGAATAAAGAGATGCTTTCGCATTACGATGTCATGTCTGTTGGAGAAACCCCTGGTGTAACACCAAATGAAGGTATTTTATATACGGGTGAAGATCGTCATGAGTTAGATATGATTTTTCAATTTGAACATATGGACGTAGATTCCGGTCCATCAGGAAAATGGGACGTTAAGCCCCTGGACTTGGTGAAATTAAAAAAAATCTTATCAAAATGGCAAACAGAACTCCATGGAAAAGGGTGGAATAGCCTTTATTGGAATAATCATGACCAGCCAAGAATCGTTTCCCGTTTTGGAGATGATGGCACATATCGTATAGAATCTGCCAAAATGTTGGGTACATGTTTGCATTTCCTGCAGGGTACTCCTTATATATATCAAGGTGAGGAAATCGGAATGACAAATGTACAATTTCCTGATATTGAGTATTACCGGGATATCGAGAGTATAAATATGTACAATGAAAAAATAGAAAAAGGCATGGAGCCAGAGCAGATCATGAAGGGTATTTTTGCAAAAGGCCGTGACAATGCACGTACCCCAATGCAGTGGGATAACTCTGAGCAAGCTGGTTTTTCAACCGGGAAACCGTGGATTAACGTAAATCCAAACTATGTGGATATAAACGCTAAGAATGCATTAAAGGATTCCGATTCGATTTTCTACTATTATAAGAAGCTAATCGCCCTGCGTAAGGAAATGCGGATTATAGTAGAAGGAAGTTTTGAATTGATTGAAGCAGAACACGAATATGTCTTTGCCTATATGAGACATCTTGATAATCAAACATTGCTTGTGTTAACCAACTTTACAGGTGGGGAACAATCAGTAGCTTGGCCGGATAGTGTAAAAGATTATCCAGGACAAAAGGTAATAAGTAATTACCCTGATCGTAGTACTAAGCAAGAAGCTGCTGCTGAGACAATTTTGAGACCATGGGAAGCTATTGTTTATTTAATAGAAAGATAAAGCACTAATGAGCTGTTAGAGATAAAGCCAACAGCTTTTCTTTATGTGACGGCAGCTGTATCGAGTTTTCTTTCCATTTGGTCTTGGCTATTGTTTAAAAAAACAGATAAATGGGAAAAAACAGAGGATAGAGAGAATGGGTATGAAAAAGGAGTGTCGTGTCCGTGACAGAGGAATTGGATTTAACTAAATATGAACATAAAATGGAAATTAGGCGAATGGAGATCCGCGATATAGATGATATTATGGAGCTTCAAAAGCTTTGTTTTCCCGGGATGGATCCGTGGAAACGCGAGCATTTGGAAAGCCATTTATCCATTTTTCCGGAAGGACAATTTGTAGCAGAATTAAATGATGAAGTGATTGGTTCATGCTCTAGTTTAATCATTAATTTTGATGAATATGATGATCGTCATACTTGGTCTGAAATAACAGATGACGGATATATCACCAACCATAATCCTGATGGTTTAAATCTTTATGGTATAGAAGTTATGGTCCATCCTAAGTATAGAAAAATGAAGGTTGGGCATCGTTTGTATGAGGAACGTAAGGAATTAGCCCGTAAATTAAATCTAAAAAGTATTATTATCGGTGGAAGGATTCCAAACTACCATAAATATGCAGATCAAATGACTGCACGTGAATATGTGGAAGAAGTACGCTTACATAAAATATATGATCCGGTCTTATCCTTCCAATTTCTGAATGAATTTACGCTCACACGTATTAATCAAAACTATTTGGAGGATGACCGAGCATCAGGAAAATATGCAACACTGATGGAATGGAATAATGTAGATTATCGTCCTAAATCTAAACGGTATTATAAAACCGCATATCCTGTAAGAATATGTGTTGTGCAATATATGATGAGAAAGATCAACTCATTCGAGGATTTCGCGAATCAAGTTGAATACTTTGTTGATGTGGCAGCGGATGCAGATTCTGATTTTGTGGTATTTCCAGAAATTTTAACCTCTCAATTGATGTCCTTTTTAGATGAAAAGGTTCCAAGTAAGGCAGTGCGAAAAGTGACAGATTTTACAGAGCAATATATTGAGTTGTTTACAAACTTGGCGGTCCGCTATAATGTAAATATTATTGGCGGTTCCCATTTTGTGAAAGAAGAGGATGATAATATTTATAATATTGCTTATCTCTTTAGGAGAGATGGAACAATCGAGAAGCAATATAAACTCCATATTACACCGAATGAGAAAAAGTGGTGGGGGATTAATGAAGGTGATGAGGTAAATGTATTCGATACAGATTGCGGAAAAATCTCCATGCTGATTTGCTACGATATAGAGTTTCCTGAATTATCCAGGATCGCAACAGATAAAGGAGCAAATATTATTTTCACTCCATTCTGTACAGAAGATCGACAGGGATATTTAAGGGTTAGATACTGTGCTCAGGCACGTGCAGTCGAAAATCAGGTATACACCGTCATATCTGGAACAGTAGGCAATTTGCCGCAAACAGAAAATATGGACATTCAATATGCGCAATCGGCGATCTTTACCCCCTCTGATTTTGAATATCCGCGTGATGGCATTGTGGGAGAAACGAATGCTAATATAGAAATGGTGCTGATTGGAGATGTCGACCTTGAAATTTTGCGACGTCAAAGATTATCCGGGACCGTACGCCAACTAAAGGATCGGAGAAGGGATTTATATGAACTTCATTACAAAAAGTATTGATTGGTAAATATTTCTCTAAATGAAAATATTCAAGAAATATTAAATATTTAGTAAAATAAAGAAGATCTTATTTAGTTAGCAATTTATTTAGGAGGAATAAAATAAATGGATTGGAAAACAACTTTTAATAAATGGAATGATCACTTAACGCTTGAACCAGAGCTTCATGAGAAACTGACTTCTCTTGTGGATGATGAAGTTGCGTTAGAAGATTGTTTCTATAAGAATTTAGAATTCGGTACAGGCGGTATGCGTGGAGAAATTGGTGTAGGAACAAACCGCATGAATGTTTATACAATCCGTAAAGCAACACAAGGCTTTGCATCCTATATTGAGAAATTAGGAGAAGAAGCAAAACAGCGTGGAGTTGTTATTGCTTATGATTCCAGACATAAATCACCTGAGTTTGCGATGGAAGCAGCAAAAACACTGGCAACCAACGGAATTCAAGCTTATGTATTTGATAGCCTTCGTCCAACTCCGGAGCTTTCTTTTGCAGTTCGATACTTACGTGCAATCGGTGGTATTGTAATTACAGCAAGCCATAATCCTCCAGAATATAATGGATATAAAGTGTATAACGAAGATGGTGGACAACTGCCTCCTGCTGATGCAGATGTTCTGATTGAGATGGTTAATGCTATTGAAAATGAACTTGAAATTAAAGTGGAAGAAGAGTCTGTCTTACGTGATAAAGGATTAATTAAAATCATCGGTAAAGAAGTGGACGATGCATACAATGAAAAAGTCCTTACTATTTCTGAACAGCCTAATTTAGCAAAAGAAGTAGATGTAAAAGTCGTTTTCACGCCGCTTCATGGTACAGCTAATCTTTCTGTTCGCCGAGCATTGAAGGATTTAGGTTATGAACATGTAGAAGTTGTAAAAGAACAAGAATTACCTGATCCTGAATTCTCAACTGTAAAATCTCCTAACCCAGAAGAGCATGCTGCATTTGAATTGGCAATCGCTAAAGGCAAAGAGATCGGTGCGGATATTTTAATTGGTACAGATCCAGATGCTGACCGTGTTGGTATTGCTGTTAAGAATGCAGAGGGAGAATATACGGTTTTAACAGGTAACCAAACAGGTGCGTTATTCTTAGACTATATTCTGTCTCAGAAGAAGGAAAAAGGAACAATGCCTGAAAATGGAATAATGTTCAAAACAATCGTAACATCAGAATTTGGACGTTCCATTGCCTCCAGTTATGGAGTAGAAACAGAAGATGTTCTGACTGGGTTTAAATTTATCGGGGAAAAAATCAAGCAGTATGAAGAGTCTGGAGAGTATTCTTTCCTATTTGGATATGAAGAAAGCTATGGTTCATTAATTAAAGATTTTGCCCGTGATAAAGATGCGGTTCAAGCTGCAGTAATGGCGGTAGAAATTTGTGCCCATTACAAACGCCTTGGAAAAACCTTATATCAGGCATTAGAGGATTTATATGAGAAGCATGGTTATTACTTAGAAGGAATGCGTTCCCTGACTTTAAAAGGAAAAGAAGGAGCTGCTCAAATCCAGCAAATTCTTGCTACATTCCGTAAGGAGCCGCTAGCCTCTCTTGCAGGTGTAAAAGTAGTGGCTGTTGAAGATTATAAAGAAAGCACACGAATGGATTTACTTACGAATGAAGAGGAAGCAATTCATTTACCAAAATCCAATGTTCTTAAATATTTCTTTGAAGATGAGTCTTGGGTTTGTTTAAGACCATCCGGAACTGAGCCTAAAATTAAGTTCTACTTTGCCGTTAAGGATAGCCAAAAACAAGCAAGTGAACAAAAGCTTCAGTCCTTCATGAATGAAATGATGCAAAAAGTATCAGAAATATAAAATACAAAACAGAGAGCTGACTAAAAGTCAGCTCTCTGTTTGTTTACACCCTTGGTTTCGCTGTTTGCATTTAGCCGTATATTTTTCCCACCACAGAAAAAAATAAAGATATTAAAAAGTCTGCATCGCCCATCCTTCTTCCTGATCATAAGGCAGGAATGTTGCATGGTCTATATATTGAAGAAGGGCATTTAGGGTCTTTTCAACGGACGCATTATCCTTAGAGAAATGATAGGCGTGCAGAAAATGTTCAATTTTTTTGGACAAAAAGTGGTCTTTTGTCCTTACCATCAGAAGTAGGAGGTTATCCCATTCTGAACGATGCGTGTAGTACAAAGCACGATCATAATCAACCTTATCCATTTGCTTCACTCTCCTTCTAGTGAGGAGTTAAAATTAGTTTGTTCAAAGTCATCATTTTATCACCCTGTAAAAGTTGGTCAGTTTGTAAATAGTAAAAATGAAACTTTCCATGGCTTAATTGTTAGAGGAACGGTTATCCTAATATCCGTATTTGACGTTTCTATTCTATATTTAATGTACTCAGTGACGAGTATGTGTAAGATATGGGCTAGATTTTAGGGGAGACTATTACATAAAGGCAGTTAAGGAAGTAAGTAAATATAAATCAAGGGCAGGTCGAATAATTATTCTGTTTCTAACCCATTTTTCAGGTTGTTTTTAGACTCATTTGAGGACTTTTATACATGATTTTCCTATCCCTTCATATTAATGAGGTAAGAGAATGAGGGGGTGAATGGGTGAGAGCAGACGAGCAAAAAGACTTGGAGTATGCCATTGATGAAATAACGGAAATCGCTGTTGGATTTGGGCTCGATTTTTACCCAATGAGATATGAGATCTGCCCAAGCGAAATAATATATACTTTTGGAGCATATGGAATGCCAACTCGATATTCTCATTGGAGTTTCGGAAAACAATTTCACAAGATGAAGCTTCAGTATGACGTTGGATTAAGCAAAATTTACGAGCTGGTTATTAATTCTGATCCTTGCTATGCTTTTTTATTAGATTCCAATTCCTTGATTCAAAACAAATTAATTGTGGCTCATGTACTGGCACATTGTGATTTCTTTAAGAATAATGTTCGTTTTAAAAATACGAAGCGAGATATGGTGGAAAGTATGTCTGCCACTGCGGAAAGAGTTAGGCAATACGAGATTGAGCATGGGAAGCTGGAGGTTGAGAAGTTTCTTGATTCGGTCTTGGCGATTGAGGAACATATTGACCCATCGCTTGTTCGTCCACAATTGAATTGGTCCATGGATGAAGAGGAGATAGAGGATGATTCTCCGCAATTTACTACACCGTACGATGATTTATGGAACTTGGAAAGCAAGGAAAAGGGGCAAAAGAAAAAAACAAAGGTCAAGAAATTTCCCCCTCGTCCAGAAAAGGATATTCTTTTATTCATTGAACAGTATAGCCGTAACCTAGAGGATTGGCAGCGAGACATACTGACGATGATGCGTGAAGAGATGCTCTACTTTTGGCCGCAGCTTGAAACTAAAATCATGAACGAAGGCTGGGCGAGTTACTGGCACCAACGCATCCTACGTGAACTTGATTTAACCAGCGGTGAGTCAATCGAATTTGCAAAACTAAATGCAGGAGTGGTGCAGCCGTCAAGAACAGGCATTAATCCATATTACTTAGGCATCAAGATGTTTGAGGATATCGAAGAAAGATATAACAATCCAGACGAAGAGATGAGAAGGCGCGGGGTTAAACCAAATTCAGGTCGTGAAAAAATGTTTGAAGTGCGGGAAATCGAATCGGATATCTCCTTCCTCCGCAATTACCTCACAAAGGATTTGGTTATGCGTGAGGATATGTATCTATTCCAGAAAAAAGGACGCGACTATAAGATTGTCGATAAGCAATGGAAAGCGGTACGAGATCAGCTTGTCGGCATGCGGGTCAATGGAGGGTTCCCGTATATTACGGTGAATGACGGGGACTATTTAAAGAATGGGGAACTTTATCTGAAACATTGGTATGAAGATATTGAGCTGGATGTGAAATACCTGGAGAAGGTTTTGCCGCATATGCATTATTTATGGGGGCGTACGGTTCATATTGAAACGGTGTTGGAAGGTAAGGGGATTTTGTTTAGCTATGATGGGAAGAGTGTGAGTCGGAAGTATGTATAAGGAGGAAAGGAGAGCCGAATGGATTGGCTCTCCTTTTCTTGTTATGATAGCATTATTTCAAGTATCAAAAATGAATAAAAAATATAGAAGTTATCAAGATCTCTGGGTTCTATCATGAAGACTTATGATTTGCTTTCATAAGACTCAAGGGCGGTGTATCCGCTTTTTTTGTTCTTCCACAATGGGACAGTTAGTGGAAGAAGGAGTTTGAATAAAGATGTTTAATTTATCCTGTGCAGAGTGTGTTACATGAAAATTTTATTGACGTATTTTGATAATTTATTATAGCTTGATAGTATTCTAAATGTTAGAAAGTATCTTTCCCACGGGGGGCCTTCGTTCTACCCCAGCTACCTCTAGTATTCTAGACCTCAAAGAAAAAGGTCAACCAATTAACTTGGTCAACCTTATAATACGAAGGGCAGGATAGTTGCATAAGGAGTTATAATATATTAGACCAATTCTTTATGTTATTAATAATTTGTATCTGACACAAAGTGGTAGTGTTTAATTTACAAATAAAAGAGGAAGCGATACATATGATTCATACTTTTGCCGTAACAAACGATTTAAAACTAATAACTGATATACCATTAAAACGTTTAGATGATTCTGATATTAAATGGTTTTGGGTAGATTTCGATACACCTAGTGATAGAGAAGCACTCCTTTTACAAACTCATTTTGATTTGCATCCACTTGCAATTGAAGACTGCTTACATTCTCTACAACGTCCAAAACTTGATTATTATGATGGGTATAATTTTTTTGTTCTACACACTTTAAACCAATACTCCCTTGTACCTGAAGAATTAGATATATTTGTCGGACACAATTTTATAGTTACTTTCCATTCATCACCTTTAAGTGAAATAGGAATGGTTCGAAAAAGGGTAATGGAGGATAAAAATACTATTAATAAAGGGGTTCTCCACATTTTTTATTCAATAATGGATAAAATTGTAGATGAGTATTTTCCAAGTATTTATAAATGTGAAGATAAATTGAATGAAATAGAAATGAATAAAACAAATCAAGATTTAATTGAAAATGTTTATGAAATAAGAAACCAGTTACTTAAGTTAAGACGCACAATTTTTCCGATGAGAGAATTGCTGTATAGAATTTTAAATTCGGAGAGAGTGATAGTCCCAAAAGATGATCGAGTCTATTTTATGGATATATACGACCATTTATTGAGACTTTCTGAAATGATTGAGTCTAATCGAGAAATGACGGCAGATATACGAGACAATTATATTTCACTAAATTCAAACCGAATGAACAGAATTATGAAAACACTAACTGTTATGACATCAGTTTTCATTCCCTTAACGTTTATTGCCAGTATATATGGGATGAATTTTAAATATATGCCAGAACTTACCTTGCAATGGGGATATTTTGGAGTGCTGGGAGTTATGGTATCAGTTGGCTCTGTAATGTTGTTATGGTTTTGGCGTAAGGGTTGGTTTAAATGATTAAAAATAAAAAGCCGATGCAAAAAACGGGCACGATTGTTTAAAAAGGTTCACTTTTCCTTATAGAAATAACGGGGGCGTTGATCTAAGAAGAAGGATTAATGCCTTTTATGTTGAATTTCTTATGCAGCTAACGGGGCAGGTTAGTTCAACAAGGATAAGTAAAAAGGAGCTAAAATTTTAGCTCCTTTTTATTTGCTTTGCTCCCTATGGTTTTCTCCGTAAAGCTCATCTAAATGTTTTAAATGTCCTAAGCCCCATTCATGCATTGACATCAATAGTGGCATTAATCCTTTTCCATATTCGGTTATTGAATATTCAACTTTTGGAGGAATTTGTGCGTATATCTTACGGTTTATTATATCGTGATATTCCAATTCCCTTAGTTGAGTAGTCAGCATTTTTTTCGTTATATCTGGAATAAAGCGTTGAAGTTCACTAAAGCGTAGTGTTCCATTAACAATAATATGATAAAGAATAACAGGCTTCCATTTTCCAACAAGAATATCAAGAGCTGTCTCAACTGTTCCAGTTCCATTTCCTTTACATTCGTCAGCCATTTTCCCTACTCCTTTTATGGTATCTTTTTGTATACTATGATACATTAATGTGCCTACTTCCAAAAGTTGGTTCTAGAGATTATTATAACCTTAGTGGTTGATTTAGAACAGAGTATTTATTTCATTGCTAAAAACATGATTTGTAAATAAGTCTGAATTGAGGTAATTACTGATGCTTTTTGATAAATTACTCAAATAAAATAGGAGGTAAAAAAATGAATAACTTTCATAGCAGACCTAATACTTTTGTAAATCACGTTCATTTAAAGGTTGAAAATTTTAAGAGATAAAACAGGGAAGTTAGATATTTCTAAACATAGTCCAATGGATTTAGAAAGCGTCATCGCTGCAGCGAACGGTGAAAGATGGAATAGCATTCCTGAAGGAACAATAATCGGTCATATTCATTTGCATGTATCTAATTTAGATAAAACAAAAGAATTTTATCATGATGGTCTAGGGTTTGATATAGAAATGGATATACCAGACCAAGCAGTATTCTTCTCAAGTGGCAAAATATAGAATGAATGGGTTATTTAATAAAAGAAGAAAAAGGGGAATTCTTTACCGAAGATCCTTCTGGGAATCGAATTCTTTTGTACTGTTAAAAATTGCAATATTCAGACTAGGGGATGAAAATCATGTGCTACATTCCTAGAAGAATTCAGAGAGATTAAATAAACTAAATTAAAAATAGGGAGAGATAATTACAATGAAGTGGACAGTTCGAATATTACAAGGATTATTAGCAGTAGGTTTCTTATTATTTGGGTTTATGAAGGTTAGTGCAAACCCTATGCAAGTACAGGCATTTACCAATGTTTATGGCTACGGTACTGGTTTCATGTATGTAGTAGGAGCTATTGAAATCATATCAGCGATTGGTTTGCTGATTGGGTATTGGAAGAACAGTTTAGTTCCTGTTTTCAGCGGTATATTAACGATCACTATGGCTGGGGCAGTATTCACACATTTAAATAGTGGTCAAGGGTTTGGAGTTACTTTGACACCGTTTATTTTGTTGGTTTTAGCAGTAGTAGTGTTTTTTAGTCAGCGAAAAATGATAAACAAGAACAGTTTAGAAGGGCTTAAATTATGAATATTGCGTTATGGGTTGTTCAAATTATTTTAGGATTAGCATTTATTATGTTTGGGGCTATGAAAGCATTTCAATATGAGAAAGCTAAAGCAAGTTTGCCTTGGGTAAAAGATTCTTCAAAAGGATTGGTCACATTTATAGGAATGGCGGAACTGCTAGGAGGACTGGGGTTAATTTTACCTTATGTCACCGGAATCGCACCTATATTAACACCAATTGCTGCTCTTGGACTTGGATTAGTCATGATTTTGGCTGCTGGGTTACACGTTAAGAGGAAAGAAAATCAGGCAATTAGCATGAATATCATTTTTTTAGTCCCTGCCATATTCGTAGCAATCGGACGTTTGTAGGAGGAGTAAATAAATATGTTTCTTGCAATGGGCAAGGGAGAAGAAAACAAGGAACCAGTAGTCATCAATGAAACGTATGAATTTGGTGAAATGTGTAATTTGTGTGTTAAATTTTAGAACTGGAGAGGAACTATATGAAAATATTAGTTACAGGAGCAACAGGGAAATTAGGTTCAAAGGTTGTAGAATCATTATTGAAATCTATACCTGCAAGTGAACTGGCAGTAAGTGTTCGAAACCCTGAGAAAGCAGAAGGACTTCGTGATAGTGGAGTAGAAGTTCGTTATGGCGATTTTGACCATCGAGAAACATTGGAAAATGCTTTTAGAGGGATTGACCGCTTATTAATTATTTCTGCGGATGGAGACAATGAAACAAGAATTCGTCAGCATACTAATGCCGTCCAAGCAGCTGAGCGTGCAGGAGTAAAATTTATTGCTTACACAAGTTTAGCAAATGCAACCGATAGTAAAATATTGATTGCCCCTCCTCATGTTGCGACAGAAGCAGCCATCATTAAAACGGGTATCTCATATTCTTTCTTACGAAACAATTGGTATTTGGAAAATGAACTGGGAAGCATTCAAGGTGCTATTGCAGGAGCCCCATGGATAACTTCTTCAGGAGAAGGTAAAGTAGGCTGGGCACTGCAACAAGATTATGCAGATGCAGCGGCAGCAGTTCTCGTAGGAAACGGTCATGAAAATACAGTGTATGAACTTTCAGGTCCTCTATTAACTCAAGAAGAATTGGCATCTTCTCTTGGTAATGTATTGGGTAAAGCAGTACCTGTACAACAAGTTAGTGATGAAAAATATGCAGAGATCATGAAAGGCTTAGGTGTACCTGATTTAATGATTCCGTTTGTAGCAGGGATTCAAGCTAGCATTCGGAACGGTTCGCTAGAAGTTGCAAGCAATGATTTTGAAAAAGTTCTTAGTCGTCCAGTTACTCCGATTAACGAAGCTCTGAACCAAATTGTTAATACAATATCATAAACAAAATAAAATCCTGAAAAAACCGACATAAAAGTCGGTTTTTTTTCAGGATTTATGCACTTGTAATATATACATATGTATAGTTTTTTTAAATCGTAATTGAGAAGAATTTATTATCCCTTATTCAACTAACTGGGGCGTTAACGGAATAATGAAGTTAAAAGTAGCCTCTTTTTAGCAATACTGTTTATGAATAGCGCCATTAATAAAAGATCCTTAGGAGAAGAAAGGCTGGGCAAGCTATTGGCACCAACGAATCCTCCGCGAACTTGATTTAACGAGCGGGGAATCAATCGAATTTGCAAAACTTAATGCAGGTGTGGTGCAGCCGTCAAGAACAGGTATTAACCCTTATTACTTAGGCATCAAAATGTTTGAGGATATTGAAGAGCGGTATAACAACCCAGACGAAGAGATGAAAAGGCGCGGGGTTAAACCAAATTCAGGTCGTGAAAAAATGTTTGAAGTGCGGGAAATCGAATCGGATATCTCCTTCCTCCGCAATTACCTCACAAAGGATTTGGTCATGCGCGAGGATATGTATCTGTTCCAGAAAAAAGGGCGCGATTACAAAATTGTCGATAAGCAATGGGAAGCAGTACGCGATCAGCTCGTCGGCATGCGGGTCAATGGGGGGTTCCCGTATATTACGGTGAATGACGGGGACTATTTAAAAAATGGGGAACTTTACCTGAAGCATTGGTTTGAGGATATTGAGCTGGATGTAAAATACCTGGAGAAGGTTTTGCCGCATATGCATTATTTATGGGGGCGTACGGTTCATATTGAAACGGTGTTGGAAGGTAAGGGGATTTAGTTTAGCTATGATGGGAAGAGTGTGAGTCGGAAGTATGTATGAGTAATGTGAAGAAGCCAATCAGGGATTGGCTTCTTTTATTTGAGAAGTGTTACTTTTTGAATATAAGGTCGTGCTCGATAATTGAAGAACGGGAATATAATTTGGTTACCAATTTTCTAAATTCCTCTGTCCACAAACAAATGGAAGCAATAGCAGAAGATCAAGATTGTCAAATGGACGGTATCTTTTTATGCTGCTAAGGGGCAGCATTCCTGCAATAAATGAACAGTGTGGTTAAATATGTGAAACAACATCATTTAAACTATCAATGGCAATAGCAGAATCATCTATAAACACCTTGAGAGGCATCGCATAAGATAAAAAATACCGCCATTGACGGTATACAATCTTCTACTATTAAAATTGGGAGTGGAACAATGGTTGAAACTAATTGACACTATTATTTTTCCTAATTTCGTCACGAATGTCCTTTAGATAATCATTTTTTTGTTTCATTAACTTTATGATAGTACTTGCAACATAAGTAGCAAAAATGAGAATTCCTAAATATATTATGATAGGAATAATTCCCAAGAAATCCAACATTTCCATAAATTAACCCCTCTAAACTATATTTTATTATTATATTATCATATTTATCACAAATTAATCGTTAATAAACTTAAACTCTCAGGGTAGATACAAAATGAGGGCAATCGCTTTTTTATTAAAGGGGAAGGTTAACGAAAAGAGACAAACGGAATCGATGGTAATTTAATCAAACATCAACATTATTGTTTAAAAACCGTGAGCTAGCCTGACACGGTTTTTATCTTTCTAATTCCATTATTCTAGTTGTCTCTAAAGGTCAATAGGCTAACTTACCCCATTATTTTTTAGGATTCAACGGGTCAGGGACAACAAACTTCACATCATGTTCCTTGCATCTGGTGTTACTCAACACATTTTTTACCTTATCTGTGTACCGCTCCTCTAACCAATCTCTTGAGAAAGAATTCGTCGCTGAGACGAAGAGAGTATCTTCTGTTTCTTTGATTAGATACGTATCTCTTAACCAAGCATTGAAACTGGGTTCACTGATGACACCTGATAAGCTTTCTAAAGCTTCACTCCAGATTTCGTTTGTTACCGAATTTAAAGAAGTATCTGTTTTGATTTCTGGATTCACTTTCATATAAGCCGCTAACATCTTATCGAGCAGATATCCAAAATTCTCATAATAGCCAGAATCGATCTCAAACAAGATTTGTTCCTTTTGAGGAAAATCGATTTGCACCATGAATAGCTTGAAGACCGTTCGTACCTCAGCCACCTGGAGAAGTGATACTAACACATCCTTGTTATTATATATGAGTTCCATCTCTTTCTTCGTAAGCATCCCTTTCCATCCCATCCTTAAGAAATTAATAAGTCAAGTATATCGGAACCAGTGTATAAACTCTTGACGGCTGTATTATTCCTGCATTAACCTTTGTAAATTCGATTGACTCGCCACTTGTAAAATCAAGCTCGCGGAGGATTCTCTAAACAGTATCACTAAGAAGAGGATATTTTTAAGCTTCTTTATTCTGTTAATGCCCCCGTTTGTTTAAGTACGTTTCATCACAAACATGCTTTATACTCTTCATTCAAAAGCTATAATCACAGATCCTAATAGAAGTAATCTCCTTTGCAGCAGAGAAATAAAGGATAATATTATTAATACTTCTCTAGAAATAAACTTCATAAATATTTGTTTATTTAAAAAAGTTTTTTATCTATTTTAAAAGTTTTTTTACTAAATCTACTATTTCGTTGTAATCGTTATAACTGATTTGTTTATTTTTTGTTAAATCTGTTACTTCAAAATGCCCCAAAGTATGAAGGTAACGTACTCTTACTCTAGGTATATTATTTTTAGTAAATACTTCTTCAATTTCACAATCAGAAAATGTCTCCATAGTTTTCAGTATTTTTAATATGTGATTTGTTGTTGGCATTGCTTCACCTCTTTTATGGTAATGAATGGAAATCCACTGATACCAAATTAAATGAAATAGTGTGTCTGATTATAATCTATCCAATGACCTATCGACCAAGGCCTTCAAACGGTGTAACAATCAAATAAAGACTACCCATTAATCCTTTTATTATTAGTAATAATTTGTTGCGTTTAAATATGAGTTCATTCAATAAAAAAGAGTTGAATTTTCTTCAGCTACCTCGTTACTACTCTTACTTCTGGAAAATAATCACAGCTTCATCGCCCGAATATTTAATTTTTAGAATGGTTTTCTCTGAATTGGCTTCCAACCATTCTGCAATACGTTTTGTTTTATTTGGTAAAACACCCCATTTAATAACTTCAATACTTATTAAATTTGCTTTTCCTAACATCTATAATGATCCTTTCTGTCATAATGTACTTCTTATATGAGGTATTACTCTTTAATAAACGTCTATTCCATTCCAGAGTTGAGGTAATTCAACAGTGTTTTGTTTAGGAAGTAGGAATCGAAAATTAAACATAATTGTTTCGATCACTTTCATATAATTGCAGTGGTAAATTTCTGTTTTTGTATTTTTTACTATATCGATAATTTTATAAGAACCAGATGAATAATAAATAATAATAGTTGGAGAGTCATTTTTGCAAAAAACTTCTACGATAGCGGTTTCGCGAAACATATACAAAGTTTTCAACCTAGTTATAAGAAAGCAAGTCGAACGCATACGTATAAATCCCCTTCGTATTTTCGATGATAAGTCCCATATATAAATAAGATTGCAAACTATAAACAAAACTTTCTAACAGTTTTTATTTGAATTCTTCCCCTTTATCAATATAAAATGTTAACAGATCTAGTAAACAACACGTGTCGGTTAACATATCATTTATCAGCATTATTATTATTATAACTTGATAGTTTTTTTCTTCAATCCACAATAAAACAGATATGTATTAGTATTCAACATTCTGTATAAAAGTGTTGAAAAAAACACGTTAAAAAGATTAAAAAGTCGGGGTGCTTATGTTATGAAACATAAAAAAGAAGATCGGAGAGTAGTCAGAACTAAAAGGGATTTGAAAGATGCCTTTTTTACTTTATTAAACGAAAAGAATGATATCGAAAAGGTATCAATTGTTGATATAACGGAAAAAGCCAATTATAATCGAGCAACTTTTTATGTCCATTATCTGGATAAACAATCATTAATCGACGAAATTATTGATGAAACACTCGATGGTTTTCTTGCCGCCTTTAGAGAGCCTTATAAACAAATAAAAACTCTCGAATTAGATAAGGTTTCCATACAAGCAATTCAAATATTCAAATACATTGAAGGTAATTCGGAAATTTTCAGATTGTTATTTACTAATAAGGCATTTAAGGGGTTTAATAAAAAATTCAGTAGTGTACTGGAGGAATTATTCCTAACTGAAGTAAGCTACTTCGACAATCAATCCCAATATTTTGAAAAAATTAACAAGGAATTATTTGTTCGTGCACAGTCTTACTCTATGATAGGAATTATCTCCTATTGGGTTGAACACAATTTTATCTATTCAGCCGATTTTATGAACGAACAACTACTAATGATTACTAGGTATTATGATTCAACTAAGATAACGTTTGTTAAACCATGAAATATATGGAATTTCTGCCAACGCATCCTCCGCGAACTTGATTTAACGAGCGGGGAATCAATCGAATTTGCAAAACTCAATGCAGGTGTGGTACAGCCATCACGAACATGTATTAACCGTTATCACTTGGGTATCAAGATGTTTGAGGATATCGAAGAACGATATAACAACCCAGACGAAGAGATGAAAAGGCGCGGGGTTAAACCAAATTCAGGCCGTGAAAAAATGTTTGAAGTGCAGGAGATTGAATCGGACATTTCCTTCCTCCGCAATTACCTCACAAAGGATTTAGTCATGCGTGAGGATATGTATCTGTTCCAGAAAAAAGGGCGCGATTATAAAATCGTCGATAAGGAATGGAAAGCGGTACGAGATCAGCTCGTTGGGATGCGGGTCAATGGAGGGTTCCCGTACATTACGGTGAATGATGGGGATTACTTGAAAAATGGAGAGCTCTATTTGAAACACTGGTTTGAAGATATCGAGCTGGATGTGAAGTATCTGGAGAAGGTTTTGCCGCATTTGCATTATTTATTTATGGGGTCGCACAGTTCATATGGAAACGGTGTTGGAAGGTAAGGGGATTTTGTTTAGTTATGATGGGAAGAGTGTGAGTCGGAAGTATGTGTGAGTGATGAGAAGAAGCCAATCCAAGATTGGCTTTTTTTGCAGTTAGGGATAACCAGTATTTCTCTTTCTTAATTTTGCTTTATTTAAAAATATTCATTCACAAACTTTTTCATATTATTTTTCTTTTAATATAGGAGTGCTGCTCTCCATTTGTGACATAAGAAAGCTTGTATTCCAGTACGCCACCATACTTGTGATAAAACAAATGGATAAATTGTGAAAAATAGCACAAACATCGGTAAATAAAGTAAAAATATGCTAAAGTGGTTTATATAGAAAGTATAAAGGAGTGTATATAGTGGGGGCAGTAGAAAAGAAGAAAAAGCCATTTTATAAAAAATGGTGGGTTTGGTTAATTGCAATCATATTGATTATAGCAGTGGGTACTTCTGAAGAAAATGAGGAGAGTAAGGCTGTTGATTCTTCTGATGTAAAAGAAACAAATGTAGTTAATGACACTAAAAACAAAGAACAAGAAAAAGAAGAAACAACTACTAAAGAAGTAGCAAAAGAAGAACCGAAAGAAGAAGCAAAAACTGAAAAAGTAAGTGTTTCAAGAGAATTTAGTTCTGCATTGAAAAAAGCAGAACAGTATGCTGAGAGCATGCATATGTCAAAGAACGCTATATATGACCAATTAGTTTCTGAATATGGAGAACAGTTCCCTGCTGATGCAGCTCAATATGCTATTAATAATCTTGAATTTGATTGGAATGCAAATGCATTAAAGAAAGCAAACTCTTATGCTGATGATATGGATATGTCAAAAAGCGCTATATATGACCAATTAGTTTCTGAATATGGAGAAAAATTCACTCCAGAAGAAGCTCAATATGCAATAGATAATCTAGAGTAATAGAATAATTTTTTTGACTAGAGTAGCAGTTTTGCTACTCTTTTTGTTAGGTGTTACAGGCATTATCCATCCATAGCAGAAGATGATTTGCATAAGATTATGAAACTAATTATAGATAAAGTGTGAAAAATAAAAGGTGAAAACTTCATTTCTGTTAATTTTATGGATAATGTTTGCTACGAATGATCCTGTATTGCAGGTTTGGCCGGTAAACCCGACTATGAGGAGCGGGGTGAGGTGAACCTGGATATGGTACGCCATTGATCAAACAGGGAAAAACCAGTTCATGGTCAAAGCAGACTGGGTGGATTCTGTGTGACCTGGTTCCAATTCGCCAGGTAGATCACGAAAAAAACGATGCTGTTTCATGAGAGTAATTTCTAGTGTTCATATGTGTGTTAAAGTAGAAGCCAATCAGCGATTGGCTTCCTTTTTATTGTTAAGTATAATATTTCGAAATTGAATGAGTTATCTAATGGTAATAAAACGATTTTTTGACTTTTTAACTTAATTGGTTTCGGTATCTATTTTTTTATTTCGACATATTCTTAGAGGATATTTCTTTACATTTAATATCTCCTTCTTCTTGGTGAGATTGTGGCTGTATCAATTAAGCAAGGAAGATTCTTAGAAGAAGAGAGACTGGAGTTGTTTTGTCTAAAGATTTCAATGGAACATTACAGGAGGGTTGAGCAAGTAAAACCAGCTATTGCTGGTTTATCTTCGTTTCCTTCGCCAAATCCACACGTTTGACAAGAGAAGTAATCCTGCAATGGTACCAGCAATTCTTTGATCGCGGCTTCGGGTATATTCTAAAAAGTCATCTGCATCATAATCTGCCAGTTCCCCGTTTGGAAACTTTTCCACGTCCGTTGTCAGCTTCGGCCATTCATCTGTTCGTCCGCACGGATCAACCTCAATGTGTAATCCTTTTTTATGTCCGTAAATGAGGTAGATTCCGCCTTCTTTGAGAGTTTCTTGTAACCAATCTCCGATCATGTCTTTCACTTTAACCCTAGGTTTCAGTTCTCCTTTATAGACCGTGTCCACTTGGATAATGTAACTGTCTCCATTTCGCTCCTTTACCATCCCTTTAAATACGAAATCGGCGTTCTTGAAAGCTTTTTCCGCGCGTTCAGGTTCCGCGCAGCTCAAAGCCTCTCCCGTAGTGGGAAAGGACAGGCTCCCTAGCAGAAGGAACAGAACCAATCCAAATCCTTTAGCCGTTCGCCAACTGTTCATACTGCTCATCCTCCTCTTATAATCCACATAACTTTAATTCAACTGGTATTTCGAAATAACCTTACCGTAAATTTGTTATTTATAAAGAATATTATTTAAAATTTTGAGGTAGTTGTTTTTATATTTCTTTATTTCAAGCAGGCTATATAATTATTTTAATGGATAAATCTTGAAAATGGAGCTGCATTCTTAAAAATGCCATTCAATAGGAAGAGATAGATGAAGAACATTTTGTTAATTGGACTTCTCTTGCTGGGATTACTCGTGAGCCACATATTAGTAAATATCCAGCCAAAACGCACAATATTTCGCATATGAAATCTGCGTGCGTTTTTTTGTTGTGATTTATTTTTCTTTATTTAATTTATATGCAGCGAATCCTAAATCAAAAATCGTGGAAATGAAAGGCAAATGAAAAAATAGAATAGTATTATGTGATAAAATATTTACTTACATGTTATTAACGTTAATTATAGGGGAGTCCTAGAATGAAAAAGAAAATAAACTATATAATCTCACTTTTAACGATTATCTTTTTGGTGAGTTGTTCGAATGCTGATGATACATCTATTACAGATGTAGAAAAAGAATCACAAGAAGTAACCACAGTTAATACAGAAGAAAATAGTCAAAAAGAAGAAAAAGAAGAAACTACCCCTACGGTTAGTGATGAACCAGCAGTAGAGGAACAAGTAGTTGATGAACCGGTAATAGAGGAAACAAAAAACCAATCAAAGGATGAACGGTTCTCAGGATACAAACGGATTGAAGTTGATGGTGGCGATTTGTCTGGATATCGTGAAGCTAACGTTGTCGTTGACATTGGCTTTGGGGATCGTGAATATTGGGCATTTACGAATGAATACGGCCAATTAGTGCGGGTCATTGCTGACGAAATTATTCTGCAAGATGATCGTGGCGAACCTGTAACATCATCTGGAAGATACTACTCTGATGAGGCGAAAGTTCCTGGTGTTGAGAGTGATAATTTAGATGAAGGACATATCATCGCTGATTCTCTCGGCGGGGTATCGAATGCTTATAATATTACCCCGCAGGATAGTACACTCAACCGACATGGTGACCAAGCTTATATGGAAGATGCGATTCGTCGTGCGGGTGGAGCTACTAATTTCGAAGCAATTATCACCTATCCGAATACGAAAACACAGGTCCCTTCCCATTACCAGTATTCCTATACTATAAGGGGTAACGAGATTGTGGATAAATTTGGCAATGTAAACCCTGATGAAGTAAACGCATCGCTCGGTTTAACAGAAAGTAAGCCTTCTGATTCAACTAGTTCAAGTAATTCTAGTAGTTCAACTAGTTCAAACACGAAAGGTGATATTTCTAGTGTTGATGTGAATGGTAATGGACAAGTGACAATTAAAGAAGCAAAAGATGCAGGTTTCAGTATGCCCATAACGAGTGACCATTGGTTATATCCTTATATGCGCGATAACGATAATGATGGAATGGTAGGGGAGTAACACTTTTAACTCTGAGACAAACTAGATGAACGAGAGAATAGTTCTTCGTTAAAGATCTATAAGCTTGGGATATCCCAAGCTTATTTTTTATTAATAGGTTTACTCAATCATTAGCTATTTTTGTTAGGAAAACGGATGGTATTTGAGCTGTGCTTTATATTTGATGTCTTTTTTAGAGGATAAGGATAGAGAATGTGAACGAGGTATTAGAGGATGCTACTATATGACGATAGGTTGTGGTGATGGTTCTGCTACTATTACACAAGAATAAACATCCAAGTATGAAAGGTGAGCGACGTATTATTTGCTATTTATAAAATTACCTGTTATTGTTAAGAAGAATTATTTTTGTTCGGTTTCAGATTGAGAAGAGATTTTGATTTTCGTCTAAGGTATTTGAGCAAGGATAGTAACACATTGTGTGGATATCCACACTAGGAGGCAACAATTATGGAACAAGGTAAAGTGAAATGGTTTAATGCAGAAAAAGGTTTTGGATTTATCGAACGTGAAGGCGGAGAAGACGTATTCGTACATTTCTCAGCTATCCAAAGCGAAGGTTTCAAATCTTTAGACGAAGGTCAAAGTGTAACGTTTGAAGTAGAACAAGGACAACGTGGCCCACAAGCTACAAACGTTCAAAAAGCTTAATAAGAGCTAATGAAAGACCCTGCATATGCAGGGTCTTTTTTTGTTTTTAAATCAATTTGCGCAATAAAAAAGCCCTATTCAAGAAATGAATAGAGCTTAGACAACAAAAGAATGAAACTGTATAGCAAATGGTAGGCTAAGTATAGCACAGTGCTTGAATAATCCCTAATTTAAACTTGCTTAATTGCAAAGGGAGTATTTTTCTAATCTTTTTTATGAATACAATAACTGCTAGCTTCCTTAAAAATCCTTCATTAAACATTTAATAAGGTAACAAAAGTTTCCTTCATCACTTCTTCAGATGGACGGTCTCCACTTTTTACATATTTAGTTGACATTCCATATAGGATCCAACTAATCATAATGCTATGCAAGTCTGCTTTTTCATTTGACGAAGAGGGGTACTTTTTTTTAATAAATCTTTAAATACCCTTGCGAGTTCTTCTTTTATGATAGTTTCAATTTTGGGTGTAAATGCTTCATGTGAAGTTACATCTTTTAATATTCCCTGTAACACATCTTCACTGATGACTGTTTCCAATAAGTCATATTTATCAAAGAAGTGATAATAAAACGTTGCGCGATTAACAGTTGCTCGTTGCGTAATGTCTTTTATAGTAATATCCTTGAAATCCTTCTCAATTACTAACTCCATAAATGATTCCATAATTCTTTAGACATTACGAAGCAGTATATTGCACAAGGATAACCATCCTATTATGAAAGGTGAGATCGTATGGTTTGCTATTATTGGAATTACCTGTTATTCTTAAGAAGAATTATTTTTGTTCGGTTTCAGATTGAGAAGCGATTTTGATTTTCGTCTAAGGTATTTGAGCAAGGATAGTAACACATTGTGTGGATATCCACACTAGGAGGCAACAATTATGGAACAAGGTAAAGTGAAATGGTTTAATGCAGAAAAAGGTTTTGGATTTATCGAACGTGAAGGCGGAGAAGACGTATTCGTACATTTCTCAGCTATCCAAAGCGAAGGTTTCAAATCTTTAGACGAAGGTCAAAGTGTAACGTTTGAAGTAGAACAAGGACAACGTGGCCCACAAGCTACAAACGTTCAAAAAGCTTAATAAGAGCTAATGAAAGATCCTGCATATGCAGGATCTTTTTTTGTTTATAAATAATTTGGTCCATAAAAAAGCCCTATTCAAGAAATGAATAGAGCTTAGACAACAAACGAATGAAACTAGTATAGCAAATGGTAGGCTAAGTATAGCACAGTGCTTGAATAATCCCTAATTTAAACCTACTTAATTGTAAAGGGATTGTTTGTGTTATTTTTTTACGATGCAGTCACTAATCTACTGAAAATCCTTCTTTAAACATATTTAATAGAAATTCCTTCATCACTTCTTCCGATGGCCGATCGCCACTATTTATATATTTAGTCGACATCCCATATAGGTCCAACTATCCTCTAGTGATGAGCAGCTAACCAATCAGGAGTCAGAGCGAGAGACCACTGGCTTTTTAGCTTTAGAACATTTCCAAGCAGTATATTGCACACGGATAAACATCTTATTATTAATGTTGAGCGTCGTATTATTTGCTATTTTTAAATATACCTGTTATTCTTAAGAAGAATTATTTTTGTTCGGTTTCAGATTGAGAAGCGATTTTGATTTTCGTCTAAGGTATTTGAGCAGGGATAGTAACACATTGTGTGGACATCCACACTAGGAGGCAACAATTATGGAACAAGGTAAAGTGAAATGGTTTAATGCAGAAAAAGGTTTTGGATTTATCGAACGTGAAGGCGGAGAAGACGTATTCGTACATTTCTCAGCTATCCAAAGCGAAGGTTTCAAATCTTTAGACGAAGGTCAAAGTGTAACGTTTGAAGTAGAACAAGGACAACGTGGCCCACAAGCTACAAACGTTCAAAAAGCTTAATAAAGCTAATGAAAGATCCTGCATATGCAGGATCTTTTTTTGTTTTTTATTCAATTTGGTCAACAAAAATCCCTAATCACGGGCATATTTCCAACTGTCCAAATTTTATATGAATTTAACGAGTAATAAAAAAATTACCTAGTAAAAGAAGTAACGATTTTAATGAGTTGAGAAATCATTAGTCTCTTTTAATCGTTGAAGCTTATTCCATGGTAAATACATCAAAACCCATAAAATAACAATCATACAAGCTAAACCAAATATGTACCCGGGATTCCCAAGTACCTTTTCAAGCGGAACAAGTGGGGAACCAGGTGAGGGGACATTTAAAAACATAAAGTTTGTATCCCATATTTTATTTAATGGATAGATAATTGATCCTGTCACAGCTAAAAATAGGACTGAACCTACTATTCTTTTTTTATTTGGTTTTACAATCCCAGCGTATAACACCATGACACAATACATAACAAGTGCAAAATGAAAAATAAAGCTAAATAAACTCATAAATTCATAAATCGGGCGATGTGTCCAGTTACAAAATAATAAAGCTGCAATTGCACCAGGTAAGAATAAGTTATAGAGCTTTTCACCAATTATTAAGCTATTTGTATAGGCATGATATAAAATCGCAAAAATCGCAAAACCACATAATTCAAACGGTAGAAAGTCAACTGTAAATTCATTTCTGTTAATCAAATAGATATTCTTAATTATCTCAAATAATAAAATAAACCATGCGATTCTTCGTTGTACAATACTCTGACTTTTGGCATCTAATTTATTGAAATGCTTACTAACCTTGATAACGGTCAACGTTATTATAATGAGCCATGCAATATGATATGGTCCAAATAATGAAAATCCCATTTTTCTACCTTCCTTTTTATTTCATGAAGAAACCATTTTGGCAAAAGCGCAAAATGGCTGGATTTATTATGATGAATATTTCGTATCTGTTTTTTCTACTAAATTAATGATATCCAAACTAATATAAGTGCCACGACTAGCACCCTAAGAAGAACAACACTATAAACTATTAATGACTTCATGGCTAAAGAATAAGTCTCCATTTTCACCATTGGCAATACGGCTGTCATAACAATAATCCCTAATATTAAAATAGCAATAATCGGCACGACAAACAATCGGTTGGAATTTTCTAATTCTTTCAATATCTACCTTTCCTATTAATGAACAAGATGTCTATATATACTCTACATGGAAATGATCATTGGTGAGAATATATTTTATACATGAATACTTTGAATCTCAAGATTAAGTTAGACTAGGGGATGAATCTGTTTAAATTCCCTTAGAATGAGAGTAAACCATTATCTTAGCCGAAGGAAATGTGGCTGTTTCCCTCGTTATTGGTGTCTTAACCATTAGAGAATACCCCCTCACCATTGGTCGAGGAGGTATCACCACTTATTTTTAGGATAACCTCCCTCCGTCGCAGGCACATTATATTTTTCTGTGAAACGGGTTATATCATGTGGTTGTTCATCTTGAATGTTTCAGAGTATATATTGCATCATGGATAAATATCCAATTATGAAAGGTGAGGTCGTATAGTTTGCTATTATTGGAATTACCTGTTATTCTTAAGAAGAATTATTTTTGTTCGGTTTCAGATTGAGAAGCGATTTTGATTTTCGTCTAAGGTATTTGAGCAAGGATAGTAACACATTGTGTGGACATCCACACTAGGAGGCAACAATTATGGAACAAGGTAAAGTGAAATGGTTTAATGCAGAAAAAGGTTTTGGATTTATCGAACGTGAAGGCGGAGAAGACGTATTCGTACATTTCTCAGCTATCCAAAGCGAAGGTTTCAAATCTTTAGACGAAGGTCAAAGTGTAACGTTTGAAGTAGAACAAGGACAACGTGGCCCACAAGCTACAAACGT
>NZ_JBZAJC010000010.1:0-97325 GCF_058215915.1 Pradoshia sp. Z3_51 | reverse complement strand
GAACACGGAAGTTAAGCTCTTCAGCGCCGATGGTAGTTGGGACGCGAGTCCCTGTGAGAGTAGGACGTTGCCGGGCAATTTAAGAAACCAGTTCAGTTGATGAGCTGGTTTTTTTGTGCTTTTTTGGGGATTGAGGTTGAGTTATCAGCATGATTTGTAGGCTGGAAAGAAGACATAAGTTGAAAAAATGGGACAAAGATGAGTAAAATCTGAGGGAAAGCCAAGCTTTTTAAAATTGTTATATCTACCCATGACAATTCATATTAAGCACATTTCAGCTCAGATTCTGACATCACTTATATACGTCTTACCGTACATACTTTGATGTGTTTTTGCTGGAGAATAGGTGTGAGACGGCACAGTGTTAAACTGAAATTCCTATCCATAAAGAAGAAAACTTTTGCCAGTCCACGCTTACACCAGTCACATAAAATTCTGTAACAAAACTTCCGAAAAGAGTACTAAATGGGATACACTACTAGTAGAGTAAGTAACAGAAAGGACGAGGGTCGATTGGCTAAGCCAAAGAAACAAAAGTTTGAATTGCAGGAGAATGAAAGCATTGATGAATGCTTGGAGCGTATGAAAAAGGAAGGATACTTTCCCGTAAGACGTATGGAGAAACCAATTTTTAAGGAAGTGAAGAATGGCGATCAGATAGAATATATTCCGGTTGCACGCCAGATTATTTTTGAAGGCAAATCAATTGATTGAAAACCGAACGATATTGCATTAAATAACAGAAGTGTTCGGTTTTTAGTTGACATACAATTAGCCCTATTGGTAAGATAGGTACGAACAATAAGCATTAAAATAAATAATTCTCTCATATAATAGCGGGGATATGGCCTGCAAGTTTCTACCCAAAGACCGAATAAATTTTTGGACTATGAGAGAAAGCGGACCTCACCTTATATGTGAGGGCATAGTACTTGTCCTAAGTGCTCGGTTTGGCATAGCATATAAGCTGTGTGGACTGCTTTCTCTTTTTTGAAAGTGTGTTCATGCAGCTTTTTTATTTGGAGGCGAAAATGATGAATGACCTTAAGGTTGGAGTAATCATGGGAAGCATATCAGACTGGGAAACGATGAAGCATGTATGTACTATTCTGGATGATTTTAAGGTGGCTTATGAGAAAAAAGTAATTTCAGCTCATAGAACGCCTGATTTAATGTTTGAATATGCCCAAAGCGCGCGAAGTCGTGGACTAAAAGTGATTATAGCCGGTGCAGGCGGAGCAGCCCATTTACCTGGGATGGTAGCAGCCAAAACCACTTTGCCTGTAATTGGTGTGCCTGTGCAATCCTACGCTCTAAACGGTTTGGATTCTTTGCTGTCTATTGTTCAAATGCCGGGTGGTGTTCCTGTAGCAACGATGGCGATTGGCAAAGCCGGTGCAAAAAATGCAGGTCTTTTAGCAGTACAGATATTAGGGACCTTCGAGCAAGAATTGGCTGAAGAACTTGAACAATATAGATTAAAAATTCAAAGACAATCAATTGAAAGTTGTGATGAACTTGAGTAAGCAGGCACCAGTTATTTTACCTGGCCAGACGATTGGGATAATAGGTGGCGGTCAGTTGGGGCGAATGCTGGCATTGGCAGCCAGAAATTTAGGTTTTAAGATAGCTGTGCTTGATCCAACGCCCAACAGTCCTTGCGGCCAAATTGCGGATATGGAAATCACGGCCCCATTTAATGATGTAGAGGCTCTGCAGCGCTTGGCAAAGATAAGTGATGTACTCACATTTGAATTTGAAAATATTGATGCTGATGCGTTAGATCAACTAACGGGTAATCCATATATTCCGCAGGGTACAGATATATTAAGAATTACGCAGGATCGGGTTCTTGAAAAACAGGCGATTGAGAAATCAGGTGTCAAAGTTGTCCCGTTCGAGGTCATTGCAAGTTTTGAGGATCTTCGTCAAGCTATTTCTAAACTTGGCTATCCTTCTGTCTTGAAAACAGCGCGAGGTGGTTATGATGGAAAAGGACAGCTTGTTATACGGGATAAAGGAGATTTAGCCAAAGGCTCTGAATTGCTGAGCCATGGAGTTTGTGTTTTGGAGAGTTTTATACCGTTTCAAAAGGAAATTTCAGTGATAGTAACTCGAAAATTGGATGGTTCCATACGGGTGTTTCCTGTTGCAGAGAATATTCACGTCAATAATATTTTGCATCAATCGATTGTCCCGGCGAGAATCAATGA
This sequence comes from Pradoshia sp. Z3_51, assembly GCF_058215915.1. Taxonomy (NCBI): domain Bacteria; kingdom Bacillati; phylum Bacillota; class Bacilli; order Caryophanales; family Bacillaceae; genus Pradoshia; species Pradoshia sp. Z3_51. Next base: position 95,112 of record NZ_JBZAJC010000010.1, on the reverse strand, counting down.
AAACACCCAAATCCATGCAATCGGATCGGCTGTACAATTGGCAGAATCATTACAGGTGGTTGGTACATTAGCCGTTGAAATGTTCCTGCTCGACCAGGATGATATTTTGGTGAATGAATTAGCGCCGAGACCTCATAATTCCGGACATTTTTCGATTGAGGCTTGTGAAACCTCTCAATTTGAGCAACATATAAGAGCGGTGTGTAATTGGCCGCTTGGTCATACTGAATTACATTCCAGTGCGGTAATGGTCAATGTTTTGGGTCAGCATTTAGAACCGGTTATAAAGGCTTTAGGGAATGAGCCTGATTGGAAAGTACATATTTATGGGAAGCGTGAAGCGAAGAAAGATAGAAAAATGGGGCATATTACAGTCTTAGGAGAGCATCCGATGGAAATATTAGAGATGCTTAATCAATCAAATATATGGACTGAACAAACAGGAGACAAAAAAGAAAAGGTGGATATGAAATAATGATTGAACGTTATACAAGACCGGAAATGGGAAAGATTTGGACAGAGGAGAATCGTTTTCAAGCATGGCTCGAAGTAGAAATTTTGGCTTGTGAAGCCTGGGCAGAGCTTGGTGCAATCCCTAAAGAGGATGTAAAAGTAATGAGAGAGCGTGCTTCCTTTGATGTGAATCGTATCAAAGAAATTGAAGAAGAAACCAGACATGATGTGGTTGCCTTTACGCGTGCCGTTTCAGAATCGCTGGGAGAAGAACGGAAATGGGTTCATTATGGTCTGACTTCTACAGATGTAGTCGATACGGCTTTATCTTATTTGCTCAAGCAGGCCAATGATATTTTAATCGCTGATGTGGAGCGGTTTATTACAATTTTGGCAGAAAAAGCGAAGGAGCATAAATATACGGTTATGATGGGACGTACTCATGGCGTCCATGCTGAACCAACGACATTTGGTTTGAAAATGGCATTATGGTATGAAGAAATGAAGCGGAATCTAAAAAGACTAAAAGAAGCTGCAGATACAGTAGAGTATGGTAAAATCTCCGGTGCTGTTGGAACATATGCGAACATTGATCCATTTGTAGAAAAGTTTGTGTGTGAAAATCTTGGGATCAAACCTTCTCCAATCTCTACCCAAACCCTACAGCGCGACCGACATGCACAATACATGTCTACATTAGCATTGATTGCGACTTCTATTGAAAAATTTGCAACTGAAATTCGTGGTTTGCAAAAGAGTGAGACACGTGAAGTAGAGGAATTTTTTGCGAAGGGGCAGAAGGGTTCTTCCGCTATGCCGCATAAACGCAATCCAATCGGTTCGGAGAATATGACTGGGTTGGCCCGTGTGATTCGCGGCCACATGATGACGGCCTATGAAAATGTTTCACTTTGGCATGAACGGGACATTTCACATTCTTCTGCTGAAAGAATTATCCTCCCGGATGCGACCATTTTATTGAACTATATGTTAAACCGCTTCGGTAATATCGTGAAAAACTTAACGGTGTTCCCTGATAATATGAAGCGTAATATGGACCGCACTTATGGTCTGATTTATTCACAGCGTGTATTGCTTGCTTTAATTGATAAAGGATTGTCTCGTGAAAAAGCGTATGATACCGTTCAGCCTAAGGCGATGGAGGCATGGGAAACACAGATTCAATTCCGTGAATTGCTAGAAGCGGATGAAACAATTACGGCCTACCTGTCTACTGAAGAATTGGATGATTGCTTCGATTACCATTATCATTTGAAAAATGTAGATTTCATTTTTGAACGTATGGGGCTGTAATTTTAACGAGGGGCACTACTTAATAAAGGTTGAGGGGTGCCCCTTTTACATTAATTCCATCCGTGTTTGGCTTATCAGGATTATTACCATATAGGAGGATATCCAATTGGCGAAGAATGAACTTCTTTACGAAGGCAAGGCAAAGCAAATTTATGCAACTGATAATCCGGAAATCGTCCTAATCCGATACAAGGACTCAGCAACTGCATTTAATGGGGAAAAGAAAGCAATGATTGAGGGGAAGGGACATCTGAATAACCAAATCACGAGCCTGCTATTCGAATGGCTTCACCTTAATGGTATTGAATCGCATTTTATTAAAAAAATATCAGAAACAGAACAGCTCGTTAAACGAGTCACCATTATTCCTTTAGAAGTAGTAGTCCGCAATGTTGCTGCCGGCAGTTTTTCTAAAAGATTGGGTGTAGAGGAAGGAACACCTCTTAAAAGGCCGATTGTGGAATTTTATTATAAAGACGATAAGCTTGGTGATCCGCTATTAACAGAAGATCATATTAACGTCCTGGACCTTGCTACAGCTGGAGAAGTCGAAATATTAAAAAAACAGTCTATGCAAATCAATGAAATGTTGCGAAGCTTATTTGCTTCTATGGACATCAGATTAATAGATTTTAAGCTTGAGTTTGGCAAAGATGAGAAGGACCATGTCCTGCTTGCGGATGAAATTTCACCGGATACTTGCCGTCTTTGGGATTCGCATACAAATGAAAAGTTGGATAAGGATATATTCCGCCGGAATCTCGGCAGTTTAACAGATGCCTATAAAAAAATTCTTGCTAAGCTGGAGGACGTTCAACATGTATAAAGTAAAGGTTTATGTCACTCTTCGTGAAAGTGTATTGGATCCGCAGGGAACTGCTGTACAAAAGTCATTGAATGCCATGAATTTCCCGGAGGTTCGGGATGTGCGAATTGGCAAGTATATGGAGTTGGAACTCTCTGAATCTACTGCTGATGTTGATGAGGCGGTCCGCAATATGTGCGAAAAATTGTTAGTCAATACGGTCATTGAAGATTATCGATACAGCATAGAGGAGGTTATCGGACAGTGAAATTCGCCGTAATCGTCTTTCCGGGATCCAATTGTGATATTGATATGTATCATGCCGTTCGTGATGAGGTTGGAGAAGATGCGGAATATGTTTGGCATACGGAAACGAGTCTCGAAGGCTTTGATGCTATCCTGCTGCCTGGAGGGTTTTCGTATGGTGACTATTTACGGTGCGGTGCAATTGCCCAATTTTCACCCATTATGGAGGCTGTGAAAAGAGCGGCATTGGATGGTATTCCGATCCTCGGTGTGTGTAATGGATTCCAGGTATTACTGGAGGCGGGATTGCTGCCGGGAGCTATGCGGCGTAATGCTGATTTGAAGTTTATTTGCAGACCGCAAAAGTTGAATGTTGTGAACAACGAAACTCCTTTTACGAGCTCCTATACCAAAAATGAACAAATCACTATCCCGATTGCTCATGGCGAGGGAAATTACTATTGTGATGAGGAGACGCTGGAACAGTTAAAGACACAAAATCGAATTCTGTTTACGTATGATAGAAATCCAAATGGCAGTCATCAGGATATCGCGGGAATTATGAATAAGCAAGGCAATGTTCTTGGGATGATGCCCCATCCGGAAAGGGCTGTTTCCTCCTTACTTGGCAGTGCCGATGGAATCAAGTTATTCAAATCGATTGTTCAATACTGGAGGGAAACAAATGTCGTTAATGCTTGAGCCAAGTCCAACCATGATTAAAGAAGAACGAATTTATGCCACAATGGGATTGACGGATGATGAGTTTGCCAAGATAGAAAAAATTCTTGGGCACTTGCCAAACTATACAGAAACTGGTTTGTTTTCAGTTATGTGGTCTGAGCATTGCAGCTATAAAAACTCAAAGCCTGTATTAAGGAAGTTCCCAACAACAGGTAAACGTGTACTGCAAGGGCCCGGAGAAGGTGCGGGTATTGTGGATATTGGTGACGGGCAAGCGGTTGTTTTTAAAATTGAAAGCCATAACCATCCCTCCGCAATCGAACCATATCAAGGTGCAGCCACAGGCGTGGGTGGAATCATCCGCGATGTCTTTTCCATGGGGGCTAGACCGATTGCCATGCTGAACTCCTTGCGTTTTGGAGAATTAACAACTCCACGGATGAAGTATTTGTTTGAGGAAATTGTAGCTGGGATTGCCGGATATGGAAACTGTATCGGAATACCAACTGTTGGTGGTGAGATTCAGTTTGATCCTTCCTATGAGGGGAATCCTCTTGTAAATGCGATGTGTGTCGGCTTAATCAATCATGAGGATATTAAGAAGGGTCAGGCGCATGGAGTTGGAAATACAGTTATGTATGTCGGGGCAAAAACAGGTCGTGATGGCATTCATGGAGCAACCTTCGCCTCGGAGGAATTAACAGATGATTCTGATTCCAAACGGCCAGCCGTACAAGTAGGGGACCCATTCATGGAAAAGCTTTTACTTGAAGCATGCCTGGAGCTTGTAAAATCGGATGCACTTGTAGGAATACAGGATATGGGCGCAGCTGGATTAATCAGTTCCTCTGCTGAAATGGCCTCCAAAGCGGGATCCGGAATTGAAATGAATTTAGATAGGATTCCTCAGCGAGAAACAGGAATGACACCTTATGAAATGATGTTATCTGAATCACAGGAGAGAATGCTGATTGTAACCAAAAAAGGACGGGAGCAAGAAATCGAAGAGCTGTTTGGAAAGTATGGCCTTGAAGCGGTCGATGTGGGCACTGTAACGGAAGATAAAATGATTCGCTTAACATATAGAGGCGAAGTGGTGGCAAATGTACCAGCAGATGCACTAGCTGAGGAGGCGCCAGTTTACTATAAACCGTCCAAAGAGCCTAATTATTTTCAAGAGTTTCAAGCGATGGAAGATGAAGTACCTGTCATCAACAACTATACAGAAACTCTGCTATCGTTATTGGCACAACCGACTATAGCGAGTAAGGAATGGGTTTATGACCAGTATGATTATATGGTACGCACGAATACGGTTGTAGGGCCAGGTTCTGATGCAGCCGTCGTTCGTATTCGCGGCACGGAAAAAGCGTTGGCGATGACAACAGACTGCAATTCCCGCTATCTCTATTTAGACCCGGAAACAGGCGGTCAAATTGCGGTGGCTGAAGCAGCACGTAATATTATTTGTTCAGGCGGTGAACCGTTGGCGATTACAGACTGTTTGAACTTCGGGAATCCGGAGAAGCCTGAAATTTTCTGGCAGCTCGAAAAAGCGGCAGATGGATTAAGTGGAGCATGTCGTGTACTAGGGACACCGGTGATTGGTGGGAATGTTTCCTTGTATAACGAAACAAATGGAGAAGCGATCTACCCGACACCGGTCGTTGGCATGGTTGGACTTGTTCATAATCTCAAGCATATCACCACTCAATCCTTCAAAGAAAAGGGAGATTTAATCTACTTAATAGGAGAAACATATGCTGAATTCGGCGGTAGTGAGCTGCAAAAATTCATGAATGATGGACGGATTTTTGGTAAAGCGCCCCATCTGAATCTTCAGGTTGAAAAAGACCGGCAGGAAAAGCTGTTGAAAGCGATTCAGGCGGGTGTAATAAAGTCAGCTCATGACCTGGCAGAAGGAGGATTATCCATAGCACTTGCAGAAGGATTGTTTGGCGCAGAAAACCTTGGTTTTGAAGTGAATTTAGAGGGGGATTTGGCCACCCGGTTGTTTGCAGAATCACAATCCCGTTTCCTTGTGACTGTATCGCCTGAACAAGTCGGACCTTTCAAAGAAATTATTCCGGAAGCGGTTCAAATAGGTATTGTAACAGATACAGAAAAATACGTTATTCATGCCGGCCAGGAAGAGACAGTTATTGATATTGAAGCAAAACAACTACTGATAGCCTGGAAGGGAGCCATACCATGCTTGCTGAAATCCGTGGACTAAATGAAGAATGTGGATTGTTTGGAATCTGGGGACATACTGAAGCATCTCAACTAACCTATTATGGTTTACACAGTCTGCAGCACCGTGGACAGGAAGGAGCGGGAATGGTCGTTACAGATGGCCAAGTATTGAAATCGCATAAAGCAGAAGGACTTGTGAATGAAGTTTTCAATCAAAAGATCATTGAGGATATGAAGGGACGGAGCGCAATCGGCCATGTTCGCTATGCGACAGCAGGAGGAGGCGGAGTGGCAAATGTTCAGCCATTTTTGTTTAATTCTCAGACTGTCGGTAGTTTTGCTCTCGCTCATAATGGAAATTTGGTAAACGCAACCCAATTAAAAAATCAGCTTGAAATAGATGGGAGCATTTTTCATACAACCTCGGATACAGAGGTCCTGGCCCACTTAATTAGGCGCTCTGGTTCAGCTTGTTTTAAGAAGCGAATAAAGCAGGCTTTATCGTTCGTCCAAGGGGCCTATGCATTTCTGGTCATGACAGAAACAGAAATGATGATTGCTGTGGACCCACATGGATTGCGTCCTGTCTCCATCGGACGAATCGGTGAAGGATATGTAGCTGCATCTGAGACATGTGCCTTCGATTTAATAGGTGCTGATTATATTCGGGATGTTCGGCCCGGAGAGCTGGTGACGATTAATGATGACGGCATCCAATCAGAGTATTTTGCTGAATCACAGGGCAAAGCCATGTGCAGTATGGAGTATATTTATTTTTCAAGACCCGATAGCAATATAGATGGTATTAACGTTCATACGGCCAGGAAGAACCTGGGGAAACAACTGGCTATTGAAGCGCAAATTGAAGCGGATGTTGTCACAGGTGTACCGGATTCAAGTATATCGGCAGCTATCGGTTATGCCGAAGTAAGCGGGATTCCATATGAGATGGGGTTAATTAAAAATCGATATGTGGGACGGACCTTTATACAGCCATCCCAATCTCTACGTGAGCAAGGGGTGAAAATGAAGCTGGCCCCAGTGCGCGGTGTGGTCGAGGGCAAAAGGGTCATCATGGTGGATGATTCGATTGTAAGGGGAACGACCAGCAGGAGGATTGTGACGATGCTTAAAGAAGCCGGCGCAAAAGAGGTACATGTGTGCATTAGCTCTCCTCCAATCAAAAATCCCTGTTTTTATGGAATTGATACATCGTCCAAAGAAGAGCTGATTGCCGGGTTTAACTCGGTTGAGGAAATCAGGGAGATGATCGGAGCAGATTCTCTGACCTTTTTAAGTGTGGAGGGGACGGTTGAGGCAATTGGCAGGCCTTTTGGTGGCGAGTATCGAGGTCAATGCATGGCATGCTTTACGGGGAACTATCCAACTGAAATTTATGCCACCGATGATCAGGCATATGAAAAAATAAAGTAACGGCAATAGATTATTGACAGGAAGTATGAAAGGATGGTCACTTTGGCGAACGCATATAAACGTGCAGGAGTGGATATTGAAGCAGGCTATGAATCCGTCTCACGTATGAAAAAGCATGTAAGCCGTACACAAAGACCAGAGGTACTCGGTGCTTTGGGCGGGTTCGGAGGTATGTTTGATTTGTCGGCATTGTCCCTTAAGGAGCCTGTACTCGTTTCGGGAACAGATGGAGTCGGGACTAAATTGTTGCTCGCTATGATGATGGATAAGCACGATACAATTGGTGTTGACTGCGTTGCCATGTGTGTAAATGATATTATTGCCCAAGGTGCAGAACCATTATATTTTCTTGACTATATTGCTTGCGGAAAAGCAGAACCGATAAAAATTGAGGCAATCGTAAAAGGAATAGCGGATGGATGTGAGCAGGCAGGCTGTGCCTTAATTGGCGGTGAAACGGCTGAAATGCCTGGAATGTATTCTGTAGATGAATATGATCTGGCTGGTTTTACGGTTGGTGCGGCAGAAAAAAGGAAGCTGATTGATGGAAGCCTTGTACGAGATGGCGATGTATTAATTGGGCTGCCTTCAAGTGGGATTCATAGCAATGGGTTTTCGCTAGTGAGAAAGGTATTACTTGATGAATCGTCAATGAAATTGGATCAATTTATCAAAGAGTTGGATTGTATGCTTGGAGAAGAATTACTGCGTCCAACTAAGATTTATGTAAAACCCATCCTTGAAGTTTTGAAGTCCGGCTCAGTTCATGGAATCGCCCACATTACCGGAGGAGGATTTATCGAAAATATACCGCGCATGCTTCCGGATGGATTTGGGGCGGAAATTAAAAAAGGAACATGGGAAATTAATCCGATTTTCAACCTTATAAAGGATAAAGGATCACTTGAAGAGGATGACATGTATTCGATTTTTAATATGGGGATTGGCATGGTTCTAGCTGTACAGGCTGAAAAAGCGAGTGAGCTAATTGGTACCCTGAATCAATTGGGGGAAGACGCAAAAAGAATCGGTCGGGTGATTCAAAAAGAAGGCGTGCATTTCCGTTGATTTACAAAAAGGCAAAGACAATTTAGTAGCTTATTAAGTTGAAATCATATAAGACTAAGGGAGAAGCTATGAAAAAAATTGCTATATTTGCATCAGGTAATGGCAGTAACTTTCAAGCGATAGCAGAAGCGGTGGAAAAAGGAAAATTGTATGCCTCGATAGAATTGCTGATTTGTGATCATCCAGGTGCTTACTGTATAGATAGGGCGGAAAAGTTAAATATTCCGGTATTATCCTTTTCTCCAAAGGATTTTCCTTTGAAAGAGGATTATGAACAGCAAATTTTACAGGAGTTGCAGGCGAAAGAAGTCGAGATGATTATTTTGGCAGGCTATATGCGATTAATTGGCTCAGTGCTGTTAAGGGCCTATCCTAATCACATTATTAATATTCATCCTTCTTTATTGCCAGCCTTTCCAGGAAAAAATGCCGTTTTGCAGGCGATAGAAGCAGGCGTCGAAGTGACGGGGGTTACGGTTCATTATGTAGATGAAGGCATGGATACGGGACCGATTATTGCACAGAGAGCCGTCTCGATACATAAAGGGGAGAGCGTGGAGGAGATCCACAGGAAAATTCAGCAGGTAGAGCATAACCTATATCCACGCATTATAGAGCAGTTAAGCAACGAACAGGAGGAGAAAGTATGAAAAAGCGGGCATTGATCAGTGTATCAAACAAAGAGGGGATTGTAGAATTCGCCAAAGGAGTTACGGAGCTGGGCTTTGAGATTATTTCCACAGGTGGAACCAAAAAAACATTGTCGGATCATGGTATTCCAGTTATCAGCGTCAGTGACGTGACAGGTTTTCCGGAAATAATGGATGGGCGCGTAAAAACTTTACATCCCTATATTCATGGGGGTCTCCTTGGAAAACAAAACGATGAATCCCATATGGCTCAGCTTGAAGAACAAGGGATTGCTCCTATTCAGCTGGTTTGTGTGAACCTTTATCCATTCCAAGAAACGATTGCTAAACCAGGCGTGACAGTTGAAGAGGCAATCGAGAATATTGATATTGGCGGTCCTGCAATGCTGAGGGCCTCTGCTAAAAACCATGAGTCTGTAGCAGTTGTGGTGGATCCTGCTGACTATGGAAAAGTACTTAATGGTTTCCGTAATGGAGAACTTTCCTTATTGGATAGAAGAAAGCTGGCGGCAAAGGTTTTTCGCCATACAGCGGCTTATGATGCCCTGATTGCTGAATACATGACAAATTTGGCAGAAGAGGATCAGCCTGAAAACTATACTGTTACATACACGTTAAAGCAACCACTTCGCTACGGTGAAAACCCTCATCAAAAAGCTGCGTTTTATGCAAAACCACTTGGCTCTACTTTTTCAATTGCAGCAGCCAGGCAGCTGCATGGTAAGGAATTATCCTATAACAATATCAATGATGCAGATGCTGCCCTGCAAATCGTGAAGGAATTTGAACAGCCGGCTGCTGTTGCTGTGAAGCATATGAATCCTTGCGGCGCAGGAACTGGAGACACTATTTATGAAGCATTCCAAAAGGCATATGAAGCGGATCCTACATCTATCTTTGGCGGTATTGTTGCGTTAAATCGGGAAGTAGATGCTGAAACGGCGAAACTGCTTCATGAAATTTTCTTGGAAATTGTGATTGCCCCATCATTTACTGACGAGGCATTAGAGGTCTTAACATCTAAGAAAAATATTCGCTTACTTACTATTCAATTTGAGGGAAGAGAGAAAAGGGAGAAAAAACTATCTTCCATTACAGGCGGTTTACTTGTCCAAGAGTCAGATGAGGCAACTATACAGGATGCAGAGCTTCAGGTTGTTACAAAAAGAGAACCTACTGAAGCTGAATGGAAAGCTCTTCAATTTGGATGGAAACTCGTAAAGCATGTTAAATCAAATGCAATCATCGTAACAGATGAGCAAATGACACTGGGAGTAGGTGCTGGTCAAATGAATCGTATCGGCGCTGCGAAGATTGCCTTAGAACAGGCTGGTGAAAAAGCGAGAGGCGCCATTATCGCATCAGATGCATTCTTTCCAATGGATGACACAGTGGAAGCCGCGGCCAGAGCCGGGATTACCGCTATCATTCAGCCAGGCGGATCAAAGCGAGATGAGGACTCTATAAAAAAAGCAGATGAGTATGGTATTGCGATGGTTACTACCGGAGTACGGCATTTCAAACATTAAGAGGGAGAGACACGAGATGATGAAAGTACTTGTTATAGGGCGTGGAGGTCGCGAACATGCATTGGCCAGAAAATTTGCTGAGAGCAAGCGCGTTACAAAAGTATTTGTAGCACCAGGCAATCCCGGAATGGCAGATGTTGCTGAGATTGTGGATATCCAGGAGATAGATCATACCAGATTAGTTGATTTTGCGAAAGAAAATGAAATAGAACTAACATTTATAGGTCCGGAAACTCCTTTAGTGAACGGAATTGTAGATGAATTTCTGGACCATGACCTAATCGTATTCGGACCCACCAAAGCTGCCGCCATAATAGAAGGAAGTAAGTCTTTTACGAAGGATTTGCTGAAAAAATATGATATTCCTACAGCAGAATATGAAACATTTACGGATTATGAAAAGGCAGTCCAATATGTAAAGAAAAAGGGTGCACCAATTGTTATTAAGGCGGATGGTCTTGCAGCAGGCAAGGGTGTAGTCGTCGCAATGACGGAAGGGGATGCGCTCAGTGCCTTGAAAGAAATGCTGCTCAATCAAAGGTTTGGAGAGTCTTCTAAAAAAGTTGTGATTGAGGAATTTTTGATTGGGGAGGAGTTCTCCTTTATGGCTTTTGTAAATGGAGAAAAGGTCTATCCGATGGAAATTGCTCAGGATCATAAACGTGCTTTTGATGGTGATAAAGGTCCGAACACAGGTGGAATGGGAGCTTACTCTCCTGTTCCGCACATCAGTCAAGACATGGTTAGCCAGGCGTTAGCGAAAATTCTGATACCGACAGCAAAGGCAATGGTGAAAGAGGGTAAATCATTCACCGGGGTCCTTTATGCCGGATTAATCGCTACTGCTGAGGGTCCAAAGGTGATTGAGTTTAATGCCCGATTTGGTGACCCGGAAACACAGGTCATCCTACCAAGGTTAAAGTCAGATTTTATGGATGTGGTTGAAAACGTTCTGAATTCTGTCGATATGGATTTGGAATGGTCTGAAGAAAGTGCCCTTGGAGTCGTCATGGCAGCTAATGGCTACCCAGGTGAGTATGAAAATGGCAGTATTATAAAAGGCTTAAAGTATGTTGATATCGATGCACATATTTATCACGCAGGGACAAATAAAAATGAACTGGGTGAGTTTTTGACAAATGGAGGAAGAGTCCTCTTACTAACTGCACTCGGTAAAACACTGGAGATTGCCCAGAAAAAGGCTTATCGGGAGCTAGAGGGAATTCAATGTAATGGTCTCTATTATCGCCATGATATTGGAGAGCGTGCTATTGAAAAATATAACGGTTAGAGGCTGTTTATTAGCTAGTTAGTAATGCAAGGAACATTAAATTGGCTACTGGTCGACCTGAAGAGGTCGGCCTTTTTCATATGCCAAAAAGGTATGCAGAGGAGCATGGTTAACGTTGGCAAAAAGTGATCCAATCACTTTATGTTTAGTAATAAGATAAATTTTAAATCGCTTCAAACAAACTTCAACAAATCAGAAGGGAATTCGCGTAAAATCTATTAATATCGCTCAATCACAGTATAATTCGCTCTATTCTCTGAAATTCGCTCATAAATCCTCTGAATCGCTCAATAATCTTTGGTTTCGCTCATATATTTTTAAAATCGCTCAATAGTTTAACAATTTCGCTCATATACCTTTAAAAAACAATAATATTCTTAAATATTAGACTAGAAAAATCATTAATTGATTTTCTGCGACAAAAATCACTAAAAAGATATCATCTTTTAAATAGAAATGATGTTTTCTGAAGAAATATAGGATAGTTCCTATCCACATGTTTTTTCTTCCTGCATCTTGAGAGCGATAAAATAAATAATGCGGCTTTACAGGTTTAGTTTAAAGGGGCAAGGGAAGAGTCTATTTGGGGGTTGTCCAATCTTTTTCCTTTATTAAAGGGAACTTTTTAATGTGATTATACGTAAAAGTCTTATATCCAAAAATACTTATAGTTATTTAATAATGCTGAAATGTAAAGAATTACAAATTAATTTCATTCTTTAATGCTCTAAATAATAAAAATATGTTAGTATATTGAAAAGGCTTACATTTTAATTTTAAAAATGGAAGGGCGATGCTTCCGTTTTTTTAAATATAAGAAATGATGTTTTGCGAAGGGGGTATTTTTATGCTTGGACAACGATATAGATGGAAAAATAAACAACTGCGCGAGCATGTTCATGTGATAGATGGTAAAGTAGCGCCAACTCTTGTTTTAACGAATGCCGTGTATTTGAATCAGGTGTTTAAAAAGTGGATGAAGGCGAATATATGGATCTATGAAGATCGAATTGTATATGTCGGGGATAACATGCCTGTTATACAGGACGGGTATGAGATTGTAGACTGTACGGATCAATACCTGGTACCAGGTTATATTGAACCGCATGCCCATCCATATCAATTATATAATCCGGCTACTCTTGGCATGCATGCTGCTCAATATGGAACAACCACCTTAATCAATGATAACATGCTTTTGTTTACTCTTTTGGACAATAGACAAGCGTTTGCACTGCTGAAGGAATTACGTCATCTTCCAATCAGCATGTATTGGTGGGCCAGATTGGATTCTCAAACTGAGCTGAGAAATGAAGAGATGGTATTCTCGCATTCTAATGTAAAGAGCTGGCTTGAGCACGATGGAGTCCTGCAGGCTGGAGAGCTAACAGGATGGCCGCGTCTTCTTGATGGAGATGACATGATGCTTCACTGGATACAGGAAGCAAAAAGAATGAGAAAGAAAATTGAAGGACATTTCCCGGGCGCTTCTGAAAAAACATTATCTAAATTAATGCTGCTTGGTGCGGATTGTGATCATGAGGCTATGACAGGAGAAGAAGTCATTCGCAGACTGATGCAGGGATATGATGTGTCCTTGAGGCATTCATCCATTCGTCCGGATTTACCCCGTATTTTGGATGATTTAAAAGAATACGAATTGAACTCCTATGATCGATTATTTTTTAATACAGATGGTTCAACACCTGGATTTTATAAAGATGGATTTACGGATCAATTAATCTCGATAGCAATTGAAAAAGGTGTGCCTATTATTGATGCGTATAATATGGCTTCCTTAAATATAGCTCGCTATTATAATATCGATTATTTACACGGAAATATTGCGACAGGACGAGTAGCCAATATTAACTTCCTGTCTGCCAAGGATCAGCCTACTCCTCACTCTGTTTTATCAAAAGGGCAGTGGGTGAAAAGGGATGGAAGACAGGTTGAAACGAATCGAACATCGATCGCCTGGAAAGACTTTGGCCTTAGCCCTCTGGAGCTTGATTGGGAGCTTACAGATTACGACTTCCAATACTCAATGCCATTTGGCATCAATATGGAAAATAGCGTCATCACTAAGCCATATTCGATTCATATTGATATTTCAAGAGAAGTTTTGGATGAAGACCATGATGAGAGCTTTTTTACGTACCTAACAAGAGATGGTAAATTCAGAATCAATACGATATTAAAGGGGTTTGCCAACCGTTTGTATGGATTTGCTTCATCCTTTTCTAACTCTGGGGATATATTGTTGATTGGAAAAAGTAAGAAAGATATGAGACTGGCTTTTAACCGAATGAAAGAAATCGGTGGGGGAATTGTGATTGCAGAGAAAGGTGAAATATTGTTCGAAATGCCTCTGGAGCTGCAAGGAATGATGTCTAATCAAGAACTCCCGATTTTAATAGAAGAAGAAACTAGATTGCGAGAAATATTGACTGAAAAGGGATACCCATTCGAGGATCCGATTTATTCTTTACTGTTCTTTTCCTCTACTCATTTACCTTATATAAGGGTAACACAGGCAGGATTATATGACGTTATGAATAAATCTGTACTCTTTCCGACTATAATGCGTTAAAATAATAAAGAATAGAGAAAAATAAAAGGTAGATCATGGTGGGTTAATTTCACTTTAAGGGGTGTAGGGCATGTTGAGGAAAGCTGGGTTCATGGTGGCTTTAGTTTTTGTCCTTCTGGCAGGGTGTTCAGGGAATAAGGAAGAAACCATTATTGATAAACCTCAAACTGATAAAGAAGAGGTAGCTGCTAAGCCGGTGAATACGTATCCGTTAACGGGTGTGGGAACGGACGAAGAGGTCAACCACAGGGCTGTATCGGTTATGGTCAATAATCATCCCAAAGCAAGACCACAGTCTGGCCTATCTAAAGCAGATGTCGTATATGAGGTTTTAGCTGAAAGTAATATAACTAGGTTTTTGGCTATCTACCAAAGCGAATTTCCTGAAAACATTGGGCCAATTAGAAGTGCGAGAGATTATTATATAGAGCTTGCCAAAGGATATGAAAGCCTGTATATTTTTCATGGCTGGAGTCCTGATGCGAAAAAGCTGATTCAATCTGATTATATAGACCACTTGAACGGACTTAACCATGACGGGACACTCTTCAAACGATCTTCTGATCGAAAAGCGCCGCATAATTCCTATATCACCTATGAAAATATCTTAGAGGGTGCACAAAAAGAAGGTTATTCAATGGAAGAGAATACCCCGCCGTATAGCTTTTTTTCCGACGATGAAACAGGATTAATTTCCGGTGATGACTATAAAGTTGCTGCTCTATCTTATGGATCTCTAGATTATGATGTGACCTATAAGTATGATTCGGCGAGTGAAAAGTATACACGCCATACAGCGGGAGTACGCACGGAAGATCAAGATACGAAAGATCCCGTTCTACTGGATAATATCCTTATTGTGGAAGCTATTCATAAGGTGATTGATGATAAAGGCCGCAGGAGTATTGATTTAACTGCGGGCGGAGATGCATACTTACTGCAAAAAGGTAAACGCCTGGAGATTCAATGGGTAAGTAAAGATGGTCGAATTGTACCTGTATCCGGTGAAACGGAAGTAAAATTGGTGCAGGGAAAAACATGGATTAATATTATTCCGGATCAACCGGGCTTAAATAATAGTGTCAAACTCTCAAATGATTAGGAGGAACCTGGATATATGCAAATTAACAAACTAAAAGGGAAAGAGTTGGATCAATTATTCAACGCGATATTATCCTTGAAAGATCTCGATGAATGTTATCGTTTCTTTGATGATTTATGTACGGTGAATGAAATACAATCTCTTGCCCAACGCCTCGAGGTTGCCCGAATGCTTGAAGAAGGTAAAACGTATCATATGATTGAAACTGAAACCGGAGCAAGCACTGCAACTATTTCAAGGGTTAAACGTTGTTTGAATTATGGGAATGATGCGTACTCAATGGCACTGGGAAGATTAAAAGAAGATAATGCCTGAAATAAATAAAAGCAAGCAGACCGCGTGGAATATGCACATCGGTTGCTTGCTTTTTTATATGTACTCAGGCTGGGAACGTATCATCTAATTGACAATTAAGTAGGCGCGCACCGGGGTAGAGCACATATTTATTACCGGTTAGATAACAGTTGTGCATATGAATTTTCTAACTCTTTGGGAACTCTAAAAGGAATGCTATAATGGTTAAATGGAAATTAGAATGGGGGCTGTTTTGCATGTACGATTTTCGCGAGTGGAAACATGTGTTTAAACTCGATCCTAATAAGGAAATTTCAGATGAAGCACTCGAAAAGGTTTGTGAATCGGGTACGGATGCTATTATTGTCGGAGGAACAGATGGTGTTACACTAGAAAATGTTCTGGACTTAATGGCCCGCGTTAGGCGTTATACATTGCCTTGTGTGCTTGAAGTATCAAATATAGAATCCATAACCCCGGGATTTGATTTGTATTTTATACCATCTGTTTTAAATAGCAGGAATCCGGATTGGATTCTTGGTTTGCATAAAGAAGCAATTAAAGAATTTGGCCACATGATTAATTGGGACGAAATGCATGTGGAAGGATATTGCATCATGAATGCTGATTGTAAGGCAGCAGATTTAACGGATGCCAATACCGATTTGACGGAAGAAGATGCGGCAGCCTATGCTCTTGTGGCAGAAAAAGTATTAAATTTGCCTATTTTTTATTTGGAATACAGCGGAAAGTATGGGGATCCAGCACTTGTCAAGACCGTTAAAAATACATTGATGAATACAACGCTATTCTACGGCGGAGGGATTACAAGCATCGAAAAAGCTGAGGAAATGTCCAGCTTGTCAGATGTAATTGTAGTCGGAAACCTCGTCTATGAGGATTTAAAAACGGCTCTCTTGACAGTAGATTCTGCCAAAAAGAATAAATAAAATTGTCGTTAAAGCCATTGGATGAAGTATAATAAGAACAAATGTTCGTTAGGGTGGTGTCATAATGCAATTCTTAACAGATCGACTGTTAACGGGATTAAATAATAAACAAAAAGAGGCTGTACAAGCTACGGATGGACCTTTGCTAATTATGGCCGGAGCGGGCAGTGGGAAGACAAAGGTACTTACCCACCGCATTGCCTTTCTAATTGTAGAAAAAGAAGTAGCACCGTGGAATATTCTTGCCATTACGTTTACCAATAAGGCAGCAAGAGAAATGAAGGAAAGAATTCAGGGAATCCTAGGCGGCGCTGCAGAGGATATTTGGATTTCTACTTTCCACTCAATGTGCGTGCGAATCCTGCGCCGTGATATTGACCGAATTGGTATGAATCGCAATTTCTCAATTCTTGACCCAGGTGATCAGCAAACGGTTATTAAGCAAATAATGAAAGAGAAGAATATTGATACGAAGAAATTCGATCCTAAGACGATTCTTGGGTCCATTTCCTCTGCCAAAAATGAATTGATCAACTATGAGGAATTTGCGAACAGTGCAGGCAATTACTATGAGCAAACAGTAGCTGATCTTTATACAGAGTATCAGAAGCGACTCCGTAAAAATCAGGCATTGGACTTTGATGATTTGATTATGAAGACATTTGAACTTTTTGATAAGGTTCCGGAAGTACTGGAATTCTATCAAAGAAAGTTTCAATATATTCACGTGGATGAGTATCAGGATACGAACCGTGCACAATATATGCTTGTAAAGAAATTGGCACAGCGTTTTAAAAACCTATGTGTAGTTGGTGATTCCGATCAGTCCATCTATCGCTGGCGTGGTGCTGATATTGCCAACATTCTCTCCTTTGAAAAGGATTATCCTGATGCCAATGTTATTTTGCTTGAGCAGAATTATCGCTCCTCAAAACGGATTTTAGCGGCTGCCAATGGAGTAATTAACAACAACCTGAATCGTAAGGAAAAGAATTTGTGGACAGAAAACCTGGAAGGGAATAAGTTGGCATATTACCGTGCGGACAGTGAACAAGGTGAAGCACAGTTCGTTGCTGGAAAGATTAAAGAGCTGACAGAACAGCAAGGGAAGAAGCTATCTGATATTGCCATTTTGTACCGTACGAATGCTCAGTCAAGGGTAATGGAGGAAGTTCTGCTTAAATCCAATATTCCATATACGATTGTTGGCGGTATTAAGTTCTATGATCGTAAAGAGATTAAAGATATTCTTGCTTATCTGCGACTCATTGCCAATCCGGACGATGATATTAGCTTGCGCAGGGTCATCAATGTTCCAAAGCGTGGAGTTGGAGCAAGCTCAGTTGATAAAATTGCTAATTATGCTGCCGATCATGATATTTCTATGTATCAGGCTATGATGGAGCTTGAATTTATTGGACTTAGCGGTAAAGCTTATAATGGGGCTGCTGAATTCAGGGACCTAATTAAAAACTATACGCAAATGCAGGAATTCCTGTCTGTTACAGAATTAATAGAAGAAGTCATTGAAAAATCAGGGTATCGAAAGTCGTTGGAAATTGAGAAGACGATTGAAGCAGAAACACGCCTAGAGAATATTGATGAGTTCTTATCTGTTACGAAAAACTTTGAAAAGGGCAGTGATGATAAGAGCCTGGTTGCCTTCTTAACAGACCTTGCTCTTGTTGCGGACATTGACCGTATGGATGAGGATGAAGCCGTGACAGATGGCGTTGTATTAATGACACTTCACTCGGCAAAAGGGCTGGAATTCCCTGCTGTATTCCTGATTGGACTTGAAGAAGGTGTCTTCCCGCATAGCCGTGCCTTAATGGAAGAAGCGGAAATGGAAGAAGAACGACGGCTTGCTTATGTTGGGATCACACGGGCTGAACGTGAATTATTTATTACGAATGCACAGATGCGTACATTATATGGACGTACTAATCTGAACCCTGTATCTCGCTTTATTAAAGAAATTCCACAGGATTTAATTGAACTGTTAAATCCGCCTGAAGAGCAAAGGCAGTCAAGACCTTCCTTTATGCATTCAGGTTCAGGTACAAGAACTAGAACGGGTATAAATGGTGCCGGTCTTAACAATTCAGGAATCAATGGTGCAGCAAGACCTAAAACTGTCGGAAGATCGATGATGAATGAGTCCGGCGGAGAAAAACTCGACTGGCAGGTTGGCGATAAAGCGGCCCATGGTAAATGGGGCGTAGGTACAGTTGTCAGCGTAAAAGGAAGCGGAGACGGTCTGGAGCTGGATATTGCATTCCCATCTATGGGTATCAAACGACTCCTTGCCAAATTTGCACCAATCACAAAACAATAGTCCGCAAGAGAAACATTGAGTAGAGAGGGCTGAAAATATGGATATAAAAGAAGCGCAAAAACGAGTGGCTGAGCTTCAATCACTATTAAACCAATATGGATATGAATACTATGTTCTCGACCAGCCATCAGTTCCTGATTCTGTATATGATCAGACGTATAAAGAGTTGGTGGAATTGGAGAGTCAATATCCGGAGCTGCAAACCCCAGATTCACCTACTCAAAGAGTTGGTGGACAAGTGCTTGATACGTTTGCAAAAGTAGAACATATTACACCGATGCTAAGTCTTGGTAACGCCTTTAACGAAAGTGATTTGCGCGATTTTGACCGCCGAGTAAATTCAGGGCTTGGTACAGACCGATATTCTTATATATGTGAATTGAAAATAGATGGACTGGCAGTTTCCCTGCGTTATGAAGAAGGGCTATTTGTTAAAGGGGCTACAAGAGGAAATGGAACAATTGGTGAGGATATTACTGCTAATCTTAAAACCATTCGTTCCATCCCACTCCGATTGAATGAACCAGTTACATTTGAGGTACGCGGTGAGGCATATATGCCAAAGAAATCGTTTGTTTCCTTAAATGCAAAGAAGGAAGAAAATGGGGAAGAGCCATTTGCCAATCCACGAAATGCAGCAGCAGGATCCTTGCGTCAGCTTGATCCACGCATAGCTGCTTCGCGGAATTTGGATATTTTCCTTTATGGGATTGGTGAAACAGGAGAAACAGGTGTTGAATCCCATGGTGAAGGACTTGACTTTCTTCAAAAATTAGGATTGAAAACCAATCCGCATCGCAGAAGATGTGCTACGATTGAAGATGTATTAGAGTATATTGAGGAATGGTCAGCCAAAAGGCCTGAGCTTGATTATGATATTGATGGAATCGTCATCAAAGTCGATTCACTTTCTCAACAAGAGGAATTAGGATATACTGCAAAAAGTCCAAGATGGGCGATTGCATATAAATTCCCTGCAGAGGAAGTCATCACTATTCTTCGCGATATTGAATTGACTGTCGGTCGTACAGGCGTTATTACGCCAACCGCCTTATTGGACCCGGTAAGAGTAGCAGGTACAACAGTTAAACGGGCTTCCCTTCATAATGAGGACCTAATCCGTGAAAAAGATATTCGGCTTGGAGACCATGTTGTCGTCAAAAAAGCCGGTGATATTATTCCGGAGGTTGTCAATGTTCTGTTTTATAAGCGGACAGGGGAAGAAAAGGAATTCCATATGCCAACGCATTGCCCTGACTGCGATAGTGAGCTTGTTCGTTTGGAAGGAGAGGTAGCTTTGCGCTGCATCAATCCAAAGTGTCCAGCTCAGATTAAAGAGGGGATGATTCACTTTGTTTCACGAAATGCCATGAATATTGATGGTCTGGGTGAAAAAGTCATCATTCAATTATTCGATGAATCGTTAATTAAGGATGTAGCGGATATTTATAAATTGACATATGACCAGCTGATTAATTTGGAGCGTATGGGGGATAAATCAGCGAACAATCTTTTGAACGCTATTGAAGCATCTAAGAGCAACTCATTGGAGCGCCTTTTATTTGGACTGGGAATCCGCCATGTTGGTGCTAAGGCTGCAAGAATCCTCGCGGAAGAATTTGAAGACATGGATCGTCTAATGTCGGCAAATGTAGCTGAATTGACAGCTATTAATGAAATTGGGGACAAAATGGCTGATGCGGTTGTGACTTATTTTAATCAGGAAGAATGCCAGCAATTGATCGATGAATTAAAAAATGCTGGGGTTAATATGCTCTATAAAGGTAAAAAGAAAAATATCGCTGAAGCTACAGATAGTTATTTTTCTGGAAAAACCATTGTACTTACAGGAAAGATGGAAAAGTACGGACGAACTGAAGCAAAAGAGTTGATTGAAGCTTTAGGTGGAACTGTAACGGGTAGCGTAAGTAAAAAGACAGATTTAGTAATAGCCGGAGAAGATGCCGGATCAAAATTAAAAAAAGCCCAGGATTTAGGAATTGAAATATGGGATGAAAGCAATTTACTGGAAGAACTGGGCAAGCAGGGATAGAGGTGTAGGGATGAAGCGTTTGATAGCAATAACCATGGTACTGGCACTTATGCTTGTAGGCTGCGCACCACAATTTGATAAGGATGAGGTAGTAGAGGATAATACCGAGAAAGATTCCAAGAAAGAGTCTTCCATTATTCCCGAATATCAAATCTCCGACAATTATTATCAAACGATGCTGCCTTATCAGATAAGCAGTTCCAGAGGTCTTGTGGTTTCAAACATTAATACGCGACTTGATTTGGAAGAGTTTGAAACAGGGCTGATGAGATTGTCTCATGACCCATTCTCAACGGAGGAATATATTTTTAGAGAAGGTCAGTTATTGGACACGAAAACGATTAAAAGCTGGCTGAATCGTAAATATACAAAAGGGCAGTTGAAAGAGAACAAACTGACTGCTGAGGACAACGTCGGCTTAAACCCTTTAGATGATGGGAAGGGTGATATTGAGGAAAGATATGAGAAAAATCCAGAATATCTTGCCCATATTTTAGAGCATGATTATCTGATCAAAACAGATGATAATAAAGTTGAGTTGGGCGGCATTTCGATAGGGCTTGCCTTGAATTCAGTATTTTATTATCAAAAGGAAAAGTATGGGGAAACGTACGAAATAAAAATTGAAGAAGATAAACTGCTTGAAGAAGGTCAAAAAATTGCAGCTGAAGTTGTGAAACGAATTAGAACAATGGAAGGCGGAGAAACCGTTCCGATTATGGTTGCTTTATTTGAACAAGGAAGCAGGGATGCGGTTGTGCCTGGGAATTTTATTTCTTATACAAAAGTAGGAGAGAAAAGTAATAAGATTTCCAAATGGACAAACGTACAAGAAGAGTATTATTTGTTCCCATCCAATAAAGCAACAAAGGATTTCCGTGATGATGCAACGACCTTTGCTAATTTTAAGCAGGATGTTGAAGAATACTTCCCTAATTTTAATGGAGTAATTGGAAAAGCCTTTTATGTGAATAAAGAATTGCAAAAGCTGACCATCTCCATAGATATGCAGTTTTACGGAAAAACAGAGGTTATTGGATTTACACAATATGTGGCTGGATTGGTGAAATCGAGTTTCCCTGAATATTTATCGGTGGAGACAAAAATTGCATCTTCCAATGGACAGGAATCACTCATTGTGAAAAAGGCAAATTCCAAAGAACCAGATGTGTATATATATAATGAATAAACAGAGCTACCCATTGTGGTAGCTTTTTTTGTGGATATAGATATGTAGTTAGTTTCTTGTGAAGATTTTGAATATAAACTATATTAGATGACTTACAAGCTTCCAATAGAGTAGAATAAAAAGGGGTTACTACAGAAATATAGGGAGGGAATCAAATGGTACAAGCATATAAGCACGAACCACTTACTGATTTTTCTGTAAGCGAAAACAAAAAAGCGTTTGAGGATGCTTTGGGATTAGTAGATAGCTATCTTGGCAAGGACTATGATTTGATTATCGGTGGAGAAAGAGTATCTACAGATGATAAAATTGTTTCCATTAGCCCATCAGATAAAAAAGTAATAGTAGGCCGCGTTTCCAAGGCAAATAAAGATTTAGCAGAAAAGGCAATGCAGGAGGCACTAAAAGCTTACAAGACTTGGAGTAAAACGAAACCTGAAGTGCGTGCAGATGTTTTATTTAAAGCAGCTGCCATTATTCGCCGCAGAAAGCATGAATTTTCTGCCATTATGGTAAGAGAAGCGGGAAAACCATGGGTTGAAGCGGATGCGGATACAGCTGAAGCAATTGATTTCCTTGAGTACTATGCTAGACAAATGTTGAAATTAAAGAATGGGCAGCCGGTACAAAGCCGTCCTAATGAATATAATAGATATGACTACATACCACTGGGAGTGGGAATTATTATTTCCCCATGGAACTTCCCATTTGCGATTATGGCCGGTACATGCGTAGCAGCTGTTGTTACGGGTAATACAGTATTGCTAAAACCAGCTTCCACAACACCGGTCGTGGCTGCTAAGTTCGTAGAGGTTATGGAAGAGGCCGGTCTTCCTGCAGGCGTTATTAACTTTGTACCTGGAAATGGAAGTGAAGTGGGAGACTATCTTGTTGATCATCCGCAAACTCGTTTTGTCAGCTTCACAGGTTCCCGTGAAGTTGGAACCAGGATTTACGAGAGAGCTTCTAAGGTACAGGAAGGCCAAATTTGGCTGAAGCGTGTTATCGCTGAAATGGGCGGTAAAGATACAATTGTCGTAGATTCAGATGCTGATCTTGAATTGGCTGCCAAGTCAATCGTTGCGTCAGCGTTTGGATTTGCCGGACAAAAATGCTCTGCTTGTTCAAGAGCTGTTATTGTAGAAGATGTGTATGATAGAGTACTGGACAGAGCGATTGAATTGACAAAAGAATTGACTGTAGGAGATCCGACCGATTCTGCTACATTTATGGGACCAGTCGTGGATGCTTCTGCATTCAAGAAAATAACCGAGTACATTGAGATTGGCAAAAATGAGGGTCGCCTCATGACAGGCGGAGAATCGGATGATTCCAAAGGATTCTTTGTTCAACCGACCATTATAGCCGATTTGGCACCTGATGCTCGAATTATGAAAGAAGAAATCTTCGGTCCTGTTGTAGCATTCAGCAAAGCCCGTAACTTTGATGAAGCAATTGAAATAGCTAATAATACAGATTACGGATTGACAGGCGCTGTAATTACTAGAAATCGTGCACACCAAGAAAAAGCCCGTGAAGATTTCCATGTTGGAAACCTATACTTTAATAGAGGCTGTACAGGTGCGATAGTCGGCTACCAACCATTTGGCGGCTTCAATATGTCCGGTACAGATTCAAAAGCAGGCGGTCCTGACTACTTAACATTGCATATGCAAGCTAAAACTACATCTGAAACCTATTAATATATATGGCTATATTAAAGCTCCTCTCCGATTGTTTTCGGTGGGGAGCTTTTTTATTAACAGGGGGAATAAGAGTCTATTAACATAAAAAATTTGATTGAGGGGGAAATCAAATTTTTTAAGCAAACTATCAAAAATAATAAGCTTTTGAGTTTCTTGGGTAAGAAAACTAAGACTTTTAATGGAGAAATGAGCGAAAGAGCACTTTATTGGGCGGATTTTGGTAGGAATTGAGCGGAAACAGAAATTTATGAGCGAATAGGTTTTTATTGAGCGGAAATAGATCCAAATGAGTGATAATCATAGTTTTTTAGCGATTGTTACTTTGATTGAGCGAGATTATCAATCAGTCGTCTTGTGTTCAAGATAAAGTTAAGAATATCAAAATGGTTATTGTCTATGAAATTCATACTATACCTGTAATCTCTAAATATTACATTTCTCCTTAGTTTGTGAGATGTTTTACCCTATTTTATAAAATATGCAAAATTTTACTGCAAAATAGTTTGCAAAAACCACAAACTGTTATATAATACAAAATATAATAATTTTTCTGTTTTATAACAAAACATACAGGTAAAGGAAGTGAATGTCTTACATGGCAGTACAAACGAATGGAATCAATATTCTTGGAAAAATGGAGAATGGTTTTGATGAGATATTGACTCCGGAAGCTCTTGAATTCATTGAGAATCTGGAAAGGCACTTTGGATCAAGGCGAAAGGAATTGCTTGAGCAGCGTACCAAGCGCCAAGAAGAAATTGATAATGGTAAACTTCCAGACTTTTTGCCGGAGACAAAAAGTGTTCGTGAAGGTGATTGGACAATTGCACCTTTACCACAGGACCTGCAGGATAGAAGAGTTGAAATTACAGGACCTGTAGATCGGAAAATGGTGATTAATGCTTTAAATTCAGGCGCTAAATGCTTTATGGCTGATTTTGAAGACGCCAACTCCCCAACATGGAAAAACAATATTGAAGGCCATATTAATCTCCGCGATGCTGTAAACCGTACAATTACTTTTGAAAATCCAAACGGTAAAAAATATAAATTAAATGAAGAAACTGCTGTTCCCATCATTCGACCAAGAGGTTTTCATTTGGAAGAAAAAAATGTCACGTTGGAAGGACAGCCGATCTCCGGTGGACTTTTTGACTTTGGACTTTACTTCTTCCATAATGCAAAGACCTTACTCGAAAATGGAAGCGGTCCCTACTTTTACTTGCCTAAAATAGAGAGTCATCTGGAAGCACGCTTATGGAATGACGTCTTCGTTTATGCACAAAATCACCTAGGTATTCCACAAGGTTCCATTAAAGCAACTGTCCTCATTGAAACCATCCTTGCAGCATTTGAAATGGATGAAATTCTGTATGAATTGAAGGATCATTCAGCCGGTTTAAACTGTGGAAGATGGGATTATATTTTCAGCTATCTGAAGAAATTCAGAAACCATGATTCTATCATTCTACCGGATCGATCTGTTGTCACAATGGCTGTGCCATTCATGTCTGCCTATTCCCAGTTGGCCATTAAAACCTGCCATAAACGGAATGCATCAGCTATTGGCGGCATGGCTGCACAAATCCCGGTTAAAAATGATGAAAAAGCAAATGAAGAGGCCTTTGCCAAGGTAAAGGCTGATAAGGAACGCGAAGCGAAAAATGGCCATGATGGAACATGGGTCGCCCATCCTGCTCTTGTACCAGTGGCAAAGGAAGTATTTGACCACTATATGCCGAAGCCGAATCAAATCGATAAAAAGCGTGACGATGTTCAGGTTACAGCAACTGATCTCCTCGAGGTGCCAGAGGGCTCCATCACAGAGCAAGGTGTTCGGACTAATATTAATGTTGGAATTCAATATATAGAATCCTGGCTTAATGGAAGAGGTGCAGCACCGATTAATAATCTGATGGAGGATGCAGCTACTGCTGAAATCTCCCGAGCTCAAGTGTGGCAATGGTTACGTCATCCTAAAGGTGTATTGGATGATGGACGCAAGATTGATATGGAGATGTACAAAACATTAAAAGAAGAAGAGCTGCAAAAGATTAAACAGGATCTTGGTGAAGAACGTTTTGAGAATGGGCGTTTCACCGAAGCAGCAGAGCTTTTTGATAAATTGATTATCAGTGATGAGTATTATGACTTCTTGACTTTACCTGCCTACGAAATTCTATAAAACAAATCATTAGGTTTCATATAAAAGGAGGAAGTACAAAAGATGAGAGAAGAACTGATTAAACAAATAGAGGCTGAGTGGAAAGATGAAAGATGGGAAGGAATTGAACGTTCTTATACAGCAGAAGATGTATTAAAACTGCGTGGTTCCATGCAAATTGAACACACTTTAGCAAGAAGAGGTTCCGAAAAGCTTTGGAATTACCTTAAAACAGAGGATTATATTAATGCGCTAGGTGCATTAACAGGTAATCAGGCTGTCCAACAGGTAAAAGCAGGATTAAAAGCGATTTACTTAAGCGGATGGCAAGTTGCTGCAGATGCGAACCTTTCCGGAAATATGTATCCTGACCAATCTTTATACCCAGCCAATAGCGTACCGGCTGTCGTAAAACGTATAAACCAGGCGCTTCAACGTGCGGATCAAATCCACTACTCAGAAGGTAAAGAAGATATCGATTGGTTCCAACCGATTGTTGCTGATGCTGAAGCAGGCTTTGGCGGTCAGTTGAATTGTTTTGAACTGATGAAAGGCATGATTGAAGCAGGTGCAGCAGGTGTTCACTTTGAAGATCAGCTATCTTCTGAAAAGAAATGCGGCCATTTGGGCGGTAAAGTACTTCTTCCAACACAAACAGCAGTGAAAAACCTAATTGCAGCTCGTCTTGCTGCAGATGTAATGGGCGTTCCAACTATTCTGATTGCCCGTACGGATGCGGATGCAGCTGACTTAATCACAAGTGATATTGATCCTACTGATAAGGAATTTATCACGGGTGAAAGAACTCCTGAAGGATTCTATCGTACGAAAGCAGGCATTGATCAAGCAATCGCACGGGGACTTTCTTATGCACCATATGCAGATTTAATCTGGTGTGAAACATCTGAGCCTAATCTTGAGGATGCGAAGAAATTTGCCGATGCCATCCATGAGAAATATCCAAATAAAATGTTAGCCTATAACTGTTCACCATCCTTCAACTGGAAGAAAAAATTGGATGATGATACCATTGCAAACTTCCAAAAGGAAATCGCGAAAATGGGCTACAAATTCCAATTCGTTACACTTGCCGGATTCCATGCCTTGAATCATAGCATGTTTGAATTAGCAAGAGGATACAAAGAGCGCGGAATGGCTGCCTATTCTGAGCTGCAACAGAATGAATTTGCAAGCGAACAATATGGCTACACAGCAACAAGACACCAACGTGAAGTAGGAACTGGCTATTTTGATGAAGTGGCACAGGTTATTACTGGCGGAACTTCTTCTACAACAGCCCTAAAAGGCTCTACGGAAGAAGAGCAATTCCAGAAAGCCTAATATACAAATAAACAATGGAAAAAAGGAATCTGAAACTTATTCAGATTCCTTTTTTAGTTTATCTGGAGAATGAAACTTCGTATTATTTTCGGGATATTCTGCTGAAAAAAACAGACCATAGGTGAAAAAAGGTTAAGTTATATTTCGGACCTTTGAAAGAAAATGTATAAGTTGCTGGTCAAAGAAGGTAGATTGATTCATAAAAAGGGTTGTATGTCGTATTTTATCAACATTTGAGATTAATGGATTTTTCAAATCACGACAAACTTTTCCCGGGCAATAATTCGGTGTTCAGGGGAATAATTCCATCTTTCTTTATTTAATTGACTATATGCTGATTTCTGCGGTTAATTCCGATTGCTTTAACGCGCGAAAGTTTGGTATTATCATAATAATTGTATTTGGAGCACGTAGCAAAATGGAGGTGTATGAAATGACTCGCATTTCAAAAGAAGAAGTAAAGCATGTTGCTAATTTGGCAAGATTAGCTATTACAGAAGAAGAAACTGAAAAGTTACAAAAACAGTTGGATTCAATTATTACGTTTGCTGAAAAATTGAATGAGTTAGATACTGAAAATATCGAACCTACTACACATGTTTTACATATGAAGAATGTCTTGAGAGAAGACAAGGCGTCTAAAGGATTGCCTAGGGAAGAAGTACTGAAAAATGCTCCTGACCATCAAGATGGACAAATACGTGTACCGGGAATAATGGAGTAGTCAGGGAGGGGAAATCATGTCTTTATTTGATCGTAAAATAGCGGACTTGCATGAGTCGCTTCGTAAAAAGGAATTATCAGTAACAGATTTAGTTTCAGAATCCTTTTCTAAAATTAAAAAAGTTGAAGACAATGTTAATGCATTTCTAACATTAAATGAGGAAAATGCCTATAAAGAAGCTGGAAAACTGGATGAACAGCTAGTTTCTGGAGAAATCGGCGGTCCTTTATTTGGAATGCCAATTGGGATTAAAGATAATATTGTGACTAAGAATCTGCGCACGACCTGTGCCAGCAAAATCTTAGACAACTTTAACCCAATTTATGATGCAACAGTTGTGGAAAAGTTAAAACAAGAGCAAACCATCACAATTGGTAAGTTGAACATGGATGAATTCGCAATGGGTTCTTCCACAGAAAATTCAGGTTACAAAAAAACAGTTAATCCATGGGATTTAGAACGAGTACCTGGAGGTTCTTCAGGTGGATCAGCGGCTGCGGTTGCGGCTGGTGAAGTCCCATTTAGCTTGGGATCAGATACAGGCGGTTCCATCCGTCAACCAGCTTCATTCTGTGGGGTTGTAGGGATGAAGCCGACATACGGACGTGTATCCCGTTATGGTTTAGTGGCATTTGCTTCTTCATTGGACCAAATTGGGCCAATCACGCGTAATGTAGAGGATAATGCATATTTATTGAATGCCATAGCTGGACTGGATCCAATGGACGGAACTTCAGCGCATATTGAGGTGCCAGATTTTACAAAGGCATTAACTGGTGATGTAAAGGGGCTTAGGATTGCTGTACCGAAAGAATATCTTGGCGAAGGCGTGACTGAGGAAGTGCGTCAGTCAGTCCTCAATTCATTGGCGGTTCTGGAGAAATTGGGCGCTACATATGAAGAGGTATCTCTGCCGCATTCTAAATATGCTCTATCAGCGTATTATTTATTGTCTTCTTCTGAAGCATCTGCAAACCTTTCTCGTTTTGACGGTGTTCGTTATGGACACAGAACGGAAAACCCACAGAACTTACTCGAAATGTATAAGCAATCGAGAGCTGAGGGCTTTGGGGATGAAGTGAAAAGACGGATTATGCTTGGTACCTTTGCATTAAGCTCCGGTTACTATGATGCATACTACAAAAAAGCACAAAAAGTCCGTACATTAATTAAACAGGATTTCGAAAACGTATTTGATCAGTATGATGTCATTGTAGGACCTACTACACCAACTCCTGCATTTAAATTGGGTGAAAACACAAGTGATCCGATGACAATGTACATGAATGATATTTTAACCATTCCTGTTAATCTTGCCGGAGTGCCGGGAATTTCTGTTCCTAATGGATTCAGTAAAGGTCTACCGCTTGGTTTACAAATTATTGGGAAGCATTTTGACGAAAGCACGGTTTATAAAGTTGCTCATGCTTTTGAACAGGCGACAGATTTTCATAAACAAAAACCGTCTCTACAGGGGGTGGAGTAATTGAAATACGAAACAGTCATTGGACTTGAGGTCCATGTTGAATTAAAAACAGAGTCCAAAATATTCTCATCCTCTCCGAACCAATTTGGAGCGGAACCTAATACGAATACATCTGTCATTGATCTTGGATACCCAGGTGTATTGCCTGTATTAAACAAAAAAGCAGTCGAATTTGCGATGAAAGCAGCAATGGCACTGAACTGTGAAGTGGCGACTGATACAAAATTTGACCGTAAAAACTATTTCTATCCGGATAATCCGAAAGCTTATCAAATTTCGCAGTTTGATAAACCGATTGGAGAGAATGGCTGGATTGAAATTGAGGTAAATGGTGAGAAGAAAAGAATCGGAATCACACGTCTTCATTTAGAAGAAGATGCAGGGAAATTGACACATACTGCTGATGGCTATTCCTTGTGTGATTATAACAGGCAGGGAACACCGCTTATCGAGATTGTTTCTGAGCCGGATATCCGTACACCGGAGGAAGCATATGCATACCTTGATAAACTAAAAACGATTATTCAGTACACAGGTGTGTCCGATTGTAAGATGGAAGAAGGAAGCTTACGCTGTGATGCAAATATTTCCTTACGCCCATATGGTCAGGAAGAGTTCGGTACGAAGACGGAATTGAAGAACTTAAACTCCTTCAACTTTGTTCGTAAAGGACTTGAGTTTGAACAACAAAGACAAGCCGAAGTATTGAATGAAGGCGGGGAAATTCAGCAGGAAACTCGCAGATTTGATGAAGCAACTGGGGCAACTCTTTTAATGCGTGTTAAAGAAGGTTCTGATGATTATCGTTATTTCCCTGAACCGGATTTAGTCGAATTATATATCGATGATGAGTGGAAAAACCGAGTGCGTGCAGAAATTCCTGAATTGCCGGATGCACGAATCAAGCGTTATACAGAAGAATTCGGACTGCCGGCCTATGATGCGGGTGTGCTAACTGTAACAAGAGAAACAGCCGATTTCTTTGAAGCAACCACAGCTGCTGGGGCAGAACCTAAGCAGGCTTCCAACTGGATTATGGGTGAGCTTTCAGCTTACTTAAAAACGTCTCAAAAAGAACTGCATGACACGGCTCTTACTCCAGAAGGATTAGCTGGCTTAATCAAATTGATTACGGACGGTACAATCTCTTCGAAAATTGCTAAAACTGTATTTAAAGAATTAGTGGAGCATGGTGGAAATCCTGAAACGATTGTAAAGGAAAAAGGTCTTGTACAGATTTCTGATGAGGGAGCCTTACGTACAATCGTCACAGAAATATTGGATAAGAATCCTCAATCAATTGAGGACTTTAAAAATGGTAAGCAAAAAGCGGTTGGATTCCTTGTTGGGCAAATGATGAAAGCAACAAAAGGGCAAGCCAATCCGCAAATGGTCAATAAATTGATCATGGAAGAGCTTCAAAAAAGATAAATGGTAACTGACAGCCTCCCTATATGTATGGGAGGCTTTTTAAGTATCGCTGGAAAGCCAACAGTCTTTGTCTGCTTTTTTTAGATTCCTCTCTGTCGGAAAGTTTGTTATGGTAGATATATACATATTTTCAGATTAGTCAGTTATTTAGGTATTAACAACTTTGGTAAGGGGAGGTTTTTTTGATGAGTAGAAAGAATATACGTGATAGTGAAAAGGGGTGAAAGGATTGAAGCATGAAAAGATGACGAAAACAAGTTACCTGATTGGGCTGCTCTTTGGGTTGAGCGCGATCATTTATTTTTTTGCGGCCAACTGGGGAGGAATGGACCGCTATGTGAAAATAGCATTAATCGTAATTTTAATGCTTTTATTTTACGGAGTAAGCTATGGCTTTTCAAAATGGAAGCAGCATCAGCAGGACGTGGGAGCCTGGATATTTTGGGGAGGATCAATCGCATTTGGAGTAGCGGTAGCACTTTTGGGGCAGGTATATAATTCACACGCTGATAGCTATACATTATTTTTAGTGTGGCTGATTCCCTCTGTCCTGTTAGCTGTGTTTACCCAATATCCGATATTTTTTGTTCAATCCTACATACTTTTGAATATAACGGTATACACGTATTTCTTTCCTTTAAATAGCTGGATTGATAGAAGTGATACAGAGCACACAATAATTCTTCTGGGAGTCATTATCTTAAACATTGCTTGTCTGTATGGCTTCTCAAAAAGAGGACCAAGGCTTATTTCTTATTTATCCAGCGCCTGGATTCAGTTATTATCTATTGAACTGACTATCCGGTGGACATCTATCTATTTATTTAATGAGGATCATGCTTTTTCTTATATCGGGATCGTTGTCTATCTGGCAGTTGCCCTCATTTCAGGCTGGATTTTCTATGACTATATGAATAACAGACAGAATAAAGTAGTTACTGTCATTGTTTCTTTAGGAATTTCCATCATTCTCATAGCGCAGTTTATCATGGTTTCATCATGGATAAATGGATTCTTAGCTTATTTTGTTGGGTTACTTATTGCAATCACCCTCGTTATTTTGGGCTCTAAATGGCTGGCTAAACTCACTGCTTCCAAAACAAACGATGAAAATAACTTTATCCCAACACTTATTAAGCTAGTCTTTGTTTTCTTGGCAGTTTTACTTTTATCCTCCTCTTTAATCGGTATGCTTTATTTGATTGGATTAGGAGAGGATATCGCATGGTTAATGGTGAGTTTGGTCATTCTCGTTCCGATTGGCAGTCATATTGCCAGGGAGCATTCCATTCTCCGATACACAGTGATGTTGACGGGATGGCTTATTTCATCTTCGATTCTGTGGTATCACTCAGGCGTTGTTCTAATCATCTATTTACTCCTGATTGGCTATACAACCTGGCGTGAAAGGGAGAGAATCATATATCCTTTGGGTTTAGGTGGGACGATTTATGCAGTGGTACTCCTGCTTTATGAATTATTCTCAGGAATATCAGGTGAGTTGGTCGTCATTCTACTGATTGCATTAGCCTTTGGACTTTACTTTTGGCTAAAAAATCCGTATACAAAAGGGTGGAACCTGGTTGCAATTCTGACACTTTGGCTCATTCTTACGTTTTTCTCGGAAAACAGTGTACTTTACTACCTTTACAATTTCAGTTATCTTTTCTTCTTGGTTTATTTTACGTACCGTGTTGTACATAAAAGAAATCACTGGTTAGAGTATGCTGCTATTCTTTATCTGATCGGATACCTCGGTTATAAATACTATGATTTATTTTGGACACTGCTCCATAAGTCTATTACCTTTGCGATTGTAGGAGCAATATTCTTCTCTATAGCAATTTATCTGGATAAGAAAACAGAAAGAAACAATAGCACGGGGCGATTCGAATTTG
This sequence comes from Pradoshia sp. Z3_51, assembly GCF_058215915.1. Taxonomy (NCBI): domain Bacteria; kingdom Bacillati; phylum Bacillota; class Bacilli; order Caryophanales; family Bacillaceae; genus Pradoshia; species Pradoshia sp. Z3_51. Next base: position 62,173 of record NZ_JBZAJC010000010.1, on the reverse strand, counting down.
TCCTGAGGAGTGTGCGTAAATGGGCACCAATCGTATTCGTTCAGCTAATTATCCTGTTCGTGATAATTTTTCAGAAGGAAACGATCTTACGGAATGGGACAGATATTATCCTAAAAGTAGAGCCGGTTGACCCGCGTTCTATTTTACAGGGGGATTATGTTCAATTATCCTATAATATTAGCCAGATAGATTCCGATGAGCATTATGATCGTGTATATGTGCTTGTGGAAAAGGATTCAAAAGGGATTTATCAAATGAAAGGGATATATGATACTATAGAAGAAGCGAAAAAAGAAAGAACAGATGACCATCAAGTGATTGTTACAGGAAAAGCAAATGGAAATACGATTACCTATGGCATTGAGAATTTTTTCATTGAAGAAGGCACGGGGATAGAAGTAGAACAGAATGCTAAATATGCAAATATAAAAGTCGGCAGTAATGGGGATGCCATTTTGATCAGTGTGTCATCAAATCTGCCCGAAGATAAGTAAAATTAGCAATTGTTTTATCACGGATGTATAATAGTAGAGGTATTTTTTTAACAGATATATTAACTCCGAATTTGTAATATAGGATGATGATTAATTATGAAAAAGGCAAGGATAATATACAATCCTACCTCCGGGAAAGAAGCATTTAAAAGACAGTTACCTGAGGTTTTGGAAATTTTAGAGAAGGCTGGATATGAAGCTTCCTGTCATGCAACTATTGGAGCGGGCGATGCGACAAGAGCGGCACAAATTGCTGTGGAAAGGCGCTATGACGTGGTTATTGCAGCGGGTGGAGATGGAACGATATACGAAGTGGTAAATGGGTTGGCCGAACAGGAATACCGACCTAAATTGGGAATTATCCCAGTAGGGACCACAAATGATTTTGCTCGCGCCTTACGTATATCAACGAAATCGATACTTGAAGCTGCTGAAACTATCGCAGAAGGGCTTACGATTCCAATTGATATTGGAAAAATGGATAATCGTTATTTCATCAATATAGCAGCTGGTGGCCGCTTAACCGAGCTTTCATATGAAGTCCCAAGCAAGCTGAAAACCAGACTGGGACAGCTGGCATATTATATGAAAGGATTGGAAATGTTGCTGCCGTCTCTTAAGGCGACTCCGGTGTCAATAGAATATGACGGTAAACTGTTTGAAGGTGATGCAATGCTTTTCCTTGTTGCTAACACGAACTCAGTTGCTGGTTTTGAACGCTTAGCACCAGATGCTTCCCTCAATGATGGTATGTTTACACTTTTAATTCTCAAGAAAATTAACCTGCCAGATTTTGTACGGATCGCAGCGTTAGCTTTACGCGGAGAGCATATTCATGATCCGTCTGTGATATATGTGAAGGCGAACCGCATTAAAGTACATTCATCCGAAAAGCTGCAGTTAAATTTAGATGGAGAGTTTGGCGGTTTGGCACCTGCTGAATTTGTTAACCTCTATCGTCATTTGGATGTATTCGTGCCGGAAAGCGTACACGAAAAGCAGAAAATAACAGATCGGCATATACTTGTTTCAGACGATGCCGTATTTGAGAAGCCAGATTTAGACCAACTTCTTTAAGAGGTTGGTTTTTTTATCCCGTTCAAACTGGCATAGACACCTCTATATTAAACGTAAGCAGAAGTTAAATTGGAAGATAAGCGCCAGCAGAACCCGAGTAGTCAATTACTCCTCAATGGGAGATGAATGAAAACCCGTTTGAGCAAAGTTTCACTTTATGGTAAAATCCATGGATTATCTGTCTGTCCTGTTTTATGATACAATCATGAGTACTCAATAAAAAATCGAGGTTAGCAAAGAATGACTGAAAAGAAAAAAGCGCCAATTCAAAAAAATGATTATATAGATGTTGTATTTGAAGATCTGACTCATGAAGGCTCCGGAGTTGCAAAAGTGGAAGGGTATCCTATTTTTGTTCCGTTTGGTTTACCGGGAGAAAAAGCCCGCATTAAAGTGACCAAAATTAATAAAGGCTATGCCTTTGGCCGCTTGATGGAGCTATTGGAAGAAAGTCCTGATCGAGTAGAGCCTCCCTGTCCAATTTATCGTCAGTGCGGAGGCTGCCAGCTTCAGCATTTATCCTATGAAGGCCAGCTGAAAGCAAAGGAAAAAATGGTTCGGGAAATTATGGCGAGAATCGGAAAACTGCCTGATGTACCGGTCCATCCAGTACTTGGTATGGAACAGCCATGGAACTATCGTAATAAAGCCCAGGTACCTGTTGGAGAAATGGAAGGCGGCTTAGTTGCCGGCTTTTATGCTAAACGTTCACATGAAATTATTAATATGGATGAATGTCTGATTCAGGTTTCAGAAAACGACGATACGATCCGCACAGTGAAGAATATTTGCGAAAAGTACCGTGTCCGTGCCTATGATGAACGGAATCATAAAGGATTGCTTCGTCATATTATGGTACGTCATGGACAAGTGACTGGTGAAATTATGGTTGTCCTTGTAACAAGAACACCTGAGCTCCCGCATGCGAGAGAAATCATCAAAGAGATTATTGATGCAGTTCCTGGGGTTAAATCCATTATTCAGAATGTGAATTCCTTGAAGACAAATGTTATTCTTGGGTCGAAAACAACAGTATTATGGGGAGCAGAAGTGATCTATGATTATATCGGTGATGTTAAATTTGCCATCTCTCCGCGTTCCTTCTATCAAGTGAATCCTACTCAGACGAAGGTTCTCTATGATAAGACGCTGGAGTATGCGAATCTATCAGGTAACGAAACGGTTATTGATGCTTATTGCGGAATCGGTACAATTTCCTTATTTTTAGCACAAAAAGCCAAAAAGGTATATGGAGTCGAAATCGTCCCAGAAGCAATCGAAGACGCCAAAAAGAACGCAGAACTAAACGGCATCACCAATGTCGACTTTTCGGTAGGCAGTGCTGAAACCGTCATCCCGGCCTGGTACGAAGAAGGAATCACAGCAGACGTATTAGTTGTCGATCCACCACGTAAAGGCTGTGACGAAAATCTCTTAAACACCATCGCAGAAATGAAGCCGAAAAAAGTCGTCTATGTTTCCTGCAACCCAGCAACATTAGCGCGTGACTTAATGTATTTGGAGGAGCATGGATATCAAACGGTGGAAGTGCAGCCTGTGGATATGTTCCCACAGACGATGCACGTGGAGTGTGTAGCAAAATTAGTATTGAAATAAGGCAGTGCCCCACAGGGCACTGCCTTATTATCCTTATTTTCATTCAGTTTTTTATCCAGATTCTTGTTAATGATTTAAAGATCTTCTAGTTCTTTGTTAACTAAATCTAGCTCTTCTTCCGATTCTTCGAACTTGATATCTCTGATAGGAACTTTGATTGTTTCATTTTCAATTAATTTGTTTATTTCGTCTTTTAAATGACCTTGCACTTTTTCTCTACCTGTTTGAATATTATCTCTAATTGTCTGCTCGATAACTGTGTTAGCTTGTTCATCATATATTTTTGCTTCATCATAGGAAGTCGGAGAGAGTATGGATTGTACCCAGCCTAAATTTTCATCAGATTCAACTAATTCTTTTGCGTAAAATGCAGTTAGTTGAGGCTCTTTAATTGTTAGTATCTTCTCTTTCTCATTGTATTCTACTGTTTTTTCATCAAACTCACCTTTATACCCCCATCTAACTATGGCCTTATATTTCAATTCAACTACCTTTTGCATTCCCATAACCTCGTTATAGAAAAAGTTCCCTTGTTTATCAACAGGTTTAATAGTAGTTGTCACTGGGTTACCTGCTATGTAAGTCTCTTTAACGATATCTTGTATAGCTCCAACCTCTAATTCAGTAATTTTATAGATGTCTTTCCCTAGTGGGGCTATAATCGTTTCTTTTGCTTCAGAGTCTCCGAAAAACACTAAAAATAATCCTACAAGAATTGCTGTAGAAGCTGCTCCAATAATAAATAATTTAACTTTAGGCACGATGTTCTTCCTTTCATAGATGTTTTTAAATTATAGTGAGCGGTGTTATTTTGTTGTGAAATATTTATTCTTAAAGGGAAGAAAATAAATAACAATGAAAAAAAGAAATGAAAGCTAGAATAAAAAGGGGAATATTTCCTATCTACTTAAGTAGTAGATTCAAACTGTAGGGATTTCTATATATTACTTGTAAGGTTCCTGCTAATGGCCATTCTGATTAAATGGATATGTTTGAACAAAAGAAGAGCTAGTAACTTTATTAAAGTGATAGTAGGAAGTATTGAGAACAACAAAAGAAAAAACCTAATCACCTTTACTATATTAGAATAATATAATTTCAAGCTTATGTGAATAAATAGACAAAAATATTTTTATAATTAATATATTTCGTTAATTATATTTAAATTCTTCTGTAACGATTGTTATTGTACCTTTCCTTACTCAACTATAAGTGCAGATCTCTGTAATTTAATTTTTAACTATTAATGTCTGCAGAGAGAAGCTGTTGAACATAAACCCACCAACATCCCATTGTGTTGCCACATACATTCCACACACGTAGAGTGTGTCTCGCAACTTATTTTAAAATAAGGCAGTAAGCCCTCTAAATAGGGGGGCACTGCCTTTTTTCGTTTCTTACAAAGGAATTACGAAGTGATACTTAATCCTAATTTCCTCACTAGATTTACAAGTAATTTTTTCTACAAAAATTTGTAGTACCTGTGGAGTTAAGTAATAGAATTGCCCTCGTGGTTTTTAAATAAAACCTTATAAATCTTATCTTTTATAAAAAAGTTTCATAAGAAATCATTTAATAAAATTGGAGTATTACTTCCTTTCTATTTGTCTATACTGATAAAAATAGATTAGGAGAGTAATAGGATGATACTATCTGAAGCGTGGGATTTATATAAAGCTGATAAACAGATCCAAGGATATTCATTTCAGACTTTAAAAGCCTATAATGTCCAATTAAACTTGTTAATCCGGAATCTCGGTGATCGATCCCTTGATGAAATAACCACCGATTCATTAAAGCTTTATCTTGGGAATGTTGCTGATCAATTAAAGGCTGCTAGCCTGAGTCATAGGATACGTTTTATAAAGTCGTTGTTTAGATGGGCTCAAGATGTAAATGTCCTGAATGGTAATCCAGCCGCGAAAATTAAGGAACTGAAACTAGATGTCCGCATACCAAAGTTTTTAACTGAAGTAGAAATTGAGCATTTAAGAGAAGCTTGTGATACAACATTAGAAAATGCATTGTTCGAGTTTATGTATTCAACCGGTTGTCGAATTGGGGAAGCCGTTAATTTGAATCGACAATCTATTAATTTTTCTAACCAGTCCGTAATTGTCTTAGGTAAGGGAAATAAAGAAAGAGAAGTTTACTTTAATACTAGGTGTGATATCTGATTGAAGAGGTACCTGGATGAGAGAACAGATGATCAAGAAGCTTTATTTGTAACCGTACGTGCTCCTCATCGTATGAGCATAGCTCAAATGAGATATATCATAAAACAGATATCGAAAAGATTTGGCATCAATAAAAGTACTCACCCCCATCAGTTGAGACATAGTTATGCCACTACTTTATTGAATAATGGGGCACCTTTAGAAGTCATTCAAAATTTGATGGGACACGAAAAGAGCGAAACGACTAAAATTTACGCTTATTTAAGTGGGGCATTGCGAAGGGAGTTATATAAAAAGTTTTTCTGATACGATCAAGGGCATTGATCCAAGAAGGATTAATCCCTTTTTGTAATGCGTACCGAGAAGGTGTGCTTATTTTTATATTTTGTGCTTACCTTTAAGTCATATTCATCTAATTATGTTCCCACACATATTTAGTCTCATCTGTCCACCCGTATAGAAATTTTATGTAATTCGTTAACATTATAGCTGTCTTTTCTATATAAAGTCTAATTATTCTAAATATATTTTTTCCCTTAATTCCGTAGATTTGTCAACTCAACTGTTGAAATTTAAAAGAATTACGTAACGCTGATTTTTATAGCCCCAATAAACCTTGATATAATCGCATTTTAACTGGACTTATAGGTAGGGAATTTAGATAGATTAATAAAAGAGAACGTTTACATATTAGTTGAAATATAAAATCATATCTTTCAATCCACCTTTCACTGGGTTTATTTTGAAAAAATGTGTCTAAAATGTGACTTTCGTTGGTTGTATCAGAAACATTAGAATTGAATTTTTCAAAAAAATTTTGCTATAGTTGTAACTAGACTAAACGGTTTTATCGAAAGTACCGTAATTATTGGTATTAAATCTACCTGATTTTTATGTATTTTTACAAAGTCATTACGTCAAAACTATATAGAATAGGGAGTTTTTTTTTTATGGAATCACATTTACAAGTGAAAAATCCGAAATTGATGGCTGCTGTTTTAATGATTGGTTCTTTCATCGGTTTATTTGGTGAAACAGCATTAAATATGGCATTGACAAATATTATGGAAGATTTCTCGATTAGTGCAGGTACAGCACAGTGGCTTACTACAGGTTATTTATTAGTTTTAGCAATTTTGGTACCGTTATCGGCGTATTTAGTACGTTGGTTTACAACACGTCAACTAATTGTAGGGGCATTAATTATTTCTACAATGGGTGCTTTGCTTGCAGCGATTGCCCAAAGTTTTTCAATTTTATTAATCGGTCGTTTAATTCAAGCAATGGGGACAGGGATTTTCCTGCCATTAATGTTTAGCGTTGTGCTAATAATTTTCCCAATTCAAAAACGAGGAGCAGTGATGGGAATCGTTGGTTTAGTAATTACAGCAGGACCAGCATTAGGACCAACACTAAGTGGTTTAATTATTAGTGCTGCTAGCTGGAATTATATCTTCTGGATTATGATGACGTTAAATATCATTTTATTAGTAATAGTGGCACCAAGGATGGAGAACGTTTCAGATATTTCTAAGCCGAAAATTGATGTACTATCGTTATTATTATCTACAATCGCCTTTGGAGGTATCGTGTATGCATTAGCAACACTAGCAGAATTACCATTATCGGACGTGAAAGTATGGGCACCATTAGTAGCAGGTGTGTTGGCATTGATTTTATTTACAGTTCGCCAATTTAAAATGGAAGAGCCAATGATTAATTTACGTGTATTTAAATATCCAATGTTCGCATTAGGTTCAGTATTAATGTTCACGACATTATTCGTAATTTTATCGGTTGCGATCTTAATTCCACTTTACTTAAAGAGTGTATTAGCTTATACAGCTATTGCTGCTGGGTTATTAATGTTACCTGCTAACGTTTTAAATATTATTATGGCACCTATCGTTGGATCAAATTTCGATAAAGTTGGTGCTCGTGTTTTCACACGTATTGGATTTACACTGATTACAATTGGTGCAATTATGTTTATTGTAATTCTTTCAGCAACGACACCAGTATGGCAAGTGATTGCTGCACTATGTATTCTTTTCTTAGGTATTTCAATGACAATTATGCCAGCACAAACAAATGCGATGAATCAGCTACCAAAACATTTATATGCAGATGGTTCAGCTGCAATGAATACATTAACTCAAGTTGCAGGTGCTGCTGGTACAGCTCTTGCCATTACATTATTTACTGCTGGTCAGAATAACTATATTGCAGAATTTGGTGCAGCTAATCCTGCGGAATTTTTAGCAAATGGTATTAACTATGCATTTTACGCTGTATTAGTGACTGGTTTGATTGGCTTAATTGGATCACTATTTATTAAAAATAGCCGACCAACAAATTAAATAATAAACAACAGAAAAAACGTTCGTAAAGGTATCCAATCACTTTATGAACGTTTTTGATTTCTTATTACATTTTAGAACGAACAAATCTTTGATTTATACATTGTTTCATATACAGTTAGATATAACTCATAAATAATTATCTTTGTGAAAAAATACACTTAAACTATATGGGGCGTTGATCTTAAAAGGATTAATGCCTTTTTGTGTTGAATTTCTTATTGTACAAAAGGGGTAGGTTAGTGAAAAAAGGTATAATCAATTAATCAAGAATATGAGTAACACGGGGTGAAAAGTAATGTATCAATTCCAACACGAGGTACAAAGAAAAGATATATAAGGTATATGTCACCCCCTACTTGTAGAAATATGTTTGAGGCTGGTTGGGACTGAGATCTCGTATAACAAGCGAAGCTATAATACTACTTGGAGGATTAGGGGTACTGGTGAATTTATCAGAGGAGGAGAAAGAATGAACCCAGTTGTGGGTATAGATATAGCCAAAGAAGAAAGTGAAGTACAGGCTTTTTTAGATAAAGGAAAGCCGTATGGAACAAGTTTTTCGATTAAGCATAATCGTGAAGAGTTGGAGAAGTTTATCTGTTTCTTAGAAGAAATGAAGGAAACAACTGGGCAGATGCCTGTGGTTATATTGGAATCAACAGGACATTATCATACACCCGTTGTTCAATGCTTAGAAGAGAATGACATACTTTATATCTTATTGAATCCAATCATTTCTCATCAAGCGAAGAAGTCTAGTTTAAGAAAGGTGAAAACTGACGCATATGATGCGTATCAACTGTGTGTTCTCTATTACAAAGAAGAGTTTGAACCTCAAAAGAGGAGAGGAATTCAGCTCTTAAATCTTCGAAATCTATCGAGACAACAAGAAATAATGACGAATATGTATGTGGAGGCAAAATTGCATTTTCATATGATTTTAGATCAGGTTTTCCCTGAATACAGAAAGGTTTTTGGAGATCTTTTTTCGAAAGTATCTTTATCGGTATTAAAGGAATACCCTACCTCGGAGAAGGTTCTAAAGACTGGCAAGGAAGAACTAGAAGATAAAATACGAGAATATTGTCCAAGTCGGTCTGTACAGTGGGCTAAAGAAAAAGCAAGAAAGTTAATTCATTCAGCTTCTCAGAATCCTTTTCAGAAAGTGCAATATGAAAGCCATCTTATCAATCTTAGTATGTATATCGATATTTTATTTCACTACCAAGGACACCTAACGGATTTAGAGAGCCAAATGGTATCCCTGGCAAATGAAATAGAAGAATATAAGATTATCCAATCGATTCCTGGTATCGGTGAAAAGATTGCGGCAACAATCATTTCAGAGATTGGGGAAATTGATCGGTTTAATTACCCTAAGAAGCTAGTGGCCTTCGCTGGAGTCGATCCTAGTGTCCATTCATCTGGAAAGTTTACTGCGAACATAAATCGCATAACCAAACGAGGTTCCAGTAGGCTAAGGCATAGCTTATATTTAGCTGTTTTATGTAAGAAGCTCTAGAAATAAAAAGCTCAAAGAGTTCTATGATAGAAAACGTTCAGAAGGAAAACCTTCGAAAGTTGCCATTGTAGCTTGTATCAATAAGCTGCTTCATTGGATTTATGCTTTATTGAAAAAGAACCAGAATTTCCTAGATATAGCTTAGGAAATGATATTTATCCAACATAAGAAAAACCTTCCAAAATGAAACTGGAGGGTTATTTGGCATACCCAAAAACAGTATAGCATATAAAAAATGAAATATACAGAGAGATATTGACAACCTATTAGCTGGTTTAGTTGAAGATCGATATTAAACTTATGTTCAACAATCGGTCCATATTGTGAAGTAAATATTTACTTGTATAGTATTACATCAGGTGAAACCGTATCATAAGTAAGTGCGGAATTATAAAATATCTACCTGAGATGCTGTTTAGTCAGCATTTTAGGTTGTTATTTTAATTAGGATATGTTAAATTTCAACGTTGAAAAATGAGAGAAGATTTTAAATGGTAATTAGTAGTAGATTTAATTTTCTATTAAAGAATTATGGATAGCCGTAAAGGAGTCAATCACTCTTTTTCTTAACATTCAATTTTAACAGAGCTAAGGTCTTAAAAATTTTACGGTTTGTTAGAATGTGAGGGTTATCATTCACATCTACTTTCATTTTACATTTTGCTACGAATTATAACATTAACGTTACGCTCCGTTGGTAGATTATCGATTAAAATCGTGTTTATAATTAACTAAGAAAGGATGAAAAGTATGATTAATTTGAATTTATGCTCGTTGAGAAAACGTCATAATCTAACGCAGGAGCAACTAGCCCTAGAATTAAATGTTTCACGTCAAGTAATTGCAAAATGGGAAAAAGGTGAATCGACACCGGATTTACACCATAGTATGAACATTGCCAATTTATTTGGAGTAACCTTAGATGCATTAGTAAACCATAACTCAGAAGAAATGGGTGTAGATATTCCACCTAAAGGTCAGCACTTTTTTGGAACAGCAACAGTAGGGGAACGTGGCCAAATTGTCATTCCGAAAAAAGCACGTGAAATTTTTCGAATTAACCCAGGTGATTCAATCGTTATTATAGGGGATGAGGAACGTGGGTTAGCGTTAGCACCTGAAAAAATGATTAAACGGTTTTTAAATATGATGAAACCTCAGTAAAAAGGAGGAAAAAATGAATGAATGCAGCAATTGAAATTCAAGGTTTATCAAAACACTTTAAAAAAAAAGTTGCCGTTTCTCCAATGAAACTTACAATTAACAAAGGTGAACTATTTGGACTGCTTGGAGTTAATGGTGCTGGTAAAACGACCGTTATCAATATGTTAACTGGCCTTGCCAAACCAACTTCAGGAGATGCGCTTGTACTTGGGCATTCGCTTAGTAAAGAGTTGCCAAGTATCCGGGGATTACTCGCTGTGTCACCTCAGGAAACGTCCATTGCACCAAATTTATCTGTGCGCGAAAATTTATTATTAATGGCACGCATTCACGGCTTTTCGAAGGAGAAGTCCATTGAAAAAACAGATGCTTTAATTAGCCAGTTTTCACTACAGCCTTACGAACATCAACGTGGTAAAAAATTATCCGGTGGTTGGCAACGAAAGTTAAGTATTGCCATGGCTCTCATTGCAGATCCTAAAATTTTATTTTTAGACGAACCAACATTAGGGTTAGATATTATTAGCCGTCGGGAATTATGGGCAATGATTAATAAACTGAGAGAGACAACGACAATTGTACTTACGACGCACTATTTAGAAGAAGCAGAAAACTTGTGTGATCGTATTTGTATTATGAAGGATGGAGAAATAAAGGCACTAGGTACAGTAGACGAACTCCTTACAACAGCAAGTAAAGAAAACTTTGAGGATGCATTTGTGCATTTCGTAGCAGGAGGCGAATTATAATGAGGGCATTGGCATTTGCTGGACGTTGTACGAAAGAAATTGTACGTGACCCGATTTCATTATTTTTTGGTATAGTCTTTCCAATCATTTTACTTATGATTTTAACTGCGATTAATCGCAATGTTCCAGAAGCACTTTTTAATATTGAACATTTGACACCTGGCATCGCAGTATTTAGCCTTTCTTTCATTGCTTTCTTTGCAGCACAAACGTTAGGAAAAGACCGTTCTACTTCTTATTTAATAAGATTGCTAACTACTCCTATGAAAGCAAGTGATTTTATTATTGGATATACGCTTCCTTTAGGGATATTTGCTGTGCTTCAAAGTATTACTTGTTTTATAACCGCTTACTTTTTAGGTTTGGAGCTATCTTTCAACCATGTATTTGCATTTATTGCCTTACTCATTACATCTACTATTTTCATAGGAATCGGACTGTTATGTGGCTCCTTATTTAACGAAAAGGCAGCAGTAGGCTTATGCGGAGCTTTATTAACTAACTTAACAGCATTTTTATCTGGCACATGGTTAGATTTATCGTTAGTTGGGGGAGCTTTTGAAAAAGTCGCTTATGCCCTGCCATTCGTCCACGCTGTTGATTTAGTTCGAGCAATTGTGGCAGAAGACTTTAGCGCAATGTTTCCCCATTTATATGTTGTGGTAGTTTATGCAGCTGTCCTTTTTAGTCTTTCGATTTTTATTTTCAAATATAAAATTCAGCAAAATTAATAGTTAATCAAACTTACGTTACTTAAACGTAGGTTTTTTTATTAAAATTAACAGCTCTGTTAAAAGTTGATTATTGAAATAGAAAGCGCTAGCCTCCGTTACGGTGCTGAAAATAAAAAAAACTTTATTAGACAAATTAGAAAATGAGCTTCAAGCTAATAAAAGCTGATTGTTATTCAATTAAAAGGCGCGATTGTTGAATAAGATTGCTTCTCTTTTCCTTATTGAACTAACGAGGCTTTGATCCAAGGAGGATTAATGCTCTTTTTTGTTGAATTCCTTATTGTAGAAAAGGGGCAGGGTAGTTGAACAAAGAGGATTGAGAGGAAAGGGAGTTATAAAAGATGGACTTATTATTCTGGATAACTATTGGTTTCATAATAACGGGATTTGTTATTCTCATGAAAAAAGGTATGGAAAGTAAGGTAGTTTTTATAAAAGCCAATATAGAAGACGAGGAAAATTCATCAAAAGCCAAATCCGTAATTTTGTGGATATGGAGTACCGTTGCTTGGGGCATAGTGAGTATGTCTCTTGCGGTTTGGTGTTTTAAGAATTACTTTGGATAACTATTAGTTTCAAATGTATTTAAACTATCGGGGGCATTACTCATATCAAGGGCTGTGATCAGCTCTTTTTTCTTATGCTACTAAAGGGGCAGGGTAGTTGAATAAGAAATATAATATATAAACCTTTTTAAAAAAAAGTGAGTAATTACTCACTTTTTTTATTGAAAACCAGTTAACTTGGAATTATAATCAACCTAAGTGAGTAAACGCTCACTTTTGAAAGGAGGATTACATAATGAATGAAACTAATACTATTCAAATACAAGCAGTAACGAAAAGTTTCGGCAAAAAAGTGGTATTAAAAGATATCAACTTAGATATTAAACAAGGTAGTATCTATGGTTTTATAGGGCCTTCAGGAGCAGGAAAAACAACCTTGATAAAGTTGATTGTTGGAATGGACTTTCCTGATGAAGGTTCCGTCCATTTATTAGGTGAAAAAATGCCTAATTTAAATATCTTGCAAAAAATTGGCTATATGGCACAATCAGATGCCTTATATGAAGCACTTACTGGTAAAGAAAATCTTATGTTTTTCGCATCGCTCTTTAAGTTAGACAAAACTGAAAAACAGAAACGGATTACCTATGCAGCACAATTAGTTAACTTGACCGCAGACCTTAATAAAAGAGTGTCAGCGTACTCAGGAGGTATGAAACGTCGATTATCTCTTGCAATCGCTTTAATTCAAAATCCCCAAGTTTTGATATTAGACGAACCTACTGTGGGAATAGACCCTGAATTAAGATTAAGTATTTGGAATGAGCTGTTAAGATTGAAAAACGAGGAAGGCAAAACGATTATTGTAACGACTCACGTAATGGATGAAGCCGAAAAATGTGATTATATCGCAATGGTTAGAGATGGTTCATTCATAGCATCTGGAACACCTCGCCAATTGAAAGAACAATATAATGTCAATAGTTTAGATGAGGTATTTTTGGATGCTGGGAGGAAAGTACAATGAGAACAGTAGCACTTATTAAGAGGATTTTATTGCAAATACTTAGAGATAAGCGTACATTGGTTCTTCTCTTTGTTGCTCCATTATTAGTATTAACACTAATGAACCTAGTCTTTAATGGAAATACCGTTGATCCTGTTTTAGGAGCTGCTAATGGGAATCAGCAAATCATCGAAAAATTAGAAGACGCAGATATTGTAGTAAAAGAATATAACAAAGTTTCTAATGTTAAGGATATGATACTTGATAAAGATTTAGATGGTTTTTTACAAGTGGAAGGCGATCAAACAACCTTAACTTTACTGAATGATGATCCGACAATAGCAAAAAGCTTAGAAATGAAAGTAAAGCAAATTGATACTCAAGCAAAGCAATTAAAATTGATGGGGACTAACGCAATACAGAGTGAATTGCTCTCACAAGATTCCTTGAACACAAATTATGTTTATGGCAGCAGTGAAACAGAGCTTTTTGATACCTTTAGTCCTATTTTAGTCGGGTTCTTTGTCTTCTTCTTCGTCTTCTTAATCTCTGGCATAGGCTTATTAAACGAAAGAACAACTGGCACGTTGGAACGACTATTAGCAACCCCTATTAAAAGAGGAGAGATTGTCGCAGGATACCTTGTTGGCTATGGTTTACTGGCATTGATACAGACAGTTATAATCGTTTTGTTTGCGATAAATGTATTGGATATGGTTTTAGTTGGTTCCATTTGGACTGTTATGTTAATCAATGTCATCATCGCCCTTGTAGCCTTGTCACTTGGAATATTATTATCTTCTTTCGCAAGTTCCGAGTTTCAGATGATTCAGTTCATACCAATTATTATTGTGCCACAAATATTCTTCTCAGGTATTTTTTCCATTGAGGGAATGGCGGATTGGCTACAAGTATTCGCAAACTTTATGCCGTTGTATTATGCAGCAGATGCATTAAAAGGAGTAATGTACGAGGGCTTAAGTTTATCTGAAATTAGTAGTAATCTATATATTCTATTGGCTTTTGCAGCAGTATTTATCGTTTTAAATTTGTTTGCTTTGAAAAAGTATCGTAAGCTATAATACGGAAGCGATACAGCTTTACGCAAAGATGGTGATTTAAATGGTTAATAATAATCTACTGGATGAAATGGCTAAAATACTTGAAAAATCCAATAAACAAACGGTTAAGCAAAAGAAAATTATTGAGGTTGCTATCACTTCTTTTGCGGAAAAAGGATATTCAAATACATCAACATCTGAAATAGCTAAAAAAGCAGGCGTAGCAGAAGGAACAATTTTCAAACATTATGGAACAAAGGAAAATTTATTGTTATCTATAATGGTTCCTTTTCTAAAAGATTTTTTTCCTACGATGGCAGATGAACTCATTGGGGAATTAATGAATGATAAGCGTTCTTTTGAGGAATTCTTAAGAGTTCTTTTAACAAATCGTAGTGCTTTTCTTGCGGAAAATAGAGAAATATTTCAGGTGTTCATTAAGGAAATATTTTATAAAGAGGAACTTAGAAACGAATTCCTTCCCTTTGTTTTAGAAGTTGGATCCAATCACTTAATAAAAGTGATTGAAGCGTTTAAACAACGGGGCGAAATTAGAGATATACCGAATGAAATAATTTTAAAAATGCTAAGCACTGTAATAGGTGGATTATTTATTTCTAATTTTGCATTGTTAAATAAACATTCCGTGAGCGAAAATGAAATTGAGGAAGCTATATTTTTTATACTGAATGGGCTTGGACAATCTCCTCAATAGAGGGATTTTTCTTTGAAGATTATGGATAACAATAGACTTAAATAAAACCATCTCTTTTCATTTAAAGGCAGCTATAATTTAGTTGCCTTTCCTTTTTATATAGAAAAATGATGGAATTATGCCAATTCACATAATAAATATTGTGAATGTTTGTACTTAAACTAATGGGGGCATTGATCCAAGAAGAAGGATTAATGCCCTTTTCTGTTGAACTCCTTATTGTAGAAACGGGGCAGGTTAGTGAATAAGCAAAATTTTATACTGTTTTCTATAATCGCATTTAATGGCATAAACTTTAAAAGAAATTAAATTTTATTTCAGAGGTGAAGATAAATGAATACAGGTAGGTGGTTTTGGATTTTTTTTATATAATGATGATGACAGTATTTGGTTTTTTAGCATTTGACGATATAGCCTCAGTGTTAGTTTTTGGGTTTAGTGTGGGTGGTATTTTCGGTTGGGCAGTTACCGCTAAAAAAGGATAGTTTGATTGTTTATACAAAATGGCTTGTAAACTATTTTGTCGATCAGGGGGTAATATGGTGAGTGAAATAGATAAACGCAACAGATTAAGGGAAGAGCCATTCAATTACCAAATAACGAAAAAAGGGACAGTGATCATCTATTACGAAGGTAAGCAAATCAAAATTGTAAAGGATGGGAAGGCTGCGCAACTTATAGAAAAATTAAATGCAGCAGAAAATATAATGGAAGTACAGCTTTTATTAGCTAAAATTACAGGGAACTTTAAACACGGCAATGAAAAAACCGGTAAAAATAAATAAACAAATTCACTCCTCAGACATTTGGCTATGAAAGACACTGCTAGAAATTTATAAATAAGGATCTATTATATTTCAATGTTGATTATACAAAGACAGGACGGAAGTGAAAGATGGGCGAATCCTGCGGGAGCAGCGGGACAGTTTAGATCCCAAGTTATTAAGCTACGGGGGCTTTCGTTGAATAACTGAGACAGTAAAAAAGCTGTCTCTTTTTTATGTCCTTAGCAACAATCTTTACGAAAACAGCCTTTCCAATTAAATAAAATGGCCATTCGTAAAGGCTATTATCAAAAGTGGTAATTTTGGGGCTCTGTTATTGTATTTGGTGTATAGTGGTTTATCAGATAACGAGTGCATTAATCTAAGAAGGATTAATGCCCTTTTCTGTTGAACTCCTTATTGTAGAAACGGGGCAGGATAGCAGAAGAAGGAACTGGATTATTGTGGTAACATAATCTTAATAGTAGACCATTATTATGAGTTTACCAGAATCATTTTTAAAAGTTTTTTTATTATCGTACTAGCGGGACAGATTGCTTTAGAAATACCTCAATACCCATTAAATTAAAAAGTGGAGTGTAACTAATGTTGTTTTTACGTAGAATTACTTTTTTACGAGAAGAAGTACCTGATTTAAATACGTACCCATTCACTGTGCCTGCAATTAGAGGAATGAATACATTGGACTTAAAATGTGAAGTAACATTTTTTGTAGGGGAGAATGGTTCAGGAAAATCTACTTTGCTTGAAGCAATTGCTTACAAATGTGGGTTTAATACAGCAGGCGGAGGAATAAACAATATATACGATGTAGATTCATCCCACGCTGCTTTGGGAAAATACATTCGTTTGTCTTGGTTGCCAAAAATCAATCAAGGTTTCTTTTTAAGGGCTGAAAGTTTTTATCATTTTGCGTCTCATCTGGATCAACTAGCCAAGGAAGACCCGACTATTTATCAAGCATATGGAGGTAAATCATTACACCACCAGTCTCACGGAGAATCTTTTTTATCGCTATTTTTAAACCGTTTTTCGGGTAAGGGTATTTATATATTGGATGAACCCGAGGCAGCATTATCACCAGCTCGCCTATTAGCATTTATGAGAGTTATTTATCAATTGGTGAGTAGCGGAAACGCTCAATTTATCATCGCCACACATTCGCCTATTCTTCTGGGGTATCCAAACGCACACATCTTTAGTTTTGATTCCAATGTAATCGAAAGTGTCAGATATGAAGACACAGAACATTATCAAATAACAAAGGGTTTTTTAGATAGAAAGGAAAGGTACTTAGAAGAGTTATTTTTAAATGACGAGGATTAATAAAAATATAGCTTACTCCGCTAACAAAGACATTGGTCCAAGAAGGATTAATGCCTTTTTGTGTTGAATTTCTTATGGAAGTAACGGGCAGTTTAGCTCAAAAGAGATGGATGTAAAATAGTGGAAATAAGGGGTGTAGATAAGTATGATTGGCTCTCCTGAAATTAATAAAGTAATTCGAAAATCACTGTCCCCTATATTAAAAGAAAATGGCTTCAATAAGGTGAATACAAGGAATAACTGGCGTTGGATTGATCAATGCATTTGGGTGTTGAAAATCGGGGCTGTTGGTAACTATTTTTCTGAGGTTACTGGTTGGCCCCCTATGTCTATTCACGTAGAACTTGGTATATATTATGTCTTTATACCAAGGATAGAGGAAATAAAAAAAGGTACCAACGGTGAATTGCTTCCTAAAGAGTACCAATGTCATCTTCGAGAAGAGCTAAATTGTAATCTTAACCAATCCAACTACACTCGTCATTTAGATAACCCAGCTGATAGAACTCGAACTGACATTTGGTGGGTTGAGCCAGATGGGTCTAATGTTGATGAGGTAATAAAAGATATCGGTAAATCTTTTAAGAGCAAGTATACCGACTTCTTTCTGAAGGTGCCTGTTTTCATATCTCGAATAAATATTAGACAAAAGCAACAATCCTTACGAAAACAGGTAAAGATGTTGATAAACCCACCAACATCCCTTGTGTTGCCACATACACTCCACACACGTGGAAAGTGTAGCAAAATTAGTATTGAAATAAGGCAGTTGCCCTTTGGCGCTGCTTTTTTCTTTTCCCTGTAATTAGATTTAAGTACTGTACTTTTTCAATATATAGCAGTAGAAAATTTTCTTAATGATTTCAATCGGTAATACTATTTAAAAAAATTTGGTAGTCGTATCCTCATAATTCTTTCGCCTTTCAAGTCCAATACAGACCCATAAAAGCAAGCTATATTTTTCTATGTATTTATATCTACTCTCATTCTTAGCTCCCCTTTGCTGATTTCTATTCGGGAATATTTCCGTTTTCCTTGCTCTAAAGAAAACGTTCCCTTTGGGTTTAAAGTAAACTGCTAATAGACAAGTGAAAAAGGAGGGTATCAAAAAGAGCGAAACCACAGATGTGATTTCGCTTACTCCTTAACTATATCGCTTAATTCCATTGACCCGCTTTTTCTAATTTTTCTTTACCTTTGAACGCAATGATGATTAACAAGACACTTAACAGAATCATCCCTGCAACAGCATATAACACGTATAGATAGCTGCCCGTTGCATCAAATACAAACCCATAAGCAGGGAGCGCCGTAATACCTGCTAATGCTAATCCTAATGCTGCCGTTCCATAAATGGCGCCATATTCTTTCGTGCCGAAGATAGAAGTAGTCAATAACGGTCCTAGCGTTCCAACTGATGAAGAAACAAATCCAAATAATCCGATTGCCACTGAAAATACCATTGGATTGTCTGGTATGAAGATCAATAAGAAAACGGAAATCAATCCGACGAACATGGAGAAAAAGGTGGTTTTCTTTGCACCCATTTTATCGGTCAAGAAACCGAACACCAATGATCCAACTAAAACACCAAACATGAACACACCCATGACATTTCCGGCAAACTGGACATCATACCCAATGCTTTGTGCGTAAGGGGCAATAAATTGAGCAAAACTTGCAACCGCGGTAATTAAGAATAAAAAGAATAATAGAGCATAAAAGGCCAATGACTTTTTCGCCACTGCGGCTGTGACACCTTTGTTTTCTACCGTTTGTGCATCTTGTTTCGAATCGTTAGCTTCTACCTTGTCTAAGCCATAAGGTAATAGACCTTTTTGTAGTGGTGACATACGAATGAACAGTAAAACCACTGGTATTACAATGACAATCGCCGCAATCCCAACAATGATGTAAGAAGTTCTCCAACCTTGTGAGGCAATTAACGTTCCTACATTCGGTTGAATGATCGCCCCAAACATACCGCTCGCTGCCATCATAATACCAAGGGCTAGTCCGTTTCGTTTTTTAAACCATTGGTTTATAAGAACGGGACCTGCCAATTGTGTCACAAGAACACTACCGACAGACAGCGGAATCGCTAATAAATACCAGCCCCATACCGAATTCATCATTCCAAATAACGCAAATGCCCCACCTTGTAACAGAATGGATACAATCAAGACCATACGAATATCGTATTTACCCATTATCTTTCCGGCAAACGGCAAGAATACCATCATCGCAATGGAAGAGACACTCAAGTATAGGGTAAGTTGTCCCATACCAACGCCTAAATCTTCTGACACAGGTGTTAAAAATAAACTAGCAGCATTATTTATGCCACCACGTGCAACACCCATCATAATGGCTAACCCAAACAATACCCACCAAGCAAAATGAATTTTTTTCTTTTTCTGTTGCATGTTCTACCCCTCCTGTCCCTGTATAATTTTTTCTTTCCATAACCCTTTGCTTTCGCAAAAAAATATATCAGTATGTTCTATATTTATTTTACCTTATAAAAAAGGAGAGTTACAATTTTGACCTTCCTCTTTTTTATATACTCACATAATACCTTTATCGAAGCTTAGTAGGATTAACACCTGTTTTTAATATAGCTAATGAAAAGTTCAAAGATTTTACTCAGTATATTGTTGAATCGGCTATATCAATAAGATCAATAGAAAGTAAGATTGGCAATTTAAAGGTGAAGCAACATAAGAGACATTTGGGACTTGCAAATAATTTGGCTGTTAGAAGCCAACTTACGCTTTCTATATATTCTTTTAGGTTATTTAAAAACATCACCAACATCCCATGTGTTGTCAATTACACCCCACACACGTGGAAAGTGTAGCGAAGCTTATATTAAAATAAGGAAGTCAGCCCTTTTTTGATCTGACCCAAGAAAGTTAGAAATAAATAGTCATGCTGCTTTGAGGACCTGAGTCCGTTATTCAACCGGGTTTAGGTCTTTTAATTTTGCCTTCATTCGTTTGTGATTGTAATAATGTGCCATCCAAACTTATGAAAAAGTGGCTATAAACTATTCGATTGGTAAATTCGAAACGAAGGGATATGAATGGACATATAAAGCGGAGAGTAACTGTGTTTTAGCAAAAAGGCAAGCCGGTGAAGTGTTTACGATAAGTAAAATTTCACCGGCTTTTTTGCATGCGAAAACGTGAAAAGAAAGGCCTTGCTATATATAATATTTGAAATTGAAGTGAAGAGAGGGGGGAAATGAGATTAACTTTACGATTTGTCAGTAAATTCGAGGGCAATTACTATGAAAATTGCGGTACATGGAATTTATGGCTAACAGGGATCGGAAGCGAACGTTTTATTTATGCCCTCATAGCATTTTCAGCTCTTTTATCTGGTTATCCATTGTGTGGCCTAATGAACATGGTAAAGTCGCTTGAGCCTTGATGCATGCAAGTTCTGGGAATCTAATTGAAAATGCCCAAACAAGTCTGCATAGTTGACTACTTGGGCATTTTTACCTATGGAAAATCATTTGAACGAGAGCAAACGCAAAGAAATCCATTAGGTCCATCTGAAAATTCCACTAAGCCTTTGTATTGAATTTCATATGTTTAATACCAAGGAAATTTTGGAGATTTAAGGCTAAGCCTCCTAGAAGAGTAGCTCGTTCATTAAGTTTGCTGTTTCGAACAATTATACATTTAGAAAAAGTGCTATATAGATTATTTTTTAACATTGTCATCATTTCAGGAATTTCGCGGTAAAGAGAACTATTTAAAACGATAACCTCAGGGTCGTAATGGGCAATCATATTATTTATACCGAAACTTAAATAGCGTGTATTCTCCTTGACGACTTTTTTGGCATCAGTATCCCCATTGTTATAGTATTCTCTTAAAATAATTGCATTGACATAATCCATATCTTTTAATTGTGCAAAATATTCAAAGGAAGCTTTATTTGAGGCATAGGCTTCTAAACACCCGAGATTCCCGCATTTGCACTTCTTACCGCCAGCAGAGATAATTTGGTGGCCAATCTCTCCAGCGAACCCATGCGAACCAGTTTGTATAATTCCGTCTCGGACGATACCGGCACCTATACCTCCATGAATATTAATACTGATTAAACTAGAGGATTCAGATGTAAAAGTATACTCACCTAGCGCTGATAAGTTAGCTTCGTTTTCTAGAAATATAGGGTAATCAATTAGGCTTTCAGTTATTTCACGGAATCGAATCTTATCTAAATTGTAATGTGGAGTAAAAATAATATTTCCATTAAAAACAGGTCCATGAACAGCGATTACTACACCAATAATATCGTAGAGCGATTTAGGCTTTATCTTATCAAAAGAAGAGAATATCTCAGAAAAATAAGATCTGACGGTGTCTTCATTTAAGGTAATTGGTTTCTTCTCAATGTAGGAAATTTCTTCACCATCAAGATAAGTTAATAAGGCGCGAATGTAATTATATCCAACATCAATAGAGATAGAGAGACCGGATTTTCCATTGTATTGTAGCTTGATGGGTTTACGTCCGCCTAAATTACTGCTTTGACCACTGCCTGTTTCAGTGACTAAATTGTCATCCAGTAATTTCTTAACGATGCTAGAGACAGTAGCTTTAGTTAAACCAGTTATGGTAGCCAGTTCAGCTCGTGACACACCTAGATTATTAATAATCGTCTCCAGACAAAGGGATTCATTTTGAGTACGTATAATATAATGAGAGTTTTCCATATCATAAACACCTCCTTTGTTAATTTATTTATTAAACATACTAACTAATATACTAATAGATTTTTCATAAATTTACTAGTCATTTGTTGGAAAAGTAGTAATTTACTAGTCATTTGTTGGAAAAGTAGTAATTTAGTATAAATTTATTATAGTGCAAAAATTACTTGACTACTAAAATGAAAGCGACTACAATCAAGTTAGTAAAACATATAAACAAACTAACTTGCTTAGTTTGGGAGGAGGATTTCAGATGACTTATTTTCCGAATGTAGGAAAAATCAAGTATGAGGGAAAAAACTCAGATAACCCGTTTGCTTTCCGTTATTACAATCCAGAAGAGGTTGTGGCCGGCAAAACAATGAAAGAACATTTGAGATTTGCGGTCGCATACTGGCATACAATGACACAAGATGGTAGTGATCCATTTGGTTTGCCTACAAATCAACGAACTTGGTTTGGTGAAACAGCAATGGATACAGCTAGAAACCGTGTGGTCGCTTTCTTTGAAATTTTAGAGAAACTAGGCGTTGAATATTTTTGCTTCCATGATGTGGATATTGCGCCGGAAGGTAATTCTTTAGAAGAGTTCTATAGAAATCTAGATGAAATTACTGATTTGATAAAAGAACAAATGGATAGAACTGGAATCAAATTACTGTGGAATACCGCAAATATGTTTAGTCATCCAAGATATGTAAATGGAGCAGCTTCTACTAATAATGCAGATGTATTTGCTTATGCAGCGGCACAAGTCAAAAAAGGGCTTGATATTTCCAAAAAGTTGAACGGCGAAAATTATGTGTTCTGGGGCGGCCGTGAAGGCTATGAAACACTATTGAATACAGACATGGCTCTTGAACAAGATAATATTGCGCGTTTATTCAAGATGGCTGTAGCTTATGGAGAAAAGATTAATCATAAACCACAATTTTTGATTGAACCTAAACCAAAAGAGCCATCTAAACACCAATATGATTTTGATGCTGCTACCGCATTACAGTTTATCCAAAAATATGATCTTACTGGTGAATTTAAGCTGAACCTTGAAGCAAACCATGCTACACTTGCTGGCCACACATTTGAACATGAGATTGAAGTTGCACGCATAAATAATGCCTTAGGATCTCTCGATGCGAACCAAGGTGATGTTCTGCTAGGTTGGGACACAGACGAATTCCCAACAAATGTTTATGATGTTACGATGGCCATGTATGGTGTACTAGAAAATGGAGGAATTGCACCAGGTGGTATTAACTTTGACTCTAAAGTGCGTCGTTCCAGCTTTGAAATGGAAGATTTGTTCTTAGCCCATATTGCCGGTATGGACACATTTGCTAGAGGACTAAAAGCAGCGGCTAAATTAAAAGAAGATCGCTTCTTTGATAGTTTGAAAGAAAAACGCTATGCCTCTTTCTATGAAGGAATTGGAGCTTCCATTGTTAATGGCAAGGAAGACTTAGAAAGCCTGACAGAATACGCATTAAAATTAGATGACATCAAATTGGAATCCAGTCATATTGAATACGTGAAATCTCGCTTAAATGACTATCTATACTAAAAAGGATTTACATCTCCAGTCACAGTGTATAAGCTACTTAATCTTTTAAACCTATTATATAGTATTGATTTAACAGGGTACCGTCTTTATGGAATAGCGTATAAAGAACTTAAGAATGGAGTTTATCATGAAAATTACAAATCCTATTTTAAAAGGCTTTAATGCAGACCCTTCTATTATTCGCGTAGAAGATACCTATTATATTGCGACTTCTACTTTTGAGTGGTTTCCAGGTGTAAGGATTCATGAATCAAAGGATTTGATTCATTGGCAATTAGTTTCGCATCCATTATCAACTACTGAATTGCTGGATATGAAAGGAAATGCGGATTCTGGGGGAATATGGGCGCCAGATCTATCTTACGCTGACGGGAAATTTTGGTTAGTTTATACTGATGTGAAAGTGGTAAACGGTGCGTTTAAGGATTGTACAAACTATCTGACCACCTCAGAAAATATCCATGGCCCTTGGAGTAAACCAATCAAATTAAATGGAGTAGGCTTTGATGCTTCCCTTTTTCATGATGATGACGGGCGGAAATATCTGCTGCAAATGGAATGGGATCATCGAGAATACCATCATCCATTTAATGGTATTAAGTGCACGGAGTATTCTGTGCAGGATGAAAGCTTACTTCCAGAAACCGCAAAGATTATATGGAAGGGTACGGATGTAAAACTGGTTGAAGGTCCACATCTGTATAAATTATTCGGAAAGTACTATCTTTTCTGTGCCGAAGGCGGAACAACTTATACACACCAAGAAGTTGTAGCTAGATCTTCTTCGATTTATGGTGAATATGAAAGTCAACCAGATACGTTCCTGACCGCTTTTAATCATCCTGATCATCCTTTGCAAAAATGTGGGCATGGGTCTTTAGTGGATACACCGGATGGAGAATGGTATTTCGCCCATTTAACGGGACGTCCATGGCACCATTCTTACGAATCTAGCCATGATCCTCGTGGCTGGTGTACGTTAGGAAGAGAAACTGCGATTCAAAAAGTTGAATGGTCGAAAGATTTATGGCCAATGATTGTTGGTGGAAAACAAGGATGCGTTGAAGTGGAACCGCCTAAAAATGTGGTGCCAAATAGTTATCCTTCTAACTATTTGGTGATGGATGATTTTGATCAACCAGAGTTAAACATTCACTTTAACACTCTACGTGTACCATTTACAGAACAAATTGGAAAAATCAAAGATGGTCATCTTGTATTGATGGGTTCTGGAAGCTTAACTAATCTGCATGAAAATTCACTTGTGGCTAGAAGATGGCAGGCATTTGAATTTGAAGCAGAAACAAAATTAAGCTATCACCCAACAACTTTTCAACAAATGGCTGGACTGACTAATTACTACAATAGTCAGCATTGGTCCATGGTTCAAGTAACCTGGAACGAGCTTAATGGTCGTGTAATTGAAGTGACTGAGAATAATCGTGGTGTACTCACTAGCTATTTAAAGGAAAGGGCAATTGCCATTCCAGAAGAAGTTCAATATGTTTACTTTAAGACGGTTGTGAAGAAGAGCTATTATACATATGCTTATTCATTTGACGGATTAACGTGGATAGATATTCCTGTCCAATTGGATGCCAAGATCCTATCTGATGATTATGTGAATCAAAGCTATGGCGGTTTCTTTACAGGTGCATTTGTAGGAATGGTGAACGTAGACTATTCTGGTTATGAGCTAGAAGCTAAATTTGATTACTTCAAGTATCAAGAAAAATAAATAAATTGTAGCTCTTAGTTACTTATTTTCTGAGAAAGGAGGATTAAGATACCATGAAAGATGAGATTTTATTTTCAATGACTGGTATTGAAAAAAGTTTTGGCAAGGTTCATGTATTAAAGAATACTCAATTTGAAGTCCGTAAGGGCGAAATTCATGCATTGATGGGTGAAAATGGTGCTGGCAAGTCTACCTTGATGAATATTCTAGCGGGACTATTAGATAAGGATGCTGGTGAAATTACTTTTGAAGGAAAACAGATAAGCAAAATGACACCAGATCTTGCATCCGAATTAGGAATTGCTTTTGTACATCAGGAATTAAACTTAGCAGAGGATTTATCAGTTGCAGAAAATGTCTTCATCGGACGTTTGCCGTATATCAATAAGTTTCTTGGGATAATTGATTTTAAAAAATTATATGAAGATACACAGTACTGGCTGAATATGGTTGGAGCTAAGGTGAAACCTACAGATCTTGTAAGCTCTCTTTCTACGGCAAATAAGCAGTTGATTGAAATTACAAAAGCTTTGAGCTTGAATGCTAAAGTAATTATTTTTGATGAACCAACAACGTCTCTTTCTGATAAAGATGTAGAAGTATTATTTATTATTATCCGTCGCCTAAAAGAGAAAGGCTTTTCGAGTATCTATATCTCTCACCGCATGAGAGAGATCTTTGAATTATGTGAACGGATTACAATCATGCGTGATGGAAATTACATTGCGACGGAGGAAGTAAAGAGTTTATCAGAAGACCAAATTATATCCATGCTTGTTGGTAGGGAAATAAAGGATTTATATCCCAAACAACCTACCGATATTGGACCTGTGCGCTTACATGTGAAAAACTTCACATGTAAGGCCGGGAAAGTAAATGATGTGAGCTTCGAAGCAAAGCGTGGAGAAGTAGTAGGATTTGCGGGGTTGGTTGGTAGTGGTAGAACTGAAACGATGCGATTGCTTTTTGGAGCTGATCGCCTAAAATCGGGAGAAATCACTATTGATAACCGTAAAGTAACCATAAAATCTCCAGTAGATGCAATTAAGAATGGGATTGGATTATTGACGGAGGATAGGAAGCACCAAGGGCTTTTCTTGGGACTATCAATTAAGGACAATATCACAATTACTAGCTTGAAACAATTCCTTCTCAATCAGAAGCAATTAGTCAAAATCACCAATGATTCCGTTGAAGAGGTGAATATAAAAGTTAGTGACATCGATAATCCAGTTTCTAGTTTATCAGGGGGAAATCAACAAAAAGTCGTACTGGCTAAATGGTTAAATGCGGATAATCAAATTTATATTTTTGATGAACCGACAAAAGGAATTGATGTAGGTGCAAAATCAGAAATCTATGCAATTATTAATCAGCTTGCTCTTCGAGGGAAAACCATTTTGATTGTTTCTTCGGAAATTCCTGAATTATTGGGTACTTGCGATCGCATTCATGTCTTCCATGAAGGAAAGATAACCGGTGAGTTAATTGTTTCTGATTATAAGAATAGAAAAGATGAAGCACAAGAATTGATTATGAAATATGCAACTGGGAGTCAATGATAAATTTCTTATCCTAGGGAGTCGTTCATCAAATCATACTTACTATGAATGATAGGAGCAAAAACATGGAAAAAGCGGGAAAAAGAATAGACTTAAAATCCCTATTTATGAATTATTCAGTGTATATAGTTTTAATCGTTCTACTGGTATACTTTTCAATCGCAAATAGTGATTTTCTTAGTTCATACAATATTGAGAATTTCTTGCAACAAATACCACCTGTAGGAATCTTAACTGTTGCATATGCCATGATTCTGATTTGTGGTTATGTTGATTTATCGATTGGTTATGTAGCAATGGCCTCTGGTATGGTAGGTTTATATGCTGCTAATAGCGGGCTTCCAGCGCCTGTTGTGATCCTCCTTGCATTGATGACAGGTGCAATATTAGGAACGATGAATGCTTTGTTAATCAAAAAGTTCGACTTACCTTCATTTATTTTGACTTTAGGTTCATGCTATGTAATTAAAGGTATGCTTGGATTTTTCACGAACGAACAATTTATTGGTTCAGAAGCAGAGTGGTTAAGTGGATTAGCCAAAACACCTATTGGTACTGAAACTGTAAAAAGTAACACATTGATATTCATTGTGATAATCGTATTATTTGTCTTTATCATGAAAAAGACACGTCTTGGAAAAAATACATATGCTGTTGGTTCTAATCAGGAGGCAGCACGCCTATCTGGTATCAATACGGACCTTCATATTGTCAAGGTCTTCATTATTGAGGGTATTCTAGCAGCAATTGCCGGTCTATTGATTGTGTCTAATTTAGATGGCGGTGCTTCAAAAGATGCCAATGGTTTGGATTTATTCGCCATGGCAGCTGCGATAATGGGCGGTACATCATTTAGTGGCGGTATTGGTACTATTGGCGGAGCTGTAGCTGGGATCATGACTTTGCAGGTATTCAAAAACGGATTAACTCTTATGGGAGTGAATTCTTTCTTGCAGGATACGGTAACAGGTCTTGTAATCATCCTGGCAATCATCATAGATTACTTCAAACGCAAAGCAAGTCGCTGATCTTGTTTTGAGCAAAAGGGTAACAAATAAGAATTGGAGTTTATTTCTACTCAAATAGATAAGGTAAAGGAGATAGTCTATCATGTTGAAAAAAGGGAAAAAACTAGTTACTGGACTCACTATTGCAACATTGTTATTAGCTGGATGTGGGAAAGAAGAAAACACTGCGAGTGGAGCTGAGGATAAGTCCTTGTATTTTGTTCCTATCGTAGATACGGGTGCCTATTGGAATCCGATGAAAAAAGGAGCAGAGGATGCAGCGAAAGAATACGGTTACACATTAGTAACGAAAACCTCCCCATCCGCTGAGCCAAGTAAGAAAGAAAAACATATTGGATTTATTAAGGAAGCAACAGCAAAAGACGTTGCAGGTATTGCAGTTGCGCCTATTGAAAAGAAAGCATTTGTTTCTCCAATCAAAGCAGCAATGGATAAAGATATCCCTGTAATCACTTTTGATGCAGATTTAGAAAATGAGGCAGATCGTACAGCTTATGTTGGAACAGATAACGTATCTGCCGGTAAAGAATTAGGGGTTCAAGCAGCTACAGAAATGAAGGAAAAAGGGATTACAAGCGGTTCAATTGCAATTGTTTGTGTAGACGTGGCACAGCCGACGATGATTGACCGTGAAAAAGGGATAAAAGAAGGCTTTGAAGAAGTTTATGGAGCTGACGCGAAGAATTTCAAATTCTTAGCTACTATCCAGGATAATGACCAACCATCTGAATCTAAGAAGCAATTAGAAGGTTATATTTCTGCGAATAAAGATTTAGTAACTGTATTCTCACTTGGTTCTGAAGGTCCAGATGTAGGTGTTATGAGTGCAATTCAATCACAAGGAAAAGCTGGAAAAATTCTTCATTATGGATTTGACTATACTGATACTTGGTTAAAAGGTATTGAAGATGGCCGTATTACTGCTATTGTTGATCAGGATGCCTATCAAATTGGTTATCAAGTAATTGAAAACCTAGTAAAAGTAATCGATGGTGAAGAAATTGATTCTACAATTCCAATTGACGTTAAATATGTTAAAGCTGATGATTTGAAAGAATATGGAGAAGGAAAAAGTAAAGTAAAAACTAGCTCTACTGACGATGCAGAATAATAAGTATAGTTCGTCATTTGGAAGATAAATAGAATGAGAGATAAACAGACTGTTTATCTCTCATGTATTAGAATGATCGTTTAGAGGTGAAAAAATGGCATACGTCTTAGGGCTAGATTTAGGTACTAGTGCAATAAAGGGATTATTAGTAAACAAAGATGGAAATCTGGTTGCAGAAGCGACGGCAACATATCCATTGGATACCCCGCAAATAGGATTTAGTGAGCAAAATCCAAAGCATTGGATAGAAGCTGCCAATCATGTAATGCTTGAGCTTTTAGAAAAGGTTCCTGATATGAAAGAGTTGTTAGAGGGAATTAGCTTTTCTGGGCAAATGCACAGTTTGGTATTGTTAGATGAGAAAGATAAGCCACTACGTCCGGCCATTCTATGGAATGATGTTCGTACCACCGAACAATGTAAGGAAATTAAAGAAAAAGCAGGGGAACTGATTCTTTCCCATACTAAAAACATTGCATTAGAAGGGTTTACTTTGCCTAAGATCCTATGGGTTCAAAAGCATGAGCCGGAAATTTGGTCAAAAGTTAAACGCATACAGTTACCTAAAGACTATTTACGTTTCTGGTTAACTAATCAATATCATATGGACTTTTCAGATGCCGCTGGTACCTTGATGTTAAATCAGGATACAAAGGAATGGGATCATGATATTTTAAGCAGATTTGATATTCCAAAGTCAATTTTACCAGATGTCGTACCTTCAACTAAAGTCGTTGGTTTCTTGAAGCCCGAGCTGCAAGAATATTATGGTTTTTCTCGTGACGTCAAGATTATTACGGGTGGAGCAGATAATGCATGTGCTGCAGTTGGAGCTGGTATTTTGCAAGAGGGTATTGGTATGTGCTCTATTGGAACCAGTGGTGTTTTTCTCTCATATGAAGAAGATGCCAAAAAGAATTATCAAGGAAAATTGCATATGTTTCATCATGCTATGGATGATGCAAACTATTCAATGGGTGTCACCTTAGCTGCAGGAAATAGTTTAAACTGGTTTAAACAAAATTTTGCACCAAATCAATCATTTGGGGAACTTTTAGCTGATATTAATTCTGTGGCTATTGGCAGTGATGGGCTTCTTTTTGCTCCATATATTGTTGGTGAAAGAACACCGTATAGTGATAGTCAGATTCGCGGAAGCTTTATTGGAATCGATACACATCATCAATTAAAACATTTTGCAAGAAGTGTATTAGAAGGTATTACTTTCTCTTTGATGGACTCAAAAATAATCATGGAGGAAATTGCAGATAAGAAATTCGATCGTATTGTGTCAGTGGGCGGTGGAGCCAAAAATAATGACTGGTTACAAATGCAGGCGGATATTTTTGATACAGCCGTTGTTAACTTAACGACAGAACAAGGGCCAGGTTTAGGAGCTGTAATGCTGGCAGCAGTTGGCTGTGGCTGGTTCTCTGATTTAAATGATTGTGCAGCGCGTTTTGTTTCTTATAAAGAAGAAATCATACCTAAAGCAGAGAATGTAGAAAAATATAAAGAAGTTTATGCGCGTTATCGCAAAGTATATGAAGGAACAAAAGAGATTTGTCATAGTTACTTTGGCAAATAAGGTCTGAGGTATAACAAGTAAGATGAACTGGTTTAACGTTTGATGGGAATTGGAAGGAGATCTTATAAATGACAAACTTTGATTCGAAAGATTATTTAGCAAAAGTTGACGCGTGGTGGCGTGCTGCTAACTATATTTCAGTAGCACAAATGTATTTAAAAGATAACCCACTGCTTAGAGAATCAATTCAAGAAAAGGATATAAAAACCCACCCAATTGGGCATTGGGGGACAATTTCTGGTCAAAACTTTATTTATGCACATTTAAACCGTGTTATCAATAAATATGATTTAAATATGTTTTACATAGAAGGCCCCGGACATGGCGGTCAAGTGATGGTAGCGAATTCGTATATTGATGGCAGCTACACTGAAATATACCCGGAAATTACACAGGACGAAGCGGGTTTAAAAGAGTTATGTAAAATCTTCTCTTTTCCAGGAGGTATAGCATCACACGCAGCACCTGAAACACCTGGATCTATTCATGAAGGTGGAGAACTTGGATATTCATTAGCACATGCGACAGGTGCCATTTTAGATAATCCGGATGTAATTGCAGCAACTGTTATTGGTGATGGAGAAGCGGAAACAGGCCCGTTAGCAGCAGGCTGGTTTTCAAATGTATTTATTAATCCAGTCAATGATGGAGCTGTCTTGCCAATTCTTTACCTAAATGGCGGGAAAATTTCAAATCCGACTATCTTAGAGCGTAAATCAGATGAAGAGTTAGCGCAATACTTTAAAGGTTTAGGCTGGGATCCTATTTTTGTTTCTGGAACAGACCCGGAAGTAGTCCACCCATTAATGGCTGAGCAATTAGATAAAGCTATTGAGCAGATTAAAGCTATACAAACCGAAGCTCGCCAAGAAAAGGCTGAGGTAGCCCAACTCCCTAACTGGCCAGTTCTCATCGTTCGTACACCAAAGGGATGGACAGGCCCTAAAGAGTGGGATGGAGAACCAATTGAAGGCGGATTTCGTGCCCATCAAGTGCCAATTCCAGTAGACGCTCATCATATGCAGCACATTGATGCGTTGATTGATTGGTTGAAATCCTATCGTCCAGAAGAGTTATTTGATGAAAAAGGTGCAATTGTTGAGGAAATTCGTGAGATTTCACCAAAAGGCGATCGCAGAATGTCTGCTAATCCAATTACAAATGGCGGCATTGATCCAAAACCAATGAAGATTACGGATTGGAAGCAATATGCGATTGATACGACGAAACCTGGAGCAGTAGTCGCACAGGATATGGTGGAATTCGGCAATTTTGCAAGAGATCTAGTTCTGGCAAATCCAGATAATTTCCGGATATTTGGGCCTGATGAATCCAAATCGAATCGCTTAAACAAAGTTTTTGAAGTAACGAATCGTCAATGGTTAGAAGCCAAACATAATGATTATGATGAATGGATCGCTCCGGCTGGTCGTGTAATCGATTCACAGTTGTCTGAACATCAATGTGAAGGTTTCTTGGAAGGGTATGTTTTAACTGGGCGACATGGGTTCTTTGTAAGCTATGAGGCATTTTTGCGTGTAGTAGATTCAATGATTACCCAACATTTTAAATGGTTGCGTAAGGCTAAGGAACAATCATGGCGTAAGAACTATCCATCATTAAACTTGATTGCCACTTCAACTGTTTTCCAACAGGATCATAATGGTTATACACATCAAGATCCAGGATTGTTAACGCATTTAGCGGAAAAGAAACCGGAATTCATTCGAGAATATTTGCCAGCGGACACTAATACAATGATGGCTGTCATGGCAGAGGTTTTGAGTTCAGAAGAACTAATTAATCTGGTTGTTTGCTCAAAGCATCCACGTCCGCAATTTTATTCTGCCGAAGAAGCGGAAATTTTAGTGAAGGACGGCTTAAAAATAATTGACTGGGCATCCACTGAAATTGATGGTGAAGATCCAGATGTTATTATTGCAGCGGCAGGAACAGAGCCTAATTTAGAAGCCTTAGCTGCTGTTACAATACTAAATAAAGCATTCCCTGAACTTAAAATTCGTTTTATCAATATTGTAGATATTTTAAGATTACGCCATCCTGATATTGATCCAAGAGGTCTAACGGATGAAGAATTTGATCAGTATTTCACGAAAGATAAGCCTGTTATATTCTGTTACCATGGTTATGAAGGAATGATTCGTGATATTTTCTTTGATCGTCATAATCATAAACTATATATTCATGGTTATCGTGAAAATGGTGACATTACAACACCATTTGATATGCGTGTTTATTCTGAAATGGATCGTTTCCATGTTGCAAAAGATGCAGCTAATGCAGTATATGGTATGGGAGCAGCAGATTTCGCAAAACAAATGGATGAAACAATCAGCTTCCATCATAGCTACATTCGTGAGCATGGAGTAGATATTCCGGAAGTTATAAATTGGACTTGGGGATTAGAAAAAAAAACAGCTTATTAGAGCTTAATAAATGATTTCATAAAAACTCCCTTAGATTCAGCAACAATCTGAATCTAGGGGAGTTTTTTGATTCATTGCTGACATTATCCTTTTTGTTCTTGCCAGTTATTCCTTCGTTAAAGCTTACAAATCAAGGATTGTTAGATGTTGATACATTTACGTTTGTGGATGTAAGTGTGTAAATTAAACGAAGAGGCCTCTCGAAAGTCTTCAATCATGCTTGAGAGGTCTGTTTCCACTTGTTTGTAGCTAAATGCGTATGAATCATTCACGTAAATTTGTTCAACAATCCATCGAATGCGGTATCTACATATGTAGTTAAGTTAGTGGGAAATTCTTTAATAATCGGGTCTTCTCCGGTATTGGCAGGATAGTAAGGTGTGCATTAATAGTACAGTCATAGATGCAAGGTTCTGGTAAATAAATTGTCCTGCTACATTGTGTTTAAACGCAATGGTACATCACCATACTGCTAAAGCTCGAATAGCTGGTCTTATCGTATTAAAGACGTGAGGTGACCTCAAAAAGTTAGAGTTATAATGAAGCAACTGGTTGGCTGGTATGAAGACGGTATTCAACCGGAATCATACCAACCAATTCTTGCTTGATGCGTTTTGTATTGTAATAGTTAATGTATTTGTTAATCTTATTCTTTAATTCTTCATAGGTACATAAAGGTTCTCCATAATACATCTCTTGTTTCAGTACGCCAAAAAAGTTTTCCGTCGGTGAATTGTCCAGGCAGTTGCCCATATGGGACATACTTTGGAATACTTGTCCATGAAGGTACTTCTGTACAACTTTGTATTTAAATGATTCGCTGTATTTAGTCAAAATAAAACACCCCTAAAGTTAGTTTTTTTAACTCTAACTTTAGGGGTGGACTTCAATGTGTCTTTCGACTTTACAAGGTTGCCCGGTTTTGCGCCAAATCGCCACAATACTGCCAGTTGTTCAGGGAAAGGAAGATGTATGCCATTGTAGAGAAGTATTTTTGCTAATGAAAATATATTAATGAACTATAGGATAGAACGAATTGAATTGAAATTATTTGATAAAATATTCAGAGAAATATTACTATAATTATATAATATATTAGTATGATTTATACTGTGTTGCTTAATTCATAGGTGCTCCATGCGCCATGCTATTACACCATATGGCATTAGGAGCATATTAATTACTTGGGGCAAATTCAGAACAAGGAGGTGGACATTATGCAGGAGAGATTTCCGGGTATCGTGTGGTTTTGCGATCGCTGCAATGCTTGCCTGAGCGAGCAGCCGGGTTTTGATGACCATCACTATGTTTGGAAATGTACAGAGTGTGGTCATAAGAATAGCATTTCTTCGGATACAATCTATGAATCTAAGGATGATTTCAGAAATTATGACGGTTAAGTACAATTGGCTTGGGATTTCTTGAGTAGACTGCTTTATAAATATAAAGGAGGGTAAGCAATGGCTAATTTAAAATTTCCAAGAAGTGGACGATTTGTTCCATTCGGTGTACTTAATAATGAATCTGATAAATCTAAAGAATTAGGCGAGTATGATGGTATCAATGATATTGAAGATATAGACGATATTGAAGAATTAGATGAGTCATTAAGTGTTTACGAAGCAGCGGAGATATGGGCTTCTCACGGGAAAGATGAAGATTATATGTTTGGTTATACTGAAGAAGAATTGGAAGATGCTCTTTAAAATACAGCACCCTGCTAGCTTTATATAGTTAGCGGGGTGTTAGGCATCTTAGGGGTTTGCATTCCATTCTTGTAGGGGAACTACATATCCTATTTTGAATAAATCGATACATAATAAGCAACCGGCCTATACTAATGATTTTTTATAAATGGCCAAAAAGAAATTGATGGGACTTCATACACATTGGTTCCAGGTCTAATTGATTCACATGTCCACATTGAATCTAGTATCCTCGGTGAAATGCGTGACAAGTCCGGGGAAATTCGGAGGAAAAGGGTTTATGGCCTGGACATACTCGGGCTATGCCTGGCCTATCCCTGATCAAAGGAAGGTCAAATGCTATTCAAGTCCATATGAAGTATGAATCAAACTCCTTCATCCCTATCCATAAAATACAAATCACATTGCCCCCCTCTTATTAGGGATATTTCGTTTTTTTGTCAATTTTATGCATGTATTCTTCTGTAATATTCGTGTTTGTTGTATTAATAGCGAATATTAATCGTTATTTTTTAAAAATCGTACGGATTTTTTATTGACGAACTTACCTCTTGTTGATATGATTGGTTTGTACTGATTAATGTTATTTTAATATAATATAAAGGCTATGACTTAAATATTTCTGCTGGGGCATTATGAATAGTGTAAATAGATTTTTTCAGTTGGAATTGGATATGTTCTATAGCCAGAAGAAAAAATTAATAGTAAAGATGATATAGGAGGATAATATCTTGAAGCGAAATGCAAAGAAATTGGTTATGTTAGTATGTATTGCCCTACTGACTTTTGCTATGGCAGCATGCGGGAAAAGTGAAGATAAAGAATCCGGAAGTAATAAAGATGGATTAAAAATTGCGATTGTAACAAGCCTAACTGGTGTTGACGATGGCAACTTTAACGAAAATAACTACAATGGTATTTTAAAATTCATCGAAAACCATCCAACAGCTACTGTAAAAGCTATTAAAGAAGAAACGGGTGATCCTGCTGCGGGAGTACAAGCCGTTGCTGATATCGTGGCAGATTATGACGTGATTGTAACACCTGGCTTCCAATTTGCTGGAGTTTCCAGTGTTGCTTTAGAAAATCCTGATAAGAAATTTATTTTAATTGATTCTGAGCCTACACCTGTAGGTGACCAAAAAACGTTCGATAATATTTACTCTATGACTTTTGCCGAACAAGAAGGTGGCTTTTTTGCCGGAATGGCAGCAGCACTTGAAACAAAATCAAATAAAGTTGCAGTCGTAAATGGAATTGCTTATCCATCAAATGTAAACTATCAATTTGGTTTTGAATCTGGCGTAGAGTTTGTTAATAAAAAGTATGAAAAAAATGTTGAGGTTGTTGAGTTATCTGGATATGCAGGAACTGATGTCAACGGAGTGGATGTTGGCGGTAACTATGCAGGATCTTTTGGAGATGAAGCAACAGGAAAAGTAATTGGTAATGCATTGATTAAAAAAGGTGTAGACCAAATCTTTGTTGCAGCAGGTGGAACGGGTAACGGTGTGTTCACTGCTGTTAAGGAAGCGAAAGGCGATGTTAAAGTAATTGGTTGTGACGTTGACCAATTTGATGATGGTGTAAATGGTTCTGAGAACATTGTATTAACATCTGCAGCTAAATTTATGGGCATGAACGTTGAAAAGCAATTGAATGCAATTGTTGACGGAAGCTTTAAAAGCGGAAACGTAGTTCTTCATGCAGATTCAAATTCTACTGGATTTATAAAAGAAGAAGGACGTCACCAATTATCAGAAGATACCCTTACGAAAATGAATGAAGCGTACGAGTTAGTGAAAGAAGGCAAAATCGTGCCGGCATCTAACTTTAATGGTTATACGCCAGAAAAATTCCCAGGGTTGTAATATTCATTAGAAAAGCATGATGGAATAATCGTTAGAAGTTTATCCCTTCCTGATTTACTGGATCAGGGGGAGGGTGAACTTCTAATTTTTTCCTTTCCATTTAATGTGATAAAGGAGCAGAAAGATGTCTGATTATATTGTAGAGATGAAACATATAACCAAACGATTTCCTGGAATAGTAGCGAATGATGATGTATCCATTGGCATAAAAAAGGGAGAAATCTTTGCTTTACTTGGAGAAAATGGTGCTGGTAAATCAACGTTGATGAGTATGCTGGGTGGCATGTATGAACCGGATGAAGGCGAAATCTATATCCGGGGTGAGAAAGTGAATATCAGCTCACCTAACCATGCGGCGAAGCTCAATATAGGGATGGTCCATCAGCATTTTAAACTGGTATCAGATTATACGATTACAGAGAATATTATTTTGGGAATCGAGCCAATCAGAAAATTTGCAGGTCTCTTTCCATATGTGGATATTCGAAATGCCAATCGAAAAATTGAAGAGCTATCCAAGAGCTTTGGATTAGAAGTGGATCCTACGAAAAAAATAGCTGATTTAAATGTTTCCATGCAACAGCGTGTGGAAATTTTAAAGGTGCTTTATCGGGAAGCAGACATCCTTATTTTTGATGAACCGACTGCAGTCTTAACACCGCAGGAAATTGAATTCTTGCTGGATATAATCAAAGGACTGCGAGACGGTGGGAAAACGATCATATTAATTACACATAAGCTGGAAGAAATTAAGAAGGTCGCCGATCGATGCGCCGTATTGAATAAAGGCAGATTAATTGATGTTTTGGATGTAAAGACAACCTCCGTTAATCATATGGCCCAATTAATGGTAGGGCGAGAGGTAAACTTTGAAGCGGAGAAAGAGCCAGCTCAATTTAAAGACGAAGTATTGAAGGTAGAAAACCTAACCGTTAAGAATGAAGATGGGTTTGAAGTAGTGAAAGATGTTTCCTTTACCATTCGCAGCGGTGAAATCTTTGCCATTGCAGGAGTTGCAGATAATGGACAGGTTGAAATAGCGGATGCAATAGCTGGACTAACAAAGGTCAGCAGCGGAAATATACATCTTAATGGCAAGGATATTACGAATGAAACGATAAGAAGCAGAACAGAAGCTGGTATATCGTATATACCTGAAGATAGACAAAGCTTTGGACTGTTTTTGGATTTCGATTTAGCTACTAATCTAGCATTAAAGCAGTACTATAAGGAGCCTTTTTCTAGTAAGTGGATGCTAAATAAAGAGGAATTCGAGCGATCTGGCAGTGAGTTGATTGATAAATATGATATTAGAAGCGGACAAGGCGTCAAAACGCAAGTTCGTTCGATGAGCGGTGGTAATCAGCAAAAAGCCATTATTGCCCGAGAAATCGAATTGCAATCACCTCTTATGATTTTTGTTCAACCAACACGGGGAGTAGATATTGGCGCAATCGAAAATATCCATAAGATGATCATTCAGGAACGTGATCGTGGAAAAGCGATTCTCCTTATATCATTGGAGCTAGATGAAATTATGAATGTAGCAGATACGATAGGAGTTATCTATAATGGCCAACTTCAAAAGATTGCTAGCAGAGAGTCATTAACGACCAATGAAGTCGGTGAATATATGATGGGGGCAAAGCATGAGTAAAGATAGAAAAAGTAATAAGTTACGTAGTAGTCTTATTCGGCTGATAAATAATGAGAAGTGGCAATCGATCTCCATTCCACTAGTCGCCATAATCATGAGTTTTATTGCGGCAGCTATTGTCATACTTTTAATGGGTAAAAATCCTTTGCAGGCGTTTTACAACTTATTTCAAGGGGCAGGAATTTTACCGAAGCCATTTTATGCTGGCTATAAAAGCATGCTGACTGATTTCATGAGTTTGCTGAATGCGATGACGCCGCTTTTATTTGCAAGCTTGGCAGTTGCTGTCGCATTTAGAGCGGGTCTATTTAATATTGGGATTGCCGGTCAAATGCTCGTCTCTGGTTTTTTTGCGACGATTATTGTCGGCTACAGTGGCTTGGATGCGGTGATCGCAAAGCCGCTTGTTTTACTGATTGGTATAGTCACCGGGGGACTAATGGGAGGATTAGTTGGGTGGCTCAAATATAAATTTAACATCAATGAAGTCGTATCTACGATTATGTTGAATTATATTGCTCAATATGTTATCAGCTTTTTTATTCAAATGTATTATATTGATCCAGTCTCAAGGCAATCTAAATATATTTCTGAAGCAGCAAGATTAACATTGGCGAATGTTGAAATAGGAAATCTGAAAATGGATATTCCGTTAGGCTTTGTTTTGGCCATCATTACCGCTATTCTAATAAAGATTCTCATGGACAAAACGGTTGTTGGATTTGATATTAAAGCGGTAGGCTCCAATCGTAATGCTGCAAAATATGCGGGAATTAATGTGGGAAGAAATACAGTCCTGGCAATGGTTATATCGGGTAGTTTGGCTGGACTTGCAGGTGTCACATATTATTTAGGTTATTACGCTTCTATACAACCAAAGGTATTATCAGACATCGGCTTTGATTCCATTGCTGTAGCCCTATTAGGAAACTCTCATCCAATTGGTGTTATTTTTTCTTCCTCACTCATATCAATCATTGATCAGGGAAGCACATATATGAGTTCACAGGCAGGAATCAGACAAGAAATTTCTTCTGTGATCATCGGGTTGATCCTATTGTTTAGTGCATGTGGTGTATATCTGAAGTATAAAATTAGCCGCATGAATGAAAAAGCAGCGGAACGAAAGGAGAGTAAATCATAATGGATACAGTACTTATTGATGGTCTATCCTTTGCTTTGCCTCTTTTTATTATAGCAATTGGCGGTATATACAGTGAAAAGAGTGGTATTACCAACTTAGCACTTGAAGGATTTCAAGGTTTTGGGGCATTCATCGGGGCGCTGTCAGCTGTATTAATCGCAAATGCCTTTGGTACAGATATTCAAGATTTGTTTTACGTAGCGTTACTATTTGCCATGATCGGCGGAATGGTTTTCGCAGTTATTCACGCTGTACTATGCATTAAGTTTAAGGCAAACCAAGTTATCAGTGGTGTCGTCATTAATATACTGGCGTTGGCTTTAACAACATTCTTAACGACACAGATCAATGCGCTTGTCTTCGGAACTGCTTCGGACAAGTTCCAGTTAGGTGTCATGGAGCGGTTTACTATTGCTGGTTTAGCCGATATACCAGTAATAGGTGCAATCTTTACGAATGTGTATCCGTTTGAAGTAATTATCATCGCGATTGCCATTTTTGCTTGGTATCTTTTATATAAAACAAAGTTCGGCATGCGCTTAAGAGCGTGTGGGGAAAATCCTCATTCCGTTGATGCAGCAGGTGTAGATGTTGCGAAACTCAGGTTTACAGCAGTCTTAATATCAGGTCTATTATCTGGTCTGGGCGGCATGTGTTTTGCCTATTCCATTTCAGCTAACTTTTCTTCCAGCATTTATATGGGATATGGGTTCTTAGCCATTGCCGCATTAATTTTCGGTAATTGGAAGATTGTCCCGACGCTAGCTGCGTGTCTTTTGTTTGGTTTTGCGAAATCTGGTGGAGCTTTTATTGCTCAATCAATGGCATTGCCAAGCAGTTATACTGATTTATTTATGATATTGCCGTATGTATTAACATTATTGTTATTAATCTTCTTTTCTAAATCAAACCGTGCTCCGAAAGCGTTAGGTGAGATTTATGACAAAGGAAAGAGATAAATAAATTTACTAAGCAGTTTCCATGGGCTAACATGTTAAATTTGGTTGACGCAACGTGTGAGTATCGATAAATTACGGTCTAAGATAATGCACACTCTTATCGTGCGTCGACATAAGGTGGAAATATACCTAGTGTGTGGACATACAGTCCACATGTGGATAGTGTAGCAAAGCTTATAATGAAAAAGGCAGCAGCCCTCATTGGGGCGCTGCCTTTTTAGGTTTCTTACAATGAATTTACAAAGCTGGATTTAATGTGAATTGTCTTATCTGATTGTCAGGTTACCTACCAAATGCTATCCCAAGAGGATTGCAACTTTCGCAATAGAACAATTTGGCCGATATGATACGAATCGTGCATCATGATATTGCTGAGTAAACGCTCAATAGAGTACCTGTTAGCTGCATACAAAGTTTTTAGCTTTTCATCCTCAAGGTCCGCCGCAATGACCGTTTTTAATTTACTCATGACTTCATTAAGGCGCTGCACTGTCTGGGCCCATCTGATTTCGTCTTCTGGATCCCCTGGATTTCCAAAGGTTTCTTCATTGTTTTCTGGCTTATGCGGATTCTCAGTTCCCTTAATTCGGTGGATTACATCTTCATTCCAAAATATCAAGTGATTGACAATTTGCCAAATCGAATTGCTGTTTTCCGAACTTCTCCATGCCGCCTCAGCTGCAGTGACTCCATGAAGTGCTTGATTCATGGAAGCAAACCATTCATTCTCATGGCAGTGCATGTCGAGTTGTTCTAAAAACACTTTAGTTACAACTTGCATACAACCAATCTCCTCTCTGTTTGGGATAATTTAAAGTAAAAATCTGACAATAATAATCCTATAATCTATTTAACAAAAAGCCACTCATACGCATAAAATAACCATCATTTTGGACTGTTGGCTATATAAGGACGAATATATTCTCAATAAAATGCTCTATACATTTATATTGAGAATACAACCAAACTATAATACTCTGACTTTATTCGGCGCATCCAGCATGTATTCCTTCCACATAACAAATAAAGTTCTTATATATGGGATAGGTAGGCTATGCTTAACAAATTCCTCATAAACTACGATTATTCCTGGTGATAAAAGCTATTGATCCCATACCAGGAAGTTTAAGATTAAAATAATAAGGTAAATGCTTCTTTTCACAAAAATAAATTTAGTAAAAATATTTTCATTGACTATCACTGCATGCGTTGTTAGAATGCAAAAAAGGTTTACGAAATAAAAACAACTAATTTATAAAAATAAACTCGTATAATCTTGGAAATATGGTCCAAGAGTTTCTACAAACTAACCACTTTAATTAGTTCGTCTACGGGAATAGATACGTACAGAATGTATAGTAAACTGCTATATTTTATTTATACATCCTTCTACTTTCTTATTTTTCCCGCCGAGCAAAAAATGAGGAGGAATAAGATGAAAACCCCAAAACAAATCAAATCCCAAATACTAGCGGCAAGAAATATCAGTTTACCTGAGTTAGTTATTAAAAATGTTCAATTAGTAAATGTGTTTACGGATGAAATGGAGCGTGCAGATGTTGCCATTCATAATGGTAAGTTCGTAGGTATCGGCCACTATAATGGTAAAAAGGAAATCGATGGCACTCCATATACAATGGTTCCGGGTTTAATTGATTCACACGTCCACATCGAATCTAGTATGCTTTCTCCTTCTCAATTTCAAAAAGCTGTTTTACCGCGAGGGATTACAACTATTATCACAGATCCTCATGAAATAGCTAATGTCCAAGGATTAAAAGGAATAGAATGGATGTTGCAGGACAGTGAAAACTGTCTATTGAATTATCGCTATCAACTGCCGTCCTGTGTCCCGGCAACTTCCTTTGAGGACAATGGAGGGACTCTGACGGCTGAGGATCTTGCGCCGTTTTATAATCATAAGCTTGTGCTTGGCTTGGCGGAAGTGATGGATTTCCCTGCAGTATTATCTGGTCAGGAAGATATAATGGCAAAGCTGTCAGGGGCAATGATCAACAATGTTCCGATTGACGGACATGGTGCCGGTTTAAGCGGAAAAGATATTAATGCCTATTTGACAGCGGGCATTACAACGGACCATGAATGCGTAAAACCAGAGGAAATGATTGAACGCGTCAGACGAGGTATGTATGTGATGCTTCGCGAAGGCTCTGCTGCCCGCAATCTTCATGATTTGTTAGCCGGCTATAGTAAAGAGCTTTCACATCGTTTAATGTTTTGTACAGATGATAAGCATATAGATGATCTATTGGAAGAGGGAAGCATTGATTATCATGTACGTGAATGCTTAAAGGCTGGAATCGATGTATATTCTATTATGAGAATGGCATCTCTTAATGTATCTCAATGCTATAATCTAAAAGGAAAAGGGGCAATTGCGCCTGGCTATGATGCTGATTTTATTTTATTGAATGCCATTGAAGGCTTTGATATACATTCTGTTTGGGTAAACGGAATCCGTTACGAAGAAGATAACGAACAAGAGAAAGAAGCGTCTTTTGAAAATACCGTTATATTGGGAAGCTACTCAAAAGAGCTTTTGCGTCTGTCATTGACTACTGATATAGCGAGGGTAATTGAAATTATTCCTAATTCGATTGTGACGAAAAAAGCGCAATACAAGGTACCGGTTGTCAATGGCCTGTTTGTGCCAAGTGAAGAAGAGGATTTCGTGAAAATGGCTGTAGTCGAAAGACATAAAGGTACAGGAAGTGTAGGAGTCGGTATTGTAAAGGGCTTCCGTCTGCAAAAAGGAGCTATTGCTACAACGATTGCTCATGATTCGCATAATATTATCTGCATCGGAAAGAATGATGAAGATATGGATGTCGCAATCAGGGAGCTTGAGAAAATTGGCGGAGGTATTTCAATTGCTTGCAATGGAGAGACAATCGCTTCATTATCATTGCCTGTGGCAGGATTAATGACAACTATCTCACCTGAAGAATTAAATAAGCAATACAGCCAGTTGCTGATTGCACTGTCATCACTTGGAATTACGGATGAATTCTCACCTTTACTAACATTATCCTTTTTGGCCTTGCCAGTTATTCCTTCGTTAAAGCTTACGAATCAAGGATTGTTTGATGTTGATACATTTACGTTTGTAGATGTAAGTGTATAAATTAATCAGAGGGGCCTCTCTAAAGTCATCAATGATTTTTGAGAGGCCCTTCTTTGTTTGTGCTAGTGCGTATGAATCCTCCACAGTAAATTTGTTTAAAAATATCCATTGGATGGAGCACCTGTATGTATAACTAATTCAGTGAAAAAGTGTCGCAAAGCTTATTGAAATGAGGCAGTATCCCTGCGTAATAAGGGCGCTACCTTTTTATATTTGAGAATGCAGTGATTATTGGATAACTTTATAAGGTGGATTCGACAAACCTAGTGTAAGCACATACCCTTCT
Source organism: Pradoshia sp. Z3_51 (assembly GCF_058215915.1). Taxonomy (NCBI): domain Bacteria; kingdom Bacillati; phylum Bacillota; class Bacilli; order Caryophanales; family Bacillaceae; genus Pradoshia; species Pradoshia sp. Z3_51. Next base: position 18,342 of record NZ_JBZAJC010000010.1, on the reverse strand, counting down.
GCAGCATCAATCAATAATGTAATAAAAGTCTTTTTGTTTTCCATCTTGTAATATCTCCTTTGTATACTTCATTTGATAGTTTTATCTTACCTATTTGATGTTTGTGAATTGCAAAAGAAATGTTTACTAAATGTTAAAATGAAAAAATATTATCTATATATAAAAGAATCCTATAAACGATTACCGTTTATAGGATGTTCTACTTCCCTTATGAAATCTATTTTAATAATTCCTCGCTTAAAGACAGTATCTTTGGTGCTAGTTTCTCTCGTTTTCTTTTTGTTATTTTCACATATATGGGATAGGCAACGCTTATTAGCACAAGTCCTAAAAAACCTATGATTATTCCTGGTATTAAAAGCTGTTCACCCCATACTAGACAGCAGCTCATACCTATTCCAAACAATAATGTTCCTATAAGGCCTGACATAATGGCCAAGATTGTTCCTGGTCTTTCTGCACTTTTATCCAAATTTCGTAACTGTTCGAATGGATCATCTTCCTTTTTCATATATTTCTTTTTAATAGCTTCTATTTCTGCCTGCCTTTTTGCAGAATATATATACTCAAATTTACTATTTTCCATCATTGTCCTCCATTTCTGATTTATATTTACGCATAAGACAATATTTCTATAATTTTATTTGATGACGCTCTCCCTTAAGTAGACAGTAAACGTACTTCCTTCTCCTAATGTACTTTGTACATGAATATCGCCACCAACTATATCAATCACATTCTTTACCAAAGCTAGTCCCAAACCGTTTCCCTGCACAGCATGGGAAGTATCCCCCTGATAAAATTTTTCGAAAATATGCTTCCCTGTTTCCGGGCTAATGCCACAACCGCTGTCGCTGACTTCTACAAATGCGGTAAGTCCTTCTTTTTTCACCTTAACACCAACAGCTCCGCCATTATCTGTAAACTTTATCGCATTTGAAAACAGATTGTTCCATACTAGACTTAACAGTTCGGCATCTTCGTGTATGAAAATATCTTCCTCTAGATCGGTTTCAATATTAATGTTCTTACTTGCCCATGACTGTTCATATAGAAGTAAACATTCGCGAATCTGTTCTGTTAAATTATAGTATTTTCTCTCAGGAAAGATTTGTTGATTTTCCAGGCGATTTAATTTCAATATATTTGTAATCAGACCAGATAATCTTCTTGTCTGCTCGGTAATGGCCTTTGCATATTCTACCTTCTGTTTTTCTGAAAGGGAATGTCCCTGAAGCAGTGTTCCATAATTTTGGATAGCCGCAAGGGGAGTCTTAATTTCATGAGAGACATTTGAAATGAAATCTGTTCGGAGAGTTTCTACTCCAGACAACTCTACAGCCAGCTCATTAATCCCTTTGATAATTGCATCGAATTCATTGCTACTTTTTTCATTTCTAATATAGGGAATCTGTGTCTTGAAATTGCCGGACATTATTTCATCCAGACCTGCCTGAATCCGTGCTATTGGTTTTCTTACCATCAAGGTACGGCGAATTTCATCAATCATACTGAAAATAAATGTGAGAATGATAACGTTTAAGAAGGTAATGGGAACAGCAGCTTTCATTTCTTCCGTCGTCAAATCAACCCAATGTAAAAACAGTACCAGATTGCAGGTAACTACAAATGCCATCAGTATAAAAAATATTAGGAATCTCCCAAAATTAAATAAAAACTTTTTCCTATTTCGTTCATCTGTTGTAATTTTCATTTGAGCACCGTTTTATATCCTAATCCATGCACGGTGACAATTTCAAAATCCTTGCACGCAGAAAACTTATCTCTCAATTTTGTAATATAAACATCCACTACACGTGGTCCGGACTGGGATTCGGCATCCCAGAACTCATCCATCAATTGAGTTCTTGTAAATGTTTTCTTTGGGTATGACAACAGCTTATACAATAACTTGAATTCTCTTACTGTCAGATTGATTTCTTCCTCGTTCAAATAAGCTGTATGCTCTTCGATATCAAGCCTCAGCTGGCCAATTTCGATTTTTTTATTGGATGCAATTTTTGCCCTGCGGAGCAATGCTTCCAGTCGAAGGAGTAATTCATCCAAATCTACAGGTTTAACCATGTAATCATCCACACCGGCATGGAATCCTTTTCTTTTTGATTCGAGATCTTCCTTTGCTGTCATAAATAACATAGGGATATCATTGTTCAATTCCCTAACAGACTTAGCAAATTCAAATCCATCAATCCCCGGCATCATTATGTCAGAAATAATTAAATCAAATATATGGTCAGTCATCGCATCATAGGCATCATTGACATTTTGAACACCTTTAGCTTGATAGCCGTTTAGGTTCAAATAAGTACAGACTGTCTGATTTAAATTTTCATTATCTTCTACTACTAATATTTGAAACATATGTATTCTCCTCGTTGTATTTTTGACATTATAGCATGTGATTGTTTACGAAATGTTAACGTATTATTAAAACGTCTAATAGATAAATAAAAGATATGCTATAAGAACCATCAGAAGAAGAAATTGGTCTATTGTTGACTGATACTAATGAGAGCCTAATCTAGAGTCTTTAAACAAAACTGATTCAATAATGATTACGATGTGAACATAGCTTGTATAAAAATTAAAAAATGCAGAAAAATATAGTGGATGATAGATGGTTATTTTTGCATATCTGATCTTTTGTAATATAAAAATGAGGTGACCGATATTTGTACAGGATTAAGTATTCAATCTCAAGAGGGTAAGTGGTTTTTTGGAAGGAATATGGACTTAGCCTATTACTTCAATCAAGCAGTTATGATTATCCCAAGAAATTATCAATATCAAGATAGAGTCTCAGGTAATATGGTAACCAATAAACGCGCTATCATTGGAATGGGGACGGTAATTGATAACCATCCTCTTCTGGCGGATGCTATGAACGAAGTTGGCCTAGCCTGCGCAGGATTAAATTTTGAAGGGTACGCGTACTTTGAGAAAGAACCGATTGAAGGGAAAAATAATATTGCACCCTACGACTTTATACAATGGGTTTTATCAAATCACGAAACAGTAGAAGAAGTTAAACGTGGAATTGAGCATTTAGAACTTGTGGATTGCCCAATCAATGAAAATACACCTGTTTCAATGCTTCACTGGATGATTACAGATAAGACAGGAAAGGCTATTGTGGTAGAAAAGACAAAAGACCGATTGACTGTACATGACAATCTGATAGGAGTTTTGACCAACAATCCTACCTTTGATTGGCATTTAACTAACTTGAATGAGTATTTACATCTGACACCAATTTCACCAAAAGAAACAAAATGGGGCAAGCAAACATTAAAAGCACTAGGCATTGGAGCTGGAACATTAGGGATACCCGGAGACTTTGCTTCCGTTTCCAGATTTGTAAGGATAGCTTATATTCGTACACATATGCCTAAAATTGAAGGAGATATACATTCTATTACACAATTTTTTCATATGCTGGATTATGTAAAAATGGTTAAAGGAGGGGTCCTTACAGATGATGGGTTAGAGGATGGTACAACCTATTCTTCTTGTATGGATCAAGAAAAAGGTGTTTATTACTATAAAACGTATGAAAATAATCGTATCAATGCGATAGATATGCATAAGGAACAATTAGAGGGGACAAATCTTAAAATCTTTAAATACCTCACAAACCAGGATTTCAATTATCAGAATTAGGTTTACCTAAGAGTTTACATAAGCGAAAAATATTTCGTAACTTATATTAAAAGGCACTCCGTCCTTAGCTAATGGGACGCTGCCTTTTGATTTTTCCAGTATTGGATTTATCAATATGTATAGACTCCGGAAATGCAGGCATTTTCTCGGCAAGTGAGTGAAGGAGTTGCAGTTATTGTCTTTAGGATTGAAAGGATCTTCATTAAGTTGATTAATATCTTTCATTATTCTAGATAAGCTCAGTTAGTAGTAATATCCACTGGCAAGCATCTACTTGTTTAGTTTTATCTATGATGCTGGTTTTTCTATGTTTATTAACTCTATTCACTTAAAGTGAGAAAATGCGTATAATAATGAATATTAAAAGAGAGAAATGGAGTAGTATATCAAATGGTTCAATCAATCAATACAAAAGTCGAGTTAGTTATTGATGCGACCTCACATAACGGGCTTCCTGAATACGGAAAAATTATGATTGGTGACAAAGGATTTGAATTCTTTAATGAACGTGATGCTCGTAAATTTATTCAAATTCCTTGGGAGGAAGTTGATTATGTGATTGCTTCTATCATGTTTAAAGGGAAATGGATTCCGCGTTATGCTATTCAAACTAAACGAAATGGGACATTTACATTCTCCTCGAAGGATTCAAAAAAAGTTTTGCGAGTCATTCGTGAACATGTTGATCCCGCTCATATGGTGCAATCATTAAGTTTCTTTGATGTGGTCAAACGCGGTATGAGTAGTATATTTAAAAAGTAATAGTTTTAAAAAAAGATAAGTTAGTACTTGTCTTTTTTTTGTCGAAAAAAACAAAAATTGCACGGTATGTAAATGTCCTTGGCAAAGAGGCTTTGGACATAGAAAATTTTAATCCTGCTTGAAAGCGGATTATATAGCGTGCTATAATCACTAAGAAAGTTTATTGAAATTTTCGAAAAGCTAGTCTAAATAACCATCTCCTTTATTTTTTACGCGATACTACTTCGATTAGATGTAAGTAAAAAGTATTGATTGATGAAGAGAAAAAGGGGAGTCTTTGTACCTATAACTTCATTTAATCACTTTTTTTTATGTCTTTTTTTGTCGAATATAGTCGTTTTCAGATGGTTGGAAAACACATCTATAGAAATATAGAAATAGACGTGTTTTACCGTATTAGTTTGCTTGTAACAATAATAATAGGAGGTAAAAAGATGGTAGGGATTATCATTGCTAGTCATGGTGAATTTGCGAATGGTCTCTTGCAATCTGGAGAAATGATCTTCGGAGTACAAGAAAATGTAAAAGCTGTTACATTGATGCCGAGCGAAGGACCTGATGATGTAAAGGCAAAAATGAAAGAAGCAATTGCCTCTTTCGATAACCAAGATGAAGTCTTATTCTTAGTCGATCTTTGGGGTGGTACTCCTTTCAACCAAGCCAATAGCTTGCTTGAAGATCACCAAGACAAATGGGCAATCGTTGCTGGTATGAACTTGCCAATGTTGATTGAAGCTTTTGCATCTCGTTTTTCAATGAACAAAGCACATGAAATTGCCGCTCATATTTTGGGCACTGCTAAAGAAGGAGTTAAAGTTAAACCAGAAGAGTTAGAACCCGTTACAGAGGTTAAACCTGCTGATAAACCGTCAACTGCAGGTGCGCCTGGTAAATTTGAGTACGTGTTAGCTCGCATCGACTCTCGTTTGCTTCACGGACAAGTAGCGACTGGTTGGACTAAAGCAACAAATCCTACTCGTATCATTGTTGTATCTGATACAGTAGCTAAGGACGATCTTCGTAAGAAATTAATCCAACAAGCTGCTCCACCAGGTGTAAGGGCACATGTTGTTCCTGTACATAAAATGATTGAACTTGCAAAAGATGATCAACACTTTGGCGGTCAGCGCGCATTGCTTCTTTTCGAAAACCCGCAGGATGCACTTAGGGCGGTTGAAGGTGGCGTTCCATTAGAGACAATCAATGTTGGTTCTATGGCACACTCACCTGGTAAAGTTCAACCGAATAAGGTATTGGCATTCAATCAAGAGGATATTGAGGCTTTTGCTAGTTTAAAAGAGCGTGGTTTGAAATTTGATGTACGTAAAGTTCCGAACGATTCAAAAGGCAACATGGACGAGATTATCAAGAAGGCTCAAGAAGAGTTAAACAAACAAAAATAATCATGATTATCACGAAAAAAAGGGAGGATAAATCATTATGGATTTGACTATTATTCAAATAATATTAGTCCTTTTCGTAGCATTCTTAGCCGGTGTAGAAGGAATTTTGGATGAATTCCATTTCCATCAGCCAATTATTGCATGTACGTTAATCGGCTTAGTTACAGGAGAACTTGTACCTTGTCTTATCTTAGGCGGTACGCTTCAAATGATTGCTTTAGGATGGGCAAATATTGGAGCAGCCGTAGCACCGGATGCTGCGTTAGCATCAGTTGCATCTGCTATTATTTTAGTTTTAAGTGGACAAGGTCAAGATGGAGTATCTTCTGCAATCGCGATTGCAGTTCCGCTTGCAGTTGCTGGCCTTTTATTAACAATTATCTGTCGTACGATTGCGACTGCATTTGTTCACTTTATGGATGCTGCAGCTGCAGAAGGAAATATCAGAGTAGTAGAATTTTGGCACATTGCTGCAATCTGTATGCAAGGATTACGTATTGCAATCCCAGCTGGATTAATTTTAGCCATTGGTGCAGGTCCGGTTCGTAGCTTGCTTGAATCTATGCCAATGTGGCTGACAAATGGTTTAGCTATCGGTGGTGGAATGGTTGTAGCTGTTGGTTATGCAATGGTTATTAATATGATGGCTACAAAAGAAGTATGGCCATTCTTTGCAATTGGATTCGTATTAGCAACTGTTACAGAAATTACACTTATTGGTTTAGGTGCTATCGGTGTGGCTCTAGCACTCATCTATTTAGCTCTTTCTAAACAAGGCGGTTCAGGTAATGGCGGAAATGGTAATACAGGTGATCCAATAGGCGCTATTATTGATAATTACTAAGAAGGAGGAGGACAGAAAGTGGAAAAAGAATTGAGATTATCGAAAAAAGATCGTATTTCTGTTTGGTGGCGTTCAACCTTCATTCAAGGTTCTTGGAACTATGAACGAATGCAAAACGGTGGTTGGGCGTATGCAATGATTCCAGCTATTAAAAGATTATATAAAACAAAAGAAGACCGCTCTGCTGCACTAAAACGTCACTTAGAGTTCTTTAACACTCATCCATATGTAGCTTCACCTATACTCGGGGTAACTTTAGCGCTTGAGGAAGAACGTGCAAATGGTGCACCGGTTGATGACGTAGCTATTCAAGGTGTTAAAGTTGGTATGATGGGACCTTTAGCGGGTATCGGAGATCCAGTTTTCTGGTTCACGGTTAAGCCAATCCTTGGTGCGTTAGCAGCTTCTCTTGCCATGACTGGTAATATACTTGGACCGATTCTTTACTTCGTTTTATGGAATCTTATTCGTATGGGATTCACTTGGTATACACAGGAATTTGGTTACAAAGCAGGATCTAAAATTACAGATGACTTATCTGGCGGGTTACTTCGAGATATTACTAAAGGTGCATCGATACTCGGGATGTTTATCCTTGGTGCATTAGTTAACCGTTGGGTTTCTGTTAAGTTTACGCCAACTGTATCTTCCGTTCAGCTTGATGAAGGTGCCTATATTGATTGGGATAAGTTACCTGCAGGAGCAGAGGGAATTAAAACAGCGTTGGAACAACAAGCTGCTGGTCTATCATTAAGTGATGTTAAAGTAACAACTCTACAACAAAATTTAGATAGTTTAATCCCAGGCTTATCTGGATTGCTATTAACACTTCTTTGTATGTGGCTGCTTAGGAAGAAAGTATCACCAATCGTAATGATCCTTGGATTGTTCGTCGTTGGTGTTGTCTTCCATGTATTAGGCATCATGTAAAAATAAATTTATAAAGCTTGTTCAGACTTATACAAAGATAGATTATAAGACTGTTAAACAAATAGGGAAGCACCTCCTGAAATTGAGCGAATCATTTTCAGGGGGTGCTCTTTATATACCGCCAGAAACTTGATCATTACTACTATATACATATCAATGGAAACCATTTTGAATTAAACTATTGCTTAATAGAAGATATTAAGTATAAATTTATATTTTAGGAGGCTGCCATGCTTACAATTGGCTATATTGGAAATGGGAAAAGCACGAACAGATACCATTTACCGTTCGTCCTGCAAAGAAAGAATATAAAGGTAAAGACAATTTATCAAAGGAATCCTAAACATGAAAGCTGGGATCGGATTCCAGGGGTCACTTATACATCTGACTTAGATCAACTGTTAAATGATAAAGATATACAACTCATTGTAGTTTGTACAAAACATGACAGTCATTATGAATACGCCAAATTGGTATTAGAACATAATAAACATTGTTTAGTTGAGAAGCCTTTTATGGAAACCTCCGAGCAGGCAAAAGAAATATTTGCAATCGCGCGTGAGAAGGGACTAATTGTTCAAGCTTACCAAAACAGACGCTTTGATAGTGATTTTTTAACTGTTCAAAAGGTTATCGAAGAAGGGAAGTTAGGAGAACTGCTGGAAGTAGAAATGCATTTTGACTATTTCCGCCCCGAAGTACCAGAATCCACTACTACTTTCGATCCTGCTATGTCATTTTTATATGGACATGCATGCCATACATTGGATCAGGTTATCAGCTATTTCGGCAAGCCGGATCACATCCACTATGATGTTAGGCAATTATTGGGGCAAGGCAAAATGAATGATTATTTTGATTTAGATCTATATTATGCTGAATTGAAGGTTACTGTAAAATCCAGTTATTTTAGAATTAAAGAAAGGCCTAGCTTTGTAGTTTACGGTAAAAAGGGATGCTTTGTGAAAGCAACGAAGGACCGCCAGGAAGAACACCTAAAATTATTTTACATGCCGGATAACAAGGATTTTGGAGTAGATACGCTAGAACATTATGGTGTACTGACATATGTTGATGAAGAAGGTACCATCCATGAAGAAAAAGTGAAATCCATCAATGGTGATTATGGGTTAGTGTATGATGATTTATATGAAGCCATTATGAATGGTAAAGATAAAACTATTACAGATGAACAGACACTGCTGCAAATGGAAATATTAGAAACTGGCATTAAGAATTTAAAATAAAATAAAATAAAATTAAATGATAGAGACAGCCCCCAATACGGCACACTATGCATGGTATTGAGGGCTGTCCACTTTTTTAGGAAAACACAGTTGTATGTGGTGCTAACCAGCCTCACATATCTTATTGATCTTTTTGCTCGTAGAGAGCCAGAAATGCACATTCTATTGCGCGCAAAGTATGGGCTGGAATTCCGCCGCCCATATTATTCCACAGATCAGCGAATAGTCTAGGACTATGACCTTCACGCAGTAGCTTTTTGGCGTATAAGACTATCATATTCGGATCGCGTTGATGACGTAACAAGCACATCGGAGACGGATAGTCTTCACGAAGTCTATTTTCCATCTCAAGAGCTTCTCTTTTCGAAATGGCAGTCAGTGTCGGTTGAATTTTTTCCCACTCATCGAGCATAATGGGTATCCATTGGCAATTGTCCTCATGGTAGAAGTAAGTCTCCTGACCATTGGTCTGATAAATAATTTCTGCACCTTCGTTAAATTCACGATAATAGGTTACGAAAATATCCGTATACAGATTGGAAATTTCCCAATACATATCATATTCATGCAGGGGTGCAAATGCATCAATTAGCCTACTGTAATACCAGCTCTGCTGCTCTTTTCCACGGTTGAACCTGGTCCAGAGTTCGTCTCCGCATTCAATATAGTCTGCTTTAATACTGCGGAGATTGGATAGTTTGTCCGCGCAGGCAAGTAAGAGCTCTTCAAAGCTAGCTGACTCTGTCATGTAGTCGATGGTATGCTGCTTTCGCTCTTCCCAGCTGCGTGACTTGTCCTCGCTGTTTGACTGAATAAGGGATAAAACTAAAGGACCAAACTCGTTTTCAATTGCATCAGAAGTCTCGTCTGTATCTTCCAGAACGTCATGCAGCAGGCCTGCAATAATCAGCGCAGTATTACAGCCGGCAGAGGTTAGAATCTGGGCAACCTCGAATGGATGAGAAATATACGGAATATCGGTTCCTTTACGAGTCTGTCCCTGATGTGCTTTCGTTGCAAAGAGAATTGCTCGATGCAGGATGGCATTTCCGAACCACGTATTTGGCGTATATAGTGTACACTCTTCATCTGCCTTTTCGACTTCAGGTATCTTTTTAACCTTAGATGAATCTATCCTCTTTTCCGTCATTGAGTTTCCCTCCTTCATTTCTTTTTCTCTTATAGTTAGGGATATATTATATAAAAATAATTATAACATCTATAAGCTAAGACTGATGAGGATGACAATCAAGTGAAATATCGTCTATTTGATTTCTTCTGTTCCATTCCATTAATATATTGGTTCTCTTACTAGGAATTATTCAGATTAGCAATTCAATATCTTAGTAAAATAATTTGGAAATAAGTAAGTAATGAATATGAACATGGTTGATGTACTTTATCATTGACCAGACTGGACCTAATTTTCCTGGTTTTCTTTGTACTTTTTGTTCATAATAAGGGATAATATGTTCAAAATTTCTATAGTTTGATAAAAAGTGCCCAAGCATGCTATAAGTGTAAAAGAAGATTATTTCTGTTTAGTTTTGGGATAGATTTTTATATGATATCCCATTTAATGAGAGGATTGGAATTTAAATATGAAAGAAAATTTTTGGCGTGATCTACCACGACCTTTTTTTGTACTGGCACCAATGGAAGATGTGACGGATGTTGTTTTTCGTCATGTCGTGAGTGAAGCTGGGAGACCTGATGTGTTTTTTACAGAGTTTACAAATTCGGAAAGCTATTGTCACCCTCAGGGAAAAGAGAGTGTGCGTGGACGTTTAGCCTATACAGAGGATGAACAACCGTTGGTAGCCCATATTTGGGGTGACAGGCCTGAAAACTTCCGAAAAATGAGTATTGGTATGGCGGAATTAGGGTTTAAAGGCATAGATATCAATATGGGATGTCCCGTACCCAATGTAGCTGACAATGGGAAGGGAAGTGGTCTGATCTGCCGTCCCGAAGTTGCAGCCGATTTAATACAAGCAGCTAAAGCAGGGGGATTGCCGGTAAGTGTGAAGACGCGGCTTGGTTTCGCGGATATAGACGAATGGCGTGATTGGCTGACACATATATTGAAGCAAGACATTGCTAATCTTTCTATTCATTTGCGTACAAGAGATGAAATGAGTAAAGTAGATGCTCATTGGGAGCTTATTCCGGAGATTAAGAAACTTCGTGATCAGGTCGCACCCGATACACTTTTAACGATCAATGGAGATATCCTTGACCGTGAAATGGGATTGAAACTGGCTGAACAATACGGTGTAGATGGGATTATGATTGGGCGTGGTATTTTCAAAAATCCATTTGCCTTTGAGCATGAGCCAAAGGAACATAGCAGTAAGGAATTGCTGGATCTCTTGAGGCTGCATTTAGATCTCCATGATAAATATTTAGAAGTAGTAGCTCGCAAGTATACACATCTTCATCGTTTCTTTAAAATCTATGTCCGTGGATTCCATGGGGCTGGTGAATTAAGAAATGAGTTGATGAATACGAAGTCCTCAGATGAAGCGCGTGCATTGATCAATAAATTTGAAGAGCTTAATGGGATGGACGAAAAGTAAGAAGCAATCGAATGAGAAAATTGTTGCTACTTCTCTATAGTAGAACGGATTTCAAATCTGTATGGTATGTTATGAAGTAATCCTAATCTTAAAATAACCCTTGGAACTGCGTGATTTCCGCATGTCTAAGGGTTTTTCCTTTAGAATAATCTATTGCTGTTTCTAGTATTGTAGGATTAACTATCTATCGATTTAAATATTTTAATAATTCAAATTATTCATGATATTATTCTTCCTCCGCTTTATAATGAATAAAATAGGGTTTAGTGGAGGGAATACATTGAAGAAAAAATTGATAGTACCAGTACTTCTAACATCCGCTATATTAGTAGGCTCGATTCCGGCCGGAAGTGTAATTGCGCAGCCAGTTAATTCGAAAGCAGTTAGTAAGGAGTGGAATGAGAGGGCTAGCGTTCCTTTATTCGTGAAGGAGCGGTCTGCTGAAAAATACTCTTCTAGTACCCCTTCCAATGCTTTGAATTATTTGAAGAATAGTCAAGGAAAGACTGGAATCAGTAATCCGGAGAAAAACTTGAAGGTGAAAGATGTACAAAAGGATGAACTGGGCATGACGCATATCCGCTTTAATCAGACGGTAAATGGAGTAAATGTTGAAGGTTCAGACATTATCGTTCATTTTAATAAGGATAATGAAGTTGAATCCGTTAATGGTAGGATGAATCAGACACTTAGTGAATCAAAAGTGAATACAGCTGTCTCTTTAAGCAGTGAAAGAGCAGTAAAAGAAGCCTTATCCTCTGTTAAAGCCCCTGAAGAGCTGACATATGAACCTACTACTGAATTGGTTGTCTATCCTTTTAAAGGAGAAAACCATACAGTCTATAAAGTAAATGTTAACTTTATGGGTGTGGAACCTGGAAACTGGTTTGTCTTTGTAGATGCACAAACGGGTGAGATAATTGATCAGTATAATGCCATCATGCATGCCGCTGAAAGAAAAACACAAAAAGGTACAGGAATCGGTGTGCATGGAGAACGCAGAGAATTACACATTACCCGTGTAAAGGAAGCGAATTCTGGTACTAAGTTTTCTTTAGCGGATTATGCTCATGCTAACCTTGGTGGAATTGAAACATACGATGCCAAAAACGATAACACTTCCAGTAATGATACGCTTTATGTAGGGAATTCAGCTTCATTTATCAAAGACTACGATCGTGCTGCTGTCGATGCGCACTATAATTCCGAAAAAGTATACGAGTATTTTCTAAACGAGCATGGCCGTAATTCTCTAGATGGAGAGGGAATGGCAATTATATCTAAAGTCCACTATGGTACCAATTATAATAATGCTTCCTGGAACGGACGTTGGATGACCTACGGTGATGGAGATGGAGAGTTTATGATTTCTCTGGCAGCAGGTCTTGATGTAGCTGCTCATGAAATGACCCATGGTGTAATTTCTCACTCAGCTAATCTGGTTTACCGGAATCAATCAGGAGCACTAAACGAGTCTTTTGCTGACGTGTTTGGTGTACTAGTTGATGATGGTGACTGGGAAATGGGAGAGGATATTATGGCACCAGCTGCCAAAGCTGAAGGGGTGACGGTATTGCGCAGTTTAAGTAATCCTAACAGTGTAATCGTCAGCAACGAGCAAAGAAGAGAATATAGCACAAATGGTGGTGTCTATCCAGACCATATGGACGAGTTTTATCATATGCCGACTTCCGTAGATGGCGGTGGTGTCCATGTTAATTCATCTATTACAAACCATGCTGCATACCTGATCGGTCAAGAACTTGGAAGAGAAAAATTGGGGAAAATCTACTATCGAGCTTTAACGGTTTATTTAACCTCTAATTCCAATTTTAGCGATGCTCGGAACGCAATTGTGCAGTCTGCTATTGATTTGTATGGTGAAGGCAGCGAGGAAGAGGCGGCCGTACAATCTGGTTTTGATGCGGTGGGAATCTATTAATTCATCCAGATGACTTGAAGGAAGGTTAGTTTATATTTATTTGCTCCCTTAGACGATGAGTTTAAGGGATTTTTTATGTGCATATATAAACTATTAGCGATCTAGAGTAGGAAATTTCTACATTAAAAAGAGGCTGGGACATAACTAAATTTACTATGTCTAAAACCGAATGATGTATTTGATTTTTATTAATCTAAATAGAAAAAGCCGAACTATTATTAATAATTGATGTTAACACTGCATTATATAATAGTTCGGCTTTTATAGATGCTGGAGACCTTTTGTCCCAATCTCTTTTCGTCTCTTATTGAGGCAATAATATCAATGTCTGATACTCATTAATTGGCTCATTGAGTTTAGTTAGGTGATAATCTCCTGTCGCCCAGTCGGAGATATCCTTTCTATTCTCATTTATTGTTTTATATAAGCAAGTCCTAGACACCCTGGACCGGTATGGCTGCCAATGGATGGGCCGATTTCGGTGATGAATACTTGCGCGAAGGATTGTTCTAATTCAAGATCAGCTTTTAAGGATAATGCATGATCAAGATTATTAGAGTGTAAAATACAAATCATTTCTCTCTCAACATTTGAAGCTAGGAATCTTTCTTTGATTTGCTTGGTTGCACCGGATGTTTTTCGAGCTTTGCAGACAGATTCAATGACTCCATTATCTGTAACAGAAAGGATTGGCTTGATTCCGATTAGTCCACCAATCTTCGCAATAGCCGGATTTAGTCTGCCACCTCTGGCTAAGTATTGTAAGTCATTCACGTAAAATTCCACGTGGAAGGATTGTTTGTTTTCTTCCAGATATTCAACAATTTGGTCGTAGGAATACTTCTCATCTCTCATCATGCAAGCTTTAACCACTAACATACCCATAGCCATAGAACCGGTCAAGGAATCGATTACGGCGATGCGACTTTCCGGATATGAATCTAGTAATTCCAGACTTGCCAATCTAATATTATTAAACGTGCAGCTTAATGCGCTGGAAAGAGTTACACAAATGATATCATTTCCTTTTTCCAATTCTTCTTTTAATACTTGAATTGCGGCTGAAGGAGAGCTGGCACTGGTCTTGGCAACCTCGCCATTTGCTAATCTATTATAAAACTCCGTAATTTCCATTTTACGTTCGGAACCGTACTCTATTTGATCCTCAAACTGAAAATGAAGAGGAATTAATTTTATTCCATATTTTTCGATTACCTCTGCTGGGATATCGCAACTTCCATCGGTAATAATTGATATATTCTTCATGAAAACCTCCGTTAGTTATTAAACACTGTGTTGTATAAAATTTGTTATCATTGTATAATGTTGCCCCGGAAGCATCAATCATCAATTTTAATCAGAATGAAAGTTATTAAACAGAATGGGACGATTTGTTTAAGAATAGGAGTCAGAATGGATGGAAGATCGCAGAATAAGATATACCAAAAAAGTAATTAAAGACACATTTATTGAATTGTTAGAACAAAAGCCAATCAATAAAATTACCGTAACCGAGCTATGTACAAAGTCTGAAATCAATCGGGCTACCTTTTATCGGTACTATGAGGATGTATATGATTTGATGGAGAAGCTAAAGAGTCAATATGTGGATGAACTGAAGGCAGCTATCTCCATTTCAAAGGACGACTACACGATTTCGGGATTTACAAATGAAATTCTTGAGGTGATTCTAAGAAATAAGGAACTGAGCAGAATTCTCTTTACTTTGAAGAACGGAAAAGACTTTCTTGATGATGTGTTAGATATTGCCCATATGAAATGTATAGAAAAGTGGAATCGTTACGGGAAAAATGTACCGCAAACACAAGTGGGGTATCTATCAACGTTTATAACTGCTGGGACAATAGGTATCCTGAATGAATGGATTCAAAATGATTACAAGGAGTCTCCCTCAGAGATTGCCAATCTGATTGAAAATATAAGTCACTACGGTCTGGCGAAGATTATTTATGGGAAGTAATTGAAGTAACCAACTTTTAGGTGAAGGTTGGTTGCATTGGCTTTAAACCGTGGAGTATGTGCCGCAATTCAACAGTAAAATTTGATTGTTAAATAAAATCTCTTCCAGAGTTTCTATCTGGAAGAGAAACCACTTCGAAATATTTAATATTGAAGTTTATATAGTATTAAATTGAAGATTTGAAGATGCATCTATGGTATGTAATAAATTTCCTTAGGGTATATATGATTTATTAGACCGTTTGATTTTGAATTATATAACGTTTGTTTTTGGTAATATTTATACATTTACATACGGTATAAACGTTAGTAAAGTTTTTAGGGTATTGAAACATAATAAGGAGTTTAGATAACTGTGGATAAAATTTATACCCCTAGTGAATGCGCAAAAATCTTTGGAGTAACTGTTAATGCTCTAAAACAAAGAGCCATTTTAGCTGAAAAAAATGGTTATAAGATTAATCGTAATGAAAAAGGCCACAGGATATACACTGAGAAAGATTTTTCAGTATTATATCCCAAAAAGAAAGTTGATAAAGTGATCTCAGAAAATATTTCCCATTCATTAGATAATTTAGATATAAACGATACTATTAGAATTTCAAAAAAAGCATTAGAGAATGAAATGGTTGTTATAGAAGAAACTATTAAGAATTTGGAAGACGTAATTGCAAGAAAAAAAGAAGAAGTAAAGGAAAATATATTTAAGAGGGAAAAGACAGCAGAAATGTTGAAATCTATAGATATTTATTTAGGTTGATATTCTAGAATTTGATCCTGTAAATAGAAATAGCAAAAATCCATAATGAGGAGATTACTAGATAAAATAAAACATGCAAAACATAGATGTTTTGCATGTTTTATTTTAATGATTAATTAAATTTCTTCTTCCAACGTAAAGAAATCAAGCTTGAGGATATAGTGATTGACGTATATAAGCTAAAATGAAACCCCGCCATTAAAATCCTCAGCAACGGCTCGCTATAGTAATTCTTCACAACTAACAATAATCCCCATACTGTGTAATTGTATTTCACTCTATTAATTATTGAATTGTGAATCCACCATCGATTGGCACAGCTGCACCGCTCATAATTTCTAATATCCTTATTAACATTACTCTAGCTTTGAAAAGCTTCCATCTTCAATAAAATCGACAAATAGTTTATAATTATCTGTAAATAGTAGATATTTTAGTCGAAGAATCATTATAATGGTATGAGATATGGTAAAAAATGAGATGAAAGGGTTTCTTAAGTAGAGCCTTTCTTTTTGCTTTGTTTAAACAGGAGAGCTTGCTCTTTTTTACAAATTAGGGGATGAGGATGGTTATAATGAGCAACATGCAGAAGAAAACAGACGTTATCTTAATTGGTGCCGGGATTATGAGCGCGACATTGGGGGCAATACTTAAAGAGTTAGCACCTGAATGGAACATCAAAGTATTTGAAAAACTTGCAAGTGCAGGGGAAGAAAGCTCAAATGAATGGAATAATGCAGGGACGGGTCATTCTGCACTGTGTGAGCTTAACTATACATCTGAAAAAGCTGATGGATCTTTAGATATTAGCAAGGCTATCAATATTAATGAGCAGTTTCAGCAATCGAAGCAGTTTTGGTCATATTTGGTTAACAGCAATTTGATTCAAAATCCACAGGATTTTATCATGCCAATTCCTCATATAAGTTTAGTGCAGGGAGAGGATAATATAACTTTTTTGAAAAAGCGTTTTAAAGCGCTTTCTAAAAATCCTTTGTTTGAAGGAATGGAATTTACAGAGAATCCAGAGAAACTAGAAGAATGGATTCCTCTTATAATGGAGGGACGCTCAACGGATGAACCGATTGCAGCCACAAAAATTGATTCAGGAACCGATGTTAACTTCGGTGCGTTAACACGTATGCTGTTTGAACATTTACATAGAAGCGGAGTAGAAGTCAATTATAGGCATAGTGTAGAAGATATTAAAAGTACCACTGATGGCCTATGGCAGGTGAAGGTGCATGATTTGGAGAATGGTAAACTTGAATATCATACGGCGCATTTCGTCTTTATCGGTGGAGGAGGAGGAAGTCTCCCTTTACTTCAAAAAACAGGCATTCCGGAGTCCAAGCATATCGGAGGTTTCCCTGTAAGCGGACTGTTTATGGTTTGTAACAATCCGGAAATCGCTGAAAAGCATCATGCAAAAGTATACGGAAAGGCTAAGGTTGGTGCACCACCAATGTCTGTTCCTCATTTAGATACACGATATATCGATAATAAGAAAACGTTATTATTTGGGCCATTTGCCGGTTTTTCGCCCAAGTTCTTAAAAACTGGTTCCAACTTTGATTTATTTGGGTCCGTAAAACCGAATAATGTTATTACGATGCTGGCGGCGGGAGTTAAAGAAATGGCATTGACTAAATATTTGGTTCAGCAAGTCATGCTATCGAATGAGAAGCGTATGGAGGAATTACGTGAATTTATTCCAAACGCCAACAGCGAAGATTGGCATACAGTTGTGGCAGGCCAACGTGTGCAAGTAATCAAAGATACAGAAAAAGGAAAGGGAACACTTCAATTTGGTACAGAAGTGGTCAGTGCTGAAGATGGTTCGGTTGCTGCATTGCTCGGAGCCTCTCCTGGAGCCTCTACTGCTGTTCACGTTATGCTTAAAGTATTGGATAAATGTTTCCCTCAAAATATGAAGGAGTGGGAACCTAAAATAAAAGAAATGATTCCATCTTATGGTCTATCTTTAATGGAAAATCCTGATCTTTTCAAAGAAATTAATCAATCAACTACAGAAACACTGGGACTTTGTACAAAAGAAATGATCTGTAACTAAGCATAGCTTAATTATAAATAAGGGCAACTCACTATACTAAGCGGGTTGCCCTATCTTTATTTTAGGCTGTTTTCGTATAGATTGTTGCTTTCTTGCCCATACTTTTAAAGGTTATAATGGGGTTTAGGGAGGCGTTCGGA
>NZ_JBZAJC010000009.1:0-106829 GCF_058215915.1 Pradoshia sp. Z3_51 | reverse complement strand
TAACAGACAGAATCCTTTTCATTGTATAAGAAAACATCTGTATGCACCTCCATAATAAACAGGCGCCCCTATATGAATCATCCATGTAAAGGCGCCCTTACTTAACACAGTTTTACTTGAATTCTACATTCTTTAAAATATCTGATCCGGTCGGATGCGGTACAAGTCCTGTTAAATCAGCTGATGCTGCCAACAAAGGCGTTGAGTGAACGAGCGGAATCCACGGTGCATCTTCATGGATAATTTCTTGAGCCTGTTTATATAGCTCATTCCGTTTGTCTTGATCAACAATTGTTTGCGCTTCAATTAAAATGTCGTGGAGCTTATCATTCGCGTAATAGGAATAGTTGTTAGATCCGATTGAATCTTTATCAAGCAATGTATAGATAAAGTTATCAGGGTCTCCATTATCACCTGTCCAGCCCAGCATATAGGCCGGGAACTCGCCAGCTGCTGCCTTTTCAAGGTATGTAGCCCATTCTACAGTTTGAATTTCTGCCTTAACTCCAATTTTTTCAAAATTTGCCTGAATCGCTTCTGCAATTTTCTTTCCTTCTGGTATATATGGACGCGGAACTGGCATAGCCCAAAGATCCATTTTAAATCCATCCGGATAACCAGCTTCTTTTAATAATTCTTTTGCTTTATCTAAATCAAATTCATAATCCTGAATTTCATCGTTATAGCCTTCCACTGAATCCGGCAGAGGATTTTTCGCTGGTTTTGCCATTCCTAAATAGAAAGCATCAATGATAGCTTGCTTATCAACGGCATGGCTTAAAGCCTGACGGACTTTTGGATTATCAAATGGTTTTTTCGTTACATTAAAGCCAAGATACCCAACGTTCATGGAAGGACGTTCAATAGCCTGTAAATTTGCATCTCCTTTAATTGTTTCAAGGTCTGATGGGTTTACACCGTCCATCACATCAATCTCACCGATCTTTAATGAATTCAAACGTGCCGAGTTATCAGGAATCGTACGGAAAATAATTGTTTTTAATTTTGGCTCTCCGTCTACATAATAATCTTCATTCTTTTCAATAACGATTTTGTCATTTGCTTTTTCTTTAAATTTATACGGACCGGTACCAACTGGATTTTCCCGGAACTTATCACCATCTTTTTCAACTGCAGTAGGGCTGGCTATTCCAAAACAGCTCATTGCAATATTTTTAAGGAAGGTCGCCTGAGGTCTTTTCAAGGTAAATTGAACAGTCGATTCATCAACCGCTTTTACTTCCTTAATGACATGCCCTTCATCTTTTTTATAGCCGCCAAACATGCTGTAATATGGAAACTGATCAGCATCGCCATTCATCCATCTGTTAAAGTTGAATACTACTGCTTCTGCGTTAAAATCAGTACCATCATGAAACTTAACGCCTTTTTTCAATGTAAATGTATATGAAAGACCATCATCAGAAGCCTCCCATTTTTCAGCCAATCCAGGTTGCAGCGTCGTATCCTGTTTACCGTAAGTTAGCAGTGTATCAAAAATATTAATCGTGACTTTAAATGACTCTCCTTCGGTTGTCGTGATTGGATCTAACGAAGTGGAATCACCGCCACGCCCAAAAACAAGTGTATCCTTTGTATTTCCTTTCTCTTCACTGCCTCCGCCTTCAGTCTCCTTGTCGCCAGAATTACATGCTGCCAGTACAACGCTTAGCATTAGAATACTGACCATAACCAATAAAAGCTTTTTCATATGAAACCCCCTCTTATATTTGTTTATTATCATTGCTGTGATGTTCACCATGGAGATGACATGCAGCATAATGATCCCCTTTTATTTCTTGGTATACTGGATTAATAGTCTTACAAACTTCCATTGCATGCTGACATCTAGTATGGAATGCACAACCACTCGGTGGATTGGATGCGCTTGGGATGTCTCCAGTTAAGATGATGGATTCCCGTTTAATATCAGGGTCTGGTATTGGTACTGAAGATAATAAAGCTTGTGTGTACGGGTGAAGAGGGTGTTCGTATAACTCTTCGCTGCCCGACAATTCTACCATTCTCCCCAAATACATGACTCCAACGCGATCACTAATATGCCTGACAACCCCCAGATCATGTGCTATAAAAATATAAGTAAGTCCAAATTCTTTTTGGATATCCTTTAACAGGTTTAGTACCTGGGCCTGTATGGATACATCAAGCGCAGAAACAGGCTCATCTGCAATAATTAATTTAGGTTTTGTCATTAGGGCTCGGGCAATACCGATCCGCTGACGCTGACCGCCACTGAATTGATGGGGATAACGTTTTAAATGATAGGAACTGAGTCCCACAACATCTATCATTTCTGCTACCCTATTTGCCCGCTCCTTCTTATTGCCAATGCCATGAACAATTAAAGGTTCTTCTAATATTTGTTGGACGGAATGCCTCGGATTTAATGACGCATAAGGATCCTGAAAAACCATTTGAATATCACGTCGCACTTGTCTAAGCTGCTTTTTTGACATAGACATGATTTCCTTATCTTCGAAGACAATACTTCCTTCTGTTGGGTCAATCAATCTCATTAATAATCTGCCGGTTGTTGACTTTCCACAGCCACTTTCCCCAACAATCCCAAGAGTTTCCCCTTTTTTCACATGAAAGGATATATCATTAACGGCTTTTACTTCACCAATCTTCCTGCTCAAAACTCCTCCATTGATAGGGAAAAATTTCTTCAGGCCTTCAACTTTTAATAGCTCCGTCATGATGGATGCCTCCTTCCTGTCCCTGATATAATAGGCACCTTACCCATTGATATTGGGGAGACACCTTTTGTAATTCCGGAGTCAGTGTGGCACAGGCAGGCATGGCATATTCACAACGCGGAGCAAATACACAGCCATTTTGAATCATTCCTGGTTTCGGAACATTACCTGGAATGGAATATAATTTACTATCTTTCTGCCGGATGTCGGGTACAGATTTCAGTAATCCTTTTGTGTATGGATGTTTAGGATTTTTAAATATATCCCTGACCGTTCCTTTCTCAACAATTTTTCCTGCGTACATAACAAGAACGCGATCGCATATTTCAGCCACCACTCCAAGATCATGAGTAATGAGAATGATTGATGTTTCAGTTTGATTATTTAAATCTTTCATCAGCTTAAGAATTTGGGCTTGAATGGTAACATCAAGTGCCGTAGTCGGTTCATCTGCAATCAATATGTTTGGTTTGCAAACCATGGCCATCGCAATCATAACTCTCTGTCTCATACCGCCTGATAACTCATGTGGATAATTTTTCATTAAATCAGCAGCCCGAGGCAGCCCTACCTGCTTTAACATTTCCATACATTCAGTACGCGCCTTAACTTTATTACTGTTTCTATGCAGCCTGTATGCTTCAATCATTTGTTGGCCGATTGTAAACAAAGGATTAAGAGAAGTCATCGGTTCCTGAAAGATCATAGATATCCGATCCCCGCGAATTTTCCTCATTTTTGATTCGGATTTTTTTAATAAATTGTCTCCCTCAAAATTAATGACTGCCTGGGGATCAACAATAGCCGGCGGTTGTGGAAGCAGTCCCATAATGGATAAAGAGGTCAAACTCTTCCCACTTCCTGATTCACCAACAATACCAAGAATTTCTCCTTTATGAAGTTGGAAATCGATATTCTCAACTGCAGGAACCAATTTTCCATCATCCATAAAAGAAACGGTTAAATGGTTTACATCTAAAACCACAGTGTCATCCAAGCCATTCCCTCCTGCGTAATATTATTATGTAATTTATTAAAATATTTAAAATATTATGATTTATTATGTCACAGCTTTTCCCAATTGACTATCATTTTATTAGAAATTTATAACATTTTTATTGTATAGGAGAATAATATTGGATCTTAACACAATAATGAAGGGGGAACAGTTCCACTTTATTTAGGTGATTGATTGACTGATTTACACAGTAACACTTTTCATAAAAAAACTCTCTATTTCAAAAGCGGTTATCAAAGCCACCTTGCAATAGAGAGTCATTTTATTTATAAGCTTAAGATGTGATACCCTGAATCCACATGGATATTTTCCCCCGTAATTCCCCGGGACAATGGACTGAACAGGAATAGGGCTGTGTCTCCCACTTCCTCCTGGGTTACTTGTCTGCGCAAAGGTGCACGCTCTTCAAATACTTTTCGAATTTCATTAAAATCGCCGACTCCTTTGGCCGACAAGGTTCTGATTGCTCCTGCTGAAATAGAATTTACTCTTACGCCGTTAGGCCCAAGATCATTAGCCAAATATTTCACACTTGCTTCAAGTGAGGCCTTGGCCACACCCATGACATTATAGTTTTGGACTACTCGTTCACCGCCAAGATAAGTAAGAGTAACGATACTAGCCCCTTCATTCAGGATTTCTTTTGCTGCTTTTGCAACAGCTGTTAATGAATAAGAGCTAATATTTTGGGCCAATAGGAACCCGTCCCTCGTCGTGTTCATATACTCACCTTTAAGCTCTTCCTTATTGGCAAAAGCAATACAGTGCGCAATCCCGTCTATCTTTCCATATTTTTCTCTAATCGTAGCAAAACATCCTTCGATTTCATCATCTTTTGTAACATCACATGGCAGGACGAAGGTCTCTTCTCCACCCTCTAAGCTGTTTACAAGGTCATAAACACTCTTTTCCATTCGTTCCCCTGCATATGTAAAAATTAATCTAGCACCAGCCTGGTAAAGTGAATTAGCTATACCCCAAGCTATACTTCTTTTATTTGCCACACCCATTACAACAATGGTTTTCCCATCCATACTTAAGTTCATAGGAAGGATTCCTCCTTAAATAATTAACACAAGTTATTAGTACCTACTACTAATTTAAACTAAGTAAAGAAGAATCGCAACCATTTTCTGTTTTTTCAGCTAAATATATCATGTGAGATAACCCATAAAGAGAGTAGCCATTCCAAAGTAAATAAGAATACTTATTAAGTCATTAATGGTCGTAATAAATGGTCCTGAGGCTACAGCAGGATCAATATTCATCTTATGCATCAATAAAGGCACAAGGCTACCCGCTAATGTGGCGACAATTAATGTTACCAGTATGGAAATACCAACGAGGGCAGCAAGAATTAGTTCACCTTTCCAAACATAAACGATAATGGTAACCACGATTCCACATGATATTCCGGTTATAAGTCCTGTTCCCGCTTCACGCCAAAGGAGCTTTAGCTTGTTTTCATCCTCAATTTGCCCTGTAGCAATTCCTCTCACTATAACAGCCAAACTTTGTGTACCTGTATTCCCAGCCATCCCTGCAATTAAGGGGATGAACACCGCCAGAATTGCCTTTTTCGATAAAGTTTCTTCAAATTGACCGATTAAATTAGCGGTAATCATGCCTAGAAATAATAATATAATCAACCACGGGAGTCTTTTACGGGCAGATGAAAAAGGACTTTTATCTATGTATTCCATATCGGATACCCCTGCTAATTTGGAATAATCATCGGAAGCTATTTCATACATAACATCAATCATATCGTCAAATGTTATAATGCCGACCAGATGATGCTGAAAATCAACAACCGGCATCGCCACAAAATCATAGTCTCTCATTTTTCGAGCTATTTCTTCCTGATCATCGCTTACTTTCACCGAATAGACCTGTTTGTTCATTAATTCAAAGACCATTGTATCATCATCTGCCACAATCAAGTCACGCAAGGATAGTACCCCTGTTAATTTTTGCTTTTCATCCATAACATAAATATAATAAATTAATTCAGCATCCTGTGCTTCCTTCCTCACTAGTTTCATGGCAGATCCTACTGTTTGATTCTCTGCAATGCTTATAAATTCAGTCGTCATGATACTTCCTGCAGTTGATTCCTCATAGTGAAGCAAATGCATGATATTTTGCGATTGTTCTTCATCCATTAAAGACAAATAACTGATTATTTGTTCCTTATCCAAATTACTGAGCAAATCAACAGCATCATCCGGATGCATTTCAGCTAAAATAGAGGCGGCATATCGAGGATCCATTTCTGCTAAAATTCTCTCTACAATCTCTTCTTCATATTCATAAGCAAGATTCCCTATTAGCTCTGCCATTTCATCCGGTGAGAGAAAGTGATGAACAGTTGCCCGTTCTTTTTCTTCTAAATTCGCATAAAACTTTGCCTGATCATAGGGGTGAATATCTAAAAATATAATCCGAAACTGTTGGAGGTTCTCTTCTTTTAATAAACGCAGTAAATCTCTTTGCTTGCTTTCCTGAATTTCCATTTTAGAGGTCACCATACCTTTTTTTATGTCGTTTAAGGCGTATCTATCATACCCTTTACAATTTCCTAAATAGATATAATTGAAACCCTTTAAAAAAGGGTAATATAGAGGTAATAGAAGGAAGTGATGCAAATGATCTATGATTGTATAGGCGATGTACATGGTTGTTATGGGGAATGTATCGAATTATTCCACAAACTGGGTTATCAATTTAATGAGGATAGTATTCCTGTCCATCCAAACGGAAATACCCCTGTCTTTATAGGCGATATTACTGATCGAGGACCTAATTCTATAGAGATGATTAACCTTGTATGGTCATTAACCATACAACGGAAAACTGCCTTATATATACCGGGTAATCATTGCAATAAACTATATCGTTATTTCCTAGGCAATAAAGTAAAGGCTGTACATGGCTTAGAGACAACGATTGCTGAACTTGAGGCTTTATCTAAACCAGTAAGAAAGAAGGTGCGCGACCATTTTATGCAATTATACGAGTCAGCTCCTCTTTATCTTGTCTTAGATCAAGGTAAGCTTGTCCTTGCACATGCCGGTATCAAAAAAGAATTTATAGGAGCAACACATAAGGGTGTTAAAACATTTGTTTTATATGGGGATATAACCGGAAAAACACTGCCGGATGGAAGACCAGAACGAAGGGACTGGGCACTTCGACATCCAGGTGATCCGATTATTGTCTATGGGCATACGCCTGTCCGCGAACCAAGAATTAAAAATAATACGTACAATATCGATACAGGAGCTGTATTTGGAGGAAAATTAACTGCTTTGCGTTACCCAGATATGGCCCTTTTCTCAGTAACCTCCTCTCAACAGCTTGTTCCAGAAAAATTTCATACTTATGACAATTAATTCTAGTAATTAAAGGTGTCTGATTGTCCTATTATGCGACATTCAGCACCTTTTTATTTTCCAAGAAAACTTTTGGTTAAAAAAATCGAATTATCCTCGATCCAGAAGTAACTCATTACATAGGTCAACACATACTCCTTGTGAAAGGTATTGATTGAGCATTGTCTCCAAATCAATTGATATGTCATTGTCTATCAGGATTTTCTCAAGTTTTTGGTATATTATTTTTGGAGTTATTTCAGCTCTTTTATCAGGAAACATGGTCCTGATCGCCTCATTCATAGCTGTCTTTTTATGTTGGAGATGCCTTACTGTAGAAGCAAAGGTAAGGATTGTTTCAATAAAACCAACTTCGGTTGGATTCAAATGATTATCAGCAATCCATTCATCTATTGTTTTGATGTTATTTACCATTATTTTCACTCCTTTTAAAATACTTATTTGCAAAACTTTATTTATCCTCAGTTTATTTATTTTAAAAATAGATATATCTGCTCAAATACTCATAAGCCCTATATTAATTGCATCATATCTTCTGGTAATTCACTCTCAAACGAAAGTTCTTTCCCCGTTATTGGATGAAGAAATTTCAACGAATAACAATGTAATGCCTGCCGCTTAATCAGTTGTCTGCTTTCCCCATATAAATCATCACCTATTAGCGGATGCCCCAAATGTGCCATATGTACTCGTATTTGATGCGTTCTTCCGGTTTGCAGCTTTAATTCCACAAGTGAATACCGTTCAAATAATTGCAGCGTTTTATATTCCGTGCATGCATATTGGCCATCTTCCCGTACCTCACGTTTAATAATGCTGGTATCCATACGGCCAATAGGTTCTTCCACTGTTCCAGCCAAGGGTGTAATCACACCGGTGACGATTGCTTTATATTTTCTCTCCACCGTTTTTATAGATTTAGACAAACTTAATAAATGGTGTATATGGCGATGCTTGGCTATTAAGACCAAGCCAGACGTATCCCGGTCCAATCTTGTGACAATATGAACGGTCGCTGAATGGCCAATTTGTTCATAATGGCCAATGATTGCATTGGCTAAGCTACCGGCTGGATGCTCTCTAGATGGAATTGTAGACATGCCGGCCGGTTTTTCGACGACCATTACATAGTTATCCTCATAGATAATAGAAAGAGGTATCTTCTCACCTATCAGCTGCTCACTTCCCACCTCTTTCGGGAAGATTACGGTAACCTGATCACCAGTTTTTAATATGTATCGCACCGTCACTTCTTGCTGATTAACAAAAATATAACCACCCTTAAATTTAATATCTGCCAACGCTGATTTTGATATTTTTTTATCCGCCAAATATTCTCTCAAAACTTTATTGCTTTCCTGATTTTCTACTGTCCACTCTAATGTAAATGGCTTCACCATGGAGACCTTCCTTTTCATTATTCATATTTATAGCTTTTTAAGCTAAAGGATTATTTATTCAGTAAAAAAGGTGACCAAAAGACAATTGCATTCTTTTAGGTCACCTACTATAACTTTCTTTTTATTCTGTAACAAAAGAATCACGAACTCTTTTCCAAAATGGGAAAGGTCTAAAACGAGCAAAACGAATTCGTTCATCTGCCACTCTGAATTGAATCGATTTTACCTCTTTATGCAAAAGACTTAAATGGTCAATTGTAATTTGAAAATCATCATTTGTTACTGGTTTCATCATACAGGTATGATGACCTGGCAGTATTAGAGGAGATCCAATTGTACGGAACACTCTATTATTGATTGAAGCCATTTCCGTCAATTGCACAGCAGGGATGGAAGGATGAATAATAGCACCACCAAGGGCTTTATTATAAGCAGTACTGCCTGAAGGAGTAGATACGCACAAACCATCTCCTCTAAACCTCTCAAAGGATTGCCCTCTAATTTCTACGTCCATCACCAATGTGCTCCCCACACTTTTAACAGTTGATTCATTCAAGGCTAAATATTTTGACTCTCTGCCACCGTGACTGTATCGAACAGTAACCTCCAGCAGTGGGTACTCAACAGTTTGGTAAGGCGTCTTAGCTATAGCATTAGCTAGCTTTGTAATCTCTTCAGGTCTCCAGTCAGCGTAAAAACCTAAATGACCCGTATGTACACCTATAAATGCTGTTTTATCAAGACGTGAGCTATAACGATGAAAGGCATATAACAATGTTCCATCACCGCCGACAGATATAACAACATCAGGTTGATCCTCATCATAAATAACACCCAGACTATCCAGTTGATCCTTCACTTGCTCCATAAAATGATTGGATTTGGTATCTCCTTTAGACGTAACTGCATATTTCATCATAATCCCCACCTGTAAAGTGTTATTTCCCCCTCTTCTTAAAGACATATTGCTGCGCTTCCTGGATTTCCATTTTGATCTGTGTCATTTCTTCATCCATATGGAAAGCTGCTTCAGCTAATCTCTCTAAGCGATTGCGTAATGTTTCCGGGAACTGTCCGTTATACTTATAATTAAGTGAATGCTCTATCGTAGCCCAGAAATTCATGGCAAGGGTACGAATTTGTATTTCCGCTAATATTTTTTTCTCTCCGTGAATCGTTTGAACCGGATATTCAATAACTACATGATACGAACGGTATCCACTTGCTTTTTTATTTGTAATATAGTCTCTTTCTTCAATAATTACGAAGTCAGTTCTTTGTCGTAATAGCATAACGACCTGTTTTATATCATCCACAAATTGGCACATAATTCGAAGACCGGCTATATCCTGTAATTCCAGTTCAAGTCTTTCCTCAGGAATTTGCTTTTGGTAAGCCTTATCCAGGATACTTGCGATCGGTTTAACGCGTCCTGTAACAAACTCAATTGGTGAATGTTCTTTTTCTAAGTCACATTGGGTTCTTATACCCCTTAATTTGATCTTTAACTCATCAACCGCCTGTTTATAGGGGGCTAAAAATTCATCCCATTTTCTACTCATGGATTCCACCACCTGTAATACTTTTCAATATTCTTGTTATAGAGAGCAAGGGAAAACTCAGAATCGAAGACATTATCATGTATTAGTATGTATTTAAGGAATTGATCATCGCTATTCAACCATGCTAATGAATACATTTAGTACTAATTATTACCCTAAATTGCTCAAACCCATTTTAACACAAAGATTAAACGGATATCTAAGATTGATGTTATCTAATGAAAAAGTCATAATAGTTATACATAAGTTTATCATGGAGGATGTACATATGAGCGAACAAATCGAAATTGAATTCAAAAATTTGCTGACATTTGAGGAATTTAACCACCTCATGCAACGTTTCAAAATAAAACCAGATCATTTTACAGTACAAAAAAATCATTACTTTGACACAGTTACGTTTGACTTAAAAAAATATACCTCAGCACTACGTATACGTGAAAAAAATTCATCTTATGAGATGACCCTTAAACAGCCTCTTGAAAATCAAAAAGGCTTACTGGAAACCAACTGGGATATAGACCCTGATACAGCTAATAAAATCATAAAAGATGGCGGTATCCCTGATAGCAAAATCTCTGAAAGAATAAAAAATCTAAAAATCAACCCACAAGAAATTCGTTATTTTGGTACCTTGACAACAAAACGGGTTGAGCTTCCTTTTATGAGCGGCCTGCTCGTTTTAGATAATAGCTCCTATTTCCAAATAGAGGATTATGAGGTAGAATTTGAAGTAGACAACTTTGATCAAGGAAAGAAAGAGTTTGATCAGCTTTTATCAGAAGCTGGCATTCCGGTTCGTCCAACTGAAAATAAAGTTCAACGTTTTTATAATCAAATGATTTTAAACCATACTGAGGAGTGAACATAATGAACGTAGGAGACATATATACCATTATTCAGCTTCAAGCTCTCGGATCCCTGAGACCAACAGATACTAATTCTGTAACTCAGGCACCTTCTTCTGCCAATTTATTTCAGGCTATGCTGAATGAAGTTCTTACATCCGTCAGCCTTCCTACGAATAATGCACTTGCTGCCAATCCAGGATTAGGTACATTGGCAACTATAATCAACAGCAGCATTCCGTCTTCTCCGTCCATTGCGTACAATCCTGTCCCAATTACTAATCAATCAACTACTGGTACAGCAAGCATGAATCAGAATACGGACTACGATGACATTATAAAAGAAGCTTCCAATAAATATCACGTCCCTGAAAAATTAATCAGATCCGTCATACAGCAGGAAAGCGGCTATAATTCAAATGCCATTAGCTCAGCCGGGGCATCAGGCTTAATGCAGCTAATGCCCAAAACGGCTTCATCTCTTGGCGTAAACAATATCATGGACCCCTATGATAATATTATGGGTGGAACCAAGTATCTTAAATCCATGATGACTAAATATAATGGAAATATCGAATTGACCTTAGCTTCTTATAATGCAGGTCCAGGAAATGTTGATAAATACGGTGGTGTACCGCCTTTTAAAGAAACGCAAAACTATGTAAATAAAGTCATGACTTCCTATTACGCATAAAATAACCAAACCTGCAAAACTGTTCATAAAATGAACAGTTTTTTATTTCCCCTTATATATGCAAATTGAAGAACTATCAATAACCTTCTACTAAGCTTCTCTGCTAGCATCTACCCTTCAAAATCTTATAAAATCAGGAAAAAAAGCAGTATATTGGATAATTCAAGTCTTGCTTGTTAAAATTATTCTTATCAACTCATGGAGGGAGAATAATGTATGGCAGAAAATCCAACTCCATATGATGCATTAGGGAAAGAGCGGTTATCTGAATTAATAGATGCATTTTATGATCATGTGGGTTCGCATCCGCTGCTAGCTCCTATTTTTCCAGATGATCTTACAGTGACAGCTCGTAAACAGAAACAATTTCTTACTCAGTTTCTTGGTGGACCTTCTTTGTATACTAAGGAACATGGTCATCCCATGCTGAGAGCAAGACATCTTGCTTTTGAAATTACACCTATGCGTGCAAAAGCCTGGCTGAGCTGTATGGAGAAGGCTATGGATAGTATTCAGTTAGATTCTCCTTTAAGAGAGTATCTGCTGGGCAGACTTACCTTAACAGCTGAGCATATGATAAATACAAACGATATCCAGCAAAAAGGTGATAGTTATGAATAAGCATGACTCTTCAATTCCAAAATGGCAGGATTGGCTGTCTGTCCATCAATATTTTAAACCGTTGGAAAAACCATTAGAAATCTATTTATTTATAGATCCTACTTGTTCAATTTGCTTTGAGCTGGAACGAATTATAAAACGACTGAAATTAGAATATGGACATTACTTTGCTTTAAAGTATGTGTTTAGCAAAAAAGTGGAAAGAAAGCATACAAATGCTAAGCACCCATTTCCATCATTCCTTTCAGCTGCAAACAGGTCGGGTATTTCCTGTGATGATAATATCTGGATCAACAATCCTGAAAGCTCGTTATATATCACCCCTATCGCGATTAAAGCTGCAGAAATGCAAGGAAAGAAGGCTGGATATCGTTTTTTTAAGAAAATTCAGGAGGCTTTATTTCTTGATCAAAAAAGTGTATCGAATTGGCATACATTGTTAGCCTGCGCTCATAAAGCCAAGATAGATTGTGATGAGTTTTCACGTGATATCAATTCAGAAAGTGCCATAAAAGCTTTTCAATGTGATTTAAAAATCTCATCAGAAATGGATGTCACTGACCTGCCTAGCCTGGTCTTCTTTAATCAAAAGATGGAAGATGAAGGTATAAAGGTAACAGGGGCTTACCCTTATGAAGTTTATGTTCAAATACTTGAGGAGATGTTAGGATTTCCGCCTAAAGCACAATCACTCCCCTCTTTAGAGGACTGTATTAAGGATTTTCAAATTATTAATACTCATGAGATTACATTTATTTACCGAATGGATAAGCAAGAAGTTGAAAGGGAAATGAAAAAATTACTCTTGAAGCGTACGGTTGAGAGGATACCATCATCCAACATAACGTATTGGAGATATGCAGAAAACGATTAAAAACCGTCATTATAATTATTATCCTAGAATATTTTTCCGTATAAATAAGAATAAGACTCTGTAATCGGACAGAGTCTTATTCTTCATACGAACAAAGGGGATGGGAGAAATTTTTCACGGTCAAACAAAGGGGTAAATGTTTGCTAGTGATCAACTTCACAATAGTAATATAACAAATTCTCTTCACATATGCAAGCACTTTGTTCATTAATTCACATTTCTGACATTTTTACTGCATACTTGGTTATCCTCTGCCATATTCTTTAGAAATCAGTACAAATTATCTTATGTAATAAAGGATGATTTCTATGAAAAAAATTTATATTTGCAGTTTAATCCTATTAGTTTTATTTTCTATTCCCCTGCAGCTGTTTGGGATTATGCGGATCATTCCTCTCTATGTATCGTCACCTATTTTGTTTCTCTCTTTTTTCATCTTTATCTATAGTCTTGGTTATCAAAAAAAATTCAAGGGATTCTAAAAGCCTTAAGTTGGCCTAAAACTACCGGTTATAGTTATAAATTAAAGTGAGAGCTCGCAGAAAATTGGCGAGTTCTCTTGATTGGCCTGCACTTACTTTTAGAGTTTAAGATTCTGTAATAGTATCCAATAACTCAATAATTAGATTATCTTTATTATTCCAACTATGATACCTCTCTAAATGCCATTTATCTAATTGTCTTTCATATCCGTTTTTTTCAATCCAAGCGTGTAATCTTGCATATGTATCTCTAATACTATAATTAGCTCCATTATGTTTGCCTACAGCATATCTTTGAGGCGGAATCGTTAAGTAAACCATATCATCCGGTATATCCTCGTACTCGTTAACTTGAACACATATCCAATAACCATCTTCAGTTTCTGAATAGTTATCAACAACAAATGCCCCATATTGTACAGATGAATTGGTAACCTGTTGAATTTCATTCATACGTTCATTAAGAAGTTGTGCTGCTTTTGGAATTTCATTTAGATATTGTTCGCTATCGCATAAAACTCGAAAACCTACTAATTTAGTTTCACTAAGATCCTCAATTTTTGGATTGTGTAAAACTTTTTCCTCCAAGGGTTATTTCCCTCCTCTAGAGTTACTAGTACTGGAATCATTAAGTTTAATTTCAGCATTTAATTCCATTTTAAAAAAACCGCCCCTTAAAAGTTAAATTGGTGTCTAACTTCTAAGGGGTGGTTTAAAAAATCCTCGAATTATTTTTATTTATCTAAAAGAGCTTCCAGCTCATTTAATTTATCCTCAAAAACTTTACAAGCTTCTTCAACCGGATTCGGTGAAGTCATGTCTACACCTGCTTTTTTAAGAACCTCAATTGGGAAATCACTTGAGCCTGCTTTTAGGAATTCAATATAGCGCGTAACAGCCGGCTGCCCTTCCTCTAAAATCTGTTTACTTAACGCTGCTGCTGCACTGAATCCAGTTGCATATTGGTATACATAATAATTGTAGTAGAAATGAGGGATTCTTGACCATTCCAAACCAATCTCCTCATCAATAACAATATCATCACCAAAGTATTTTTTATTAAGCTCATAATATTTTTGTGTTAGGCTTTCAGCAGTCAGAGCTTCTCCATCCTGTGCCATCTTATGAATAATGTGTTCATACTCCGCAAACATCGTCTGACGGAATACTGTTCCTCTAAAACCTTCAAGATAATGATTTAATAAATAAATTTTCTTGCTCTCATCATCTATTGTTTTAAGCAAATAATCATTCAACAGGGCTTCGTTTGTAGTAGATGCTACTTCAGCTACGAAAATCGAATAATTACCATATGGATATGGCTGATTTTTGCGTGTGTAAAAACTGTGTACAGAATGGCCGAATTCATGAGCTAATGTGAAAAGATTATTCACATTATCCTGCCAGTTCATTAGAATATATGGATTAGTTCCATATGAACCTGAGGAGTATGCGCCGCTTCGTTTACCGCGATTTTCGTGAACATCTACCCAACGGTTTTCGAACCCTTCTTTTAATACATTGATGTATTCCTCACCTAAAGGCTCAAGCCCTTTTAGAATATATTCTTTAGCCTCATCATAGGAAATATCCATCTTCACGTCTTTCACTAAAGGTGTATATAAATCATACATATGCAATTCATCCACACCTAAAAGTTTTTTACGAAGCTTCACATAACGGTGTAGTAAATGCAGATTGTTGTGAATGGAATTGATTAGATTTTCGTATACGGTTTCCGGAATATTATTATTGCTTAAAGCTGCATGTCTTGCAGAATCATAATGACGTACCTTTGCATAGAAATTATCTTTCTTCACTGTCCCGGATAATGT
Source organism: Pradoshia sp. Z3_51 (assembly GCF_058215915.1). Lineage (NCBI taxonomy): Bacteria > Bacillati > Bacillota > Bacilli > Caryophanales > Bacillaceae > Pradoshia > Pradoshia sp. Z3_51. The sequence continues at coordinate 91,380 of NZ_JBZAJC010000009.1, read as the reverse complement.
ACTTGCGAACGTATTTCGGTACTGTCCATATGTCTTATACATCGCTTTAAAGGCTTCCTCACGAACTCTACGATCACTGCTCTCCAAAAATCTGCTGTACCTTCCATGAGTCAGTTCAACCTCTTCCCCGTTCTCATCTTTAATTGTAGGAAAACGAAGGTCGGCATTATTTAACATGCCAAAAGTATTGGATGCAGTTCCCATCACTTCTGATGCCTGAGCCAATAAAGCCTCTGCCTCTGCTGATAGAACGTGGGGTCTTTGCAGATTGATCTCTTTTAAAGTTTGTTCATATAAGGAAAGCTCCTTTTTCTCTTGCATGAACCGATTAATTGTTTCTTCTTTAATTGCAAGGATTTCAGGTAAAATATACGAAAAAGCACTGGCAGCCTGAGAATATAAATTCCGGGCGCGGTCGTCCATTCCCTGATAAAATGTATTACCGGTATCCTGGTCATATCTCATGTGAGAATATGTATATAAACGTCCAAGTCTTTCAGTAATCATATCCTGAAATTGCAAAGCCTGCCATAAGGTATCAGCACTCTCATCTAATTTCCCTCTATATTGATCGCCTTTTGGCAATTCAGCCAAAATGCCCTTGAACTCCTTCTCCCATGCTTCATCGCTTGGGAAGATATCCTCCAGTCTCCAAGTATCTTCTACAGGTATATCTTTTCTTTCAGGTAATTGTTTAATATCTGCAGCCATGCAGTTCCCTCCAATCATTTGCTTCTTTCATAAAGTTCTTCATAATACCTTTAATTCCCTTCATAAAAATCGAATAACCTCAATTTGATTATCTCTTCAAAATGATCGTCTAAAATGAAGTCTTCTCTTATTATATAATGATTTACATCTATTTTTTCCAAATAATCAATTTTTTCAAGGAATCTCAGATATTCTTTCAATGCGGTAAATATATCCTGGCTCATTAAAGGGCATTGATTTAAAATTATATCCTTCTTCTTTATTCTTTCCAAAAATCTTGACCGAATCCATGCTTCACTGATTCTTCCATGCAGGTTAAAGCAATTCAGTAAATCGATATAGATTAATCCTTGCCAGACAGTCGCCGGCATTCCATACATACAGCCGCTTAACAATGGAACACCAACAAATTCAGGGATTTTAAACGGAGATATCCCAACCTGATATAATTCTTTAATCAGCTTACTTTGCAAGCCTTTAAAACGGATTTCATTCATAAGTTGCAGAGTACGTTTTTTAAACCAATCGTTTAAATAAGGGATTTCTTGCTTGGGTGGAGATAAGATACTTTCCAGATCCATTCCCTCAGATAACAATACCATCTGACCGAAGCATTGTTCTATTGAGACAGGTATAATATTCACAAATGCCAGTATGGAATTTGCTTGCTTGGGGTTGTGAAAGAGGAGAAAAGGTGATGAAGATTTTCTAAGAGCAGATTTAAGGAGTGAATTTAGCCTCCACAGATAAACTCCGTTTCTTTTAATGAAGTGGCTGTGAAAAATCCAGATAGGCACAACATCTGCATCCAAGTATCCTTTTGTTCTTTTCAAAAATAACTCTTCATGAATAGATGAACATTGATATTCGATTGCATAATATTGATTTTTCCTCTTTACATAAATGTCAGGTCTTTGCTTTATGATAGCTATATATTTCTCCAGTTCAACATCCAACTGACAGCTTCTTAACCAACGGTATAAATTATTTTTCCCTGATAGATGATCTGCTGTTTCAGATTCAGTTGCTGCTTGGCAATTCCCCTTTGTTTGATGAGCAAAATGGGGAATCGTCCGCGGGCCGGAACGGTATATCACACGTTTCCGGCAAGCAGGACAGCGATACTCTTCCTCGTGTCTCTTTATAATTTGGTTGGCATGAATTTGTTTATCTTCTTTATTAATTGCAACCAGCATGTACAGGCTCCTTTTCCTATAGGATACCTATCAAATTCTCGTTATCTATTTAATAAACCTTCATTCTAAATGAACTCTATATGTCCATCTGTTGAACTTTTCAACTAGGCGGAGCTTTTTCATCATAGCATCGGTGATAGTAGTCTAAATAATGATTCCATCATTCTCATACCGAAATGTCTACCTTTAAATACCTCAATATGCAGCTCATTCGAAACTAATAAGTCATGTAGATAATCATTTACTAATGTTTGTACACTATCGGTCTTATAGAGAAACGCATTGACTTCAAAGTTCAAGTGAAAGCTTCTCATATCCATATTTGAGGTACCTATAGATGCAAGTTCTCCATCTACAATGATGATTTTTGAATGCAAGAAACCCTCACGATATTCATAGACTTTAACTCCTGTCTCCAATAAATCAGGATAATAGGACCTCGAAGCATGGAAGACAATTCTCTTATCCGGATTACTAGGTACTAATAAGCGAACATCAATACCACTTAGAGCAGCAATTTTCAAGGCAGAAAATATGTCTTCATCTGGGATAAAATAAGGGGAGGCAATCCAAACTGATTTTTTTGCAGAAACAATCATAGAAAAGAATATATTTTTAATGGTACTGTATTCATTATCAGGCCCACCTGCAATTATTTGTACTCCCCCATGATGCCCTTTTTCATGATCTGTTGTTACAGGAGCAAGATACTCATCTGTTAAGAAACTGTGATTGGTCATGTAATACCAATCCTGCAAAAAGATTAATTGTAAACTGCGGACTCCTTCTCCATTTAACCTCAAATGGGTATCACGCCAAAATCCAAAGTTCTCATCTTTACCCAAATATTCATTACCGATATTTAAACCACCAACAAAGCCAATATCTCCGTCCACTACAACAATTTTTCGATGGTTTCTAAAGTTAAATTTATTATTTAAAAAGGGGAGCTTAACAGGGCCAAACGCCACTACCTCAATCCCCCATTTTCTCATTTCCTTAATATATTCCCCTGAAAGAGTCCATGATCCGACTGCATCATAAAGAAATCTAACTTTCACCCCGTTTTTCGCTTTATTAATAAGTATGTCTTTAATTTCATTCCCCAAGGTATCATGGCGAACAATATAATATTCCATATGTATGTGATGTTTTGCTTGCAATAAAGCTTCTTTAATAGAATTAAATGTTTCTTTTCCATTTGTAAGAACTTTAGTCTCCGTAGATAAAGAGATAGGGGTGTTGGCAATCTGATCAGCTAGATTAAACAATTGGCTATAATCATGATTCTCATTATCTAATCTTAATAATCTTTTCTCACTTTCCCCTGTAATATCCATATACTTTTGCTTATCTAAAAAATATTTTTTCTTAAATATCTTTTCTTTTCTAAAATTCCTTCCAAATAACAAATAAAACAAGAATCCAACTACCGGAAAAGCACCCAAAACGATTAACCATGCTAGTGTCTGTGCAGGATGACGATTTTCCAGGAATATAATAAATCCAATAAAAACAACAGTTATTGTAAATAATATACTTCCATATTGAATATAATCCCCATCGGAATTTTTCTGATATATAAATCCCACAATCCCTAAAATTGCGATAAATAAAAGAACATTAATAAAATTCTTCATAATCCTCACCTTATCCATTTTTCATTGAAAACTTTCATTATCTATACCCCAATATGGTCTGAATGACGCAAACCCTCGATTAGTTTTTCAATCACACTTTCTAAATAGGGGGTCCTCAATGTGGTGATTCCAGACCAATTTAAGAACTAAAAAGCCGACTTCCAAGTGGAAATCAGCTTTCAATTAATGAGTATTAAGAAAAGTATTGGCTTACAGTCGAGAATACATCTTTAGGTATAATGACTTTTCCATATTCTTCAAGACGATGGATTGTAACAGGAGATTCATCAGCATATTCAAGTATAATTGATAGCTTATTATCAATCTCTTCTTCCACAAACTCTCCATCTGGAAATTCTACATACAAATAATATATATTTTCAAAGGAGTATAACTTGGTCACAACTCCTTGAATTCCGTTCGTTTTACTTAATGCAATGACATCTTCAAAGTCTTTAAATGAAAGGACAAATTCCAATGTATCATCCTCTGTTATTTGCTCATCTATTGCTTGGTTAGTTTGAAAATGCTCTTCAAGCATAGACTCTATCTTCACATCAACGGAATTGGCGGGATCATCAATTGGCAAATCGAATTTATGGCCATCCTTGGATAGATGCGCTCGAGTAACTAAAATCTCCAACCCTTTTTCAAGTGCTTGGATTTGAATCCAAAGTGGGCCTTCAACAGTAAAATCCTCTTCTTCATGCACTTCATCCATCATTTCCCAGAAAAGTTCCTCACTTCGATCACGATTATACCAGATCTCTTCTCGATCGAAGCCTCGCTTTTCAATATCCCCATATGAAATGTAGAATTTTACAGTATTCTCATTAATACGTTCGATTTCCATGATTCACTCTCTCCCTTCTGGTTTGAGGTAATTGAAGGGATATACCCCCAAACTAGGTTGTTATATCTTTTCCCTGTTTTTAAAAATGTTAATCATGGATGTTCTTTTTATAAAGCAGGTGGTAGTTATATTTTATGATAAATAGTAAATAGTGGGAAACAAAAAGCCTATATTTCATAAAATAATTATGTCTAATAATTTAAGATACACCAAAACCCCCTTCGCTGTCCAGGAAGGGGGTTTATGAACAATATAAAAATTAATTAACTAAGCGCTGTGCTTCTCGAAGTTGAAATGTTCTTACTTTACGAGGTAAAAATCGTCTGATTTCATCTTCGTTGTAACCAACTTGCAGACGTTTTTCATCAATGATAATTGGTCTTCTTAATAATCCGGGATTCTGTTGGATGATATTAAACAATTCCTGTAAAGGTAAATTATCAAGATTTACATTTAACTTTTGAAAAGTTTTCGAGCGTGTTGAAATGATTTCATCGGTACCATCTTCAGTCATACGTAAAATCTCTTTTATTTCATCAAGACTTAATGATTCAGAAAAAATATTACGTTCTTTATATGGAATATCATGTTCTTCTAACCAAGCTTTTGCTTTTCTACATGACGTACAGCTAGGTGATGTGTAAAGTGTAACCATTCCCTGTCACTCTCCCTATTCTTTAAGTTCCCTTATCCCGTTAGAGCTATATATTTAACATTTCACAATGCTTATGATACTATCTAAATTAAAATAATTATAATTAAGGAACATATAAAATTATTATACATGATTAATAATGGAATGTGTAGAGATTTTTTAGAAAATGTTTCCGGGTTTACTAAACATTAACCTTACTATCATATTATTGAAATAATTGTTATATTACTCCATTCCTTTGCCCTATTTCATTTGGCCTGTGTCTCTTTTTTTAAATAATTTCTATTATTTATATACCCTAGAGCGAAGCCGTTAAACATTTGAGGTAAAAAGAAAACAAGCTGAAGTTAAATCTTCAGCTTGTTATTTCATCTAAAATATCAGATTTATTTTCTTTTATTTTCAAGGCTTTCTCAGTTGGCCGGTATTTCCCTCCATATAATTCTTCATCCTTATAAGTATGCAAATCACGATAGATTTCTTTCATTCCATCTAATACCTCTTGATCCATATGCTTATCTGCTTCCGGACTCCAATAAAGAATCTCCAATTCTACATCTTTATTTGTAGCGAGTGAATTTTTAACATAGGAGACGGTATTCGCATGCTTAAAACCCTCTCGTTTATAAAATCGTAATCTTTTCTCTGAATCCTCTTCCGACTCATTTATCGGCTCTACTTCTAAAAAGATTGGTTTTCCCTTCAATTTCAGTTTGTCCAAAACCTTTTTTCCTGTACCATTTCCTCTTGCATTACCCATCACATATAAGTAATCAACAAAGATAAAGTTCTCTTTCTCTGCATATAATAAAATATGATTTTTCCCATTATCAAGGAAGTAGTCCTTTTGGCCATGATTTAACAGCATGTTTATATGTTCATCTGATTTCATTTCCTCTTCCGGAAAATATTCACGCAATCTTTTATACCAACTCATCTGATGTATCTGCTCCTTTGTTTATCTAGTTCGTATCTAGTAATTTTGATTTTACATTCATACATATTCTTATAGGTTGTTAAATGATAGGTGTTACCTATCTCATGGATTAATAGTTTAGAACAAGCATCCTGCCTATTCGCATGATTTTTTCTATCTTCTAAGGTGATATATTTTATTAAATGTATAAAATTTAGCAACCAAGTTACCTTTTCCCTTTTCTCCCACTTCTTAATCTATTACAATAAAAATGTAAAGAAATTTACACAGTCGAAATATAAAAGGAGGAACGAATGAGCGAATATATCCTTGATTTTATATTGGTATCCTTTTTAATTATTGGTCTAACTGCTTTTATGGGTCCATTAACAAATGGTATTGGAAATCTGATTTTCGGCAGGCACAAGCGTTCTGAGTTTGTGATACAAACGAACAGATCAACAACCGGATTTAATAAGGTTGGCGGCAAGAAAAACAAATAACCATTTCAATTTCTTAACCTTCCTAACAGAGCTGTATTCGCGTAGCGAAATAAACTGCATAATCATCACTGGCTTTAAACATTATTATAAATGGCGGATGCAGCCAGTATTCTACTTCTTAAGAACCTGTTGATAAAATTCCCCAAATTATACATTACTAATAAAAATTCTCACCCGATTGGAGTATGAAATAAGCTAAAGAAAAGGATTGGCTTTTTTTAGCCAATCCTTTGTTTCAGCTTATATGATTTTATTATTGTTTATAGTCTACTCCGGAGGTATAACGGTTTCCTGAGTTCCATAATAAATACTCATTGATTCCTTCTTCTTTTAACGCTCTAATTTGATCTTCTACTTCTTTTTTTCCGTATTGCTTATAATTTCCTTTACCTAGCCATGGTGCCGTAAAATCCTGAATCCAAGGCCTGGAGATTGGCGGACTCTCTAAACTGCTCAATTTTTTATTCTCTAGTTTTGCGTATTCTTTTACAAGTTTATATGGTTCTAAATCTGGCTTGGCAATTCCAAAATAGGATGTCCAATGACTCGGATAGATCATAGAAGAAATGACATCAACATGCTCAGATATCTTAGAGAAGTTTTGTCCTATCCCAGGCGCTTCTGGAAGAGTAGCAGAGTAGCCAAAAATATCAACTGATACCTTTACTCCATATGGCTCTAATTCACTCTTAGCATACTCTACAAAGTCTGTAACAGCATTTACTCGATGCTGAACATTATCTACAGCTTTATCTCCGTAATTACCCACTGAGTATTTCAATTCTTTATCGCGATTCTCAAATCCTTCGGGAAAGCGAACATAATCAAATTGAATTTCCTGAAAACCCATTTCAGCTGCTTCTTTTGCAATCTCAACGTTATATTCCCATACATCTTTTACAAATGGGTTAACAAATGATTCTCCTCTGCCATTTTTCCATACTTCTTTTCCATCTAAAAATGACCATTCAGGTTTTTTATTTGCCAAATAACTATCCTTAAAAACCGTCACTCTGGCAATCGGATAGATTTCTCTTTTTTCCATATCCTTTAATAATTTATCTGGATCTTTAATTAGATTTGTTCCAGCTTCAGCATATGGCTTAGATGCATCTGGTTTATAGGTTAATTTACCGAAGTCATCTTTTATATCAATCACCATCGCATTCAAATCTGTTGTATCCACTAATTTTGCCAGTTCTTTATATTTACTGCCCCCTGCAGAATTTCCTGTCACATAAATGCCTCTTACTGCATCAGGATATGTAAATGAATATTTCGATTCTTTTATAAATCGTTGCATCCCCTCAGGAAGTTCCTTGTTTTCTAGAACAATACTCTGTCCACTATGTAGTAAAAACTCTTTTTCAGCCTCTGTAGCAGCATATGATACCTCTGTAAACAGTGTCCCTATCATTAGGATTGACATTAACACTGCCATTTTTTTAACCAATTTCATCCCCCACATCACTCCTTCATGTCACTATTATTATACCTCCTATAAATATGAAAAAACATCTCACTTCCCTCTTTTTCCAAAAATACATCAAAAAGGCTATCCACAGAAGGATAACCTTTTTGCTACATATTCCAAATAAGACTCGTGAACCACAAACGGTTCATACTAATTTTTTTTGATATATGTTTTTTTATATTGCTCAAATTCATTTAATGAACACAATACATGATGTCCTGGTGCAATCTCACGCATTTCTAGTTGTTCATTTTCATCATAACCATGAACGTCCGGATTATACGATTTTCTTCTACGCGTGCGTTCACTTTCCGGATCCGGCAGAGGAATCGCAGAAAGTAGAGATTGTGTATATGGATGCATTGGGTTTTTATATAGATCTTCACTGTCTGCAACTTCTACCAATTTACCATAATACATAACACCAATACGGTCACTGATGTATTTCACCATTGACAAGTCATGCGCGATGAACAAATATGTTAACCCTTTTTCTTTTTGAAGCTTTTTCAGAAGGTTAACAACCTGTGCCTGAATGGAAACATCAAGCGCTGAGATTGGCTCATCGGCAATAATAAATTCAGGATCCACTGCGAGTGCACGGGCAATCCCAATCCTTTGACGCTGACCACCAGAGAATTCATGCGGATAACGACTCGCATGCTCACGGTTAAGTCCAACCGTTTCAAGAAGATCGTATACGCGTTTCATACGTTCTTCCTTATTTTTCGCTAATCCGTGTATATCAATGCCTTCAGCAATAATATCGCCCACAGTCATACGAGGATTTAATGAAGCATAAGGATCCTGAAAGATCATTTGCATACCTCGGTTAAATTGCTTTAGATCCTTACCTGATTTTCTGCCATGGACTTCTTTCCCTTTAAAAATGACTTCTCCGCCACTCAAATCATATAAACGGATAATGGATCGCCCTGTTGTAGATTTGCCACATCCAGATTCTCCCACCAGACCGAATGTTTCACCTTTATAGATTTCAAAAGATACATCGTCCACCGCTTTAACCATATTCGGTTTACCAACATTAAAATATTGTTTAAGTCCTTTGACTTCGATAATTTTTTCTTTTGTAGCCATATTAGTTAACCCCTCCTACTTGTACAGGTTTTTCAAAATTGGAGGCCATATGGCGAATACGCTGTTGGACTAGCTCCGGTGGATTTACTTTTGGTGCATCAGGATGTAGGAGCCAAGTTTTTGCAAAATGAGTATCTGAAATCTGGAACATAGGCGGTTCCTTTTCATAATCAATTGCTAAAGCATAGGGATTCCTTGGTGCAAATGGACACCCCTTCGGTGGATGAATCAAATCCGGAGGAGTACCAGGAATCGCTGTAAGCTCAACATCCCCACTATTATCTAGGCTAGGCATTGAGGATAATAGCCCCCATGTATACGGATGGCGCGGATCATAGAAAATTTCATCTACCGTTCCAGTCTCAACAATTTGTCCTCCGTACATAACCGCTACACGATCAGCTACGTTCGCAACAACTCCTAAATCATGTGTAATAAAGATAATGGATGTATCAATTTTATTTTGTAAATCCTTCATTAATTCTAGTATTTGGGCCTGAATGGTAACATCCAAGGCTGTTGTTGGTTCGTCTGCAATCAGCACTTTTGGATTGCATGAAAGAGCAATCGCTACAACTACACGCTGTCTCATTCCGCCTGAGAATTGGTGAGGATATTGGTTCATACGAATTTCAGGCTGGGCAATCCCTACTAATCTTAAAAGCTCGATAGCTCGCTCACGGGCAGCTGCTTTGCTTAAATTTTGATGCTTGATTAACCCTTCCATAATTTGCTTACCGACTTTCATGGTTGGGTTTAAAGAAGTCATCGGATCCTGGAATATCATTGACATTTCTTTACCGCGAATTCGTTGCATTTCTCTTTCAGTCATTTTAACAAGGTCACGATTTTCTCCAAAAAGTATTTGTCCCTCTTTTATACGTCCTGGAGGATTCGGAATTAATCTCATTAATGCCTTTGTTGTAACGGATTTTCCGGAACCGGATTCTCCAACAATTGCCAATGTTTCTCCTTTGAACAAGTCAAAACTAACTCCACGTACAGCTTTAACCTCACCACCATAGGTATCGAAGGAGACATGCAAATTTTTTACTTCAAGTAATTTCTCCATTATAATTCTCCTTCCCTATTATTTTCGCATTTTTGGATCAAGCGCATCACGGAGACCATCAGCCAATAAGTTAAAGCTTAAGATTAGTATACTGATAGCTAAGGATGGAATGATCAATAAATATGGATATGATTTTATATATCTAAAACCGTCATTTACTAAAGAACCCAAAGAAGCTTCAGGTGCAGCAATTCCCAGACCAATAAAGCTTAGGAATGCCTCGGTGAATATGGCTCCCGGAATTGTAAACATCGATGTAACAATAATGGGTCCTAATACATTTGGTAGTAAATGCTTGAATATTAAGCTTCTATTTGAAGCACCTAGCGTTTTCGAAGCCAAAACATACTCCTGATCTCTTAATTTCAGGAATTGCCCCCTAACCATCCGAGCCATTCCTATCCAACCGGTTATAACCATGGCGAGTGTAATCGAAATTACCCCAGGTTTTTCGAAAATTAGGATCATTAAAATAACAACAATTAGATATGGAATACCGACGAGCACTTCAATAATACGCTGCATGACAGCGTCAATTCTGCCTCCAAAGAAACCGGATATCCCTCCATAGGTTACACCAATGAAAAACTCAATTACGGCTGCCAATATAGCGATATACAAGGAAATCCTTGCGCCGTACCAAACCCTTGTCCATTGGTCACGCCCTAAATCATCTGTACCAAACCAGTGATATCTGTCTTCAATACCATTTTTTTCATAGACATTCACACCATTTTTATCTGTACCATCAAATGGAAGCCAGCTGATATTTTCCAACCCCTGAACACGAGGCGGCAATTTAGAATTTGCTATGTCCTGTTGCTTATATGTGTAACCAGACGTCATTGGTGCAAAGATTGCTAAAAGACCGAAGATCACAACCATGACAAGTCCAAAAATTGCACCTTTATTTTTAAGTAAATGTCTCCATGCATCCTGCCAAAATGTTAGGCTGGGGCGAACGATTTTCTCTGCTTCATGAGATTCTTGCCCTACAACCTTAAATAATTCTGGAGAAAGGTTTTCTGTCTTTAGATTATTTTCCATTATTTTTTCCCCCCAGCAAGGCGGATACGAGGATCAACAATTCCATACATGATGTCCACCAAGAAGATTACAAGAATAAATAGTGCACTATAAAAAATCGTAGTACCCATAATGGTTGGATAATCATTCATATTAATAGAGTTAACAAATTGTTCCCCTAATCCAGGAATAGCAAAGATTCGTTCAATTATTAGTGTTCCAGTCATAATATTGACAGCCATTGGTCCAAGAATCGTAATAATTGGAATCAATGCATTTCTTATACCATGCTTAAATACTACAGCTACACCAGATAAACCCTTTGCTTTTGCAAGAGTAATATAATCCGATCCCATAACTTCTAGCATTTCAGACCTCATAAAACGAGCGATGCTTGCTATAACCCCAGCGGAAAGCGCCAGTGTTGGCAAAATCGTATATTCGAATCCATCCCAGAAAGCAACCGGGAAGATTTGATTTTCAACGGCTAAGAAATACTGTAAAAATCCTGCAAAAACGAAGGATGGGATCGAAACACCCAGGACAGCAATAACAGTGGCACCATAATCTATCCATGTATTATGACGCAGTGCAGCAGCTATTCCTAACATTAGGCCAACAATCGTTCCAAACAGCAAAGCTTGAAAACCCAGATGGGCAGAATTTGGAATCCGTGTAGCAATTAATTCTGTAACCGGTCTGTTGTCATATTGGAAAGAAGTACCTAAGTCCCCTTTAACTAAATTTGTCATATAAGTGACATACTGCTTCGGCACTGGGTCATTCAGTCCATATTTTTCATAAATAATCTCTTTTTGTTCAGCAGTAAGCTTTTCCTGATTTTTCAGCGGAGATCCCGGCAGCATTTTCATCAAGAAAAAGGTAGCAGTTGTAATAACAAATAAAGTAATAATCATATAGAATATCCGTTGTAATGTATATCGCAGCATTATTAGCCCCCCTTTTTCAGTTTTTGGCAATTGTTTTTCTATTCTGAATTTTCTCCTATAACTAGGGAAAAGGAGAGCACATGGCCATTTCAGGCATGCACTCTCCCATTCAGGCACACGAGCTATTATTCCTCGATTGATACCCACTTGTAACTGTAATCTCCGCCAAAGGCGTGGTTGTATAGATTTTTAACTTTATCCTTCGATAGGAATGAAAGTCCGCGTTGATAAAGTGGGCTGATGGCCGCATCTTCTTCAATTAGGATTTTTTCTGCTTTTTGAAGAGCTTCCCAACGTGCTGGCAAATCACTTAATAATGTAGATCCAGCTTCTTCGACCAATTTGTCATACTCAGGATTTGAGTATCCCATTTGGTTATGAGCTCCATCAGTTACGAACATATCGATGAAAGTCATAGGATCTTGATAATCTGGACCCCAACCAGCATAAGAGAAGTCATAATCACCTTTAGATTCTAATTCAAGTTTTTGCTTGAATGGTTGTTGCTTAAGGCCAACTGTAAGTCCTGGAAGAGTAGTTTCAAGCTGTTCTTTGATATACTCACCAGTTTTCTTAGCAGAGTCACCATCATAATTCAGCAATTCGAGCTCAACTTTGGATTCGCCGATTTCTTTCAAGCCTTGTTCCCAAAGCTTTTTAGCTTCATCTTTATTTGTAACGTTCATATCTCCGTTAGCTTCACGGAAATCTTTTCCGTCCGGACCTTTAACAAAATCACTTGGTACCAAGTAGTATGCAGGTACAGATCCATTATTTAAGATTGTTTTTACAAAAGCATCTTTGTCATAAGCCATATCAATTGCTTTACGGATATTAACATTTGCTAATGCTTTGTTCTTTTGGTTATAACGAAGGAAGTATACAGAAGTATCTTTTTCCGTACCGAATTCTTCGCTATCTTTGTAGTTATCAACGTTTTCAGCAGTCAATCCTACACGATCAATTTTACCTGTTTCATATAAGTTTACGGCTGTGTTAGTATCTTTTACGATTTTAAAATTGATTGTTTCGAGCTTTACAGTATCTTTATCCCAGTATTGATCATTTTTAGAAAGTGTGAAACTTTCTTCATGTTTCCACTCAGACATCGTGAATGGTCCATTATAAAGTGTTGTATCTGCTTCAAGACCAAATTTTTCGCCTTGTTCTTCAACAAATTTTTGATTTTGTGGCATGAATGTTCCGAAAGAAAGTAGAGATTGGAAATAAGGGATAGCATTTGTTAGTTTAATTTCAAGAGTGTAATCATCAAGCGCTTTAGCACCTAACTCTTCCACTTTCTTTTTACCAGTGTTGATTTCTTCAGCATTTTCAATTACATACATCATGTATGCATATTCAGCAGCAGTATCAGGATTTACAGCTTTTTGCCAAGCATAAATGAAATCGTGAGCTGTTACAGGATCACCATTTGACCATTTAGCATCTTGGCGCAGTTTGATAGTGAAAGTTTTTCCATCTTCACTTACTGTTGGATCTCCCTCAGCAACACCTGCAACAACTTTATCTCCCTCACCTAAACGGTAAAGACCTTCCATCGTATTGTTCATAACGTTGAAAGAAACAGAGTCAGTAGCCATTACAGTGTCCATAGACGGAATTTCAGAAGTTTCCACTAAGTTAAGTACTTGTTCAACGTCTTTCTTGCCTTCACCTTTATCATTGCTACCTGTCTCTTCGTCTCCGCCGGAACAAGCTGCAAGGAAAGTGCTCAAAGCAAGAATCATTACAAGAAATAATGAGATTTTTTTTGCTTTCATACTAGTAAATGACCTCCCTATTTTTTACTCTTCTAATTTTCAGAAGATTTCGTAACCAATCATAAAACGTTTCAGAATTTTTTGCAATCATTTTTTTACATTTTGTTTACGAACATATGTCATTTCGAATACAAGAATTAACAACAAACCTTGATACACCAATGTCTGGGTAAAATATCCTATAAAAACAAAAAAATTATATTTTTCAGATAATTCCAACCAGAAAAGCATATTTAATTAAAATGAAACGTTATGAATATAATAAAATTTTATAAATAAACTTGCAACTTTTAATTTTTAAATTATTGGTATAAAATTTAAATACACTTTATAAAACAACTTATATTCGGAGGAAACCCATGAAGTCTTCACAAAAAAAATTTCTTTTATTAAACGGTATCAGCCTTCTAATTTCAATTATCTATTCAATTAATATAAAAACTCCCTTTCTGCTTTCATTGATTGATAGCTATTTTATGATAGGCCTCTTTTATGTTTGTGCCGGCGCTCTCCTATATGTAATAGGAGGAGGTTTCTTTTCTTTCTTTTCCTACTCGTTTAAAAAATTCTGGAAAATCAATTCAAAAAAAGAAGAATATATATCTGAACTAGAAGGCGATTCTAAAGATAAAGGCCCGAATATGGAGGTACTTACCTTTTCCTGGACTAGCCCTTTACTTTATGCAGGTATCTTTTCATGTGTCATTACCTTTATTTGCTCAATTATTTTCTTTGGATAGTTGCTTTTCTAATCAGGTTTAAGTAGAATATCATTACTTAATATTTATTATAGGCTATGACAAAGAGTAGTAAGGTAGTACAAGGTTTTCAGAGAGTTTGTGGTTGCTGCGAACAAACAGCCCGTATACCTGAATGGACTTTTAAGCCTCCTGTAGGAAAAATGACAGTATGACAGGACGTTTGCCCGCGTTACTGGGCAAGAATATCTTTTTGGATATTCCTGAGTGGTTTATGTATAGAACGTAAACAATTAGGGTGGTACCGCGAATCCCATTCGTCCCTTTTAATAGTGGAGACGAATGGGATTTTTTATATTGAAAGGAGAATGAAAATGAGTATTATTTTTTCTGGCATTCAGCCAACCGGTCTGGTGACCCTTGGTAATTATATAGGAGCATTACGGCAGTTCGTAGAATTGCAAAATGATTCCCATTGTTACTTTTGCATAGTTGATCACCATGCGATTACGGTTCCGCAGGATCGCCTCGAACTAAGAAAGAACATTCGAAATCTTGCAGCCCTTTATCTGGCTGTTGGGATTGATCCTGAGAAAGCGACAATTTTTATCCAATCTGAGGTTCCCGCTCATACAGAAGCCGGATGGATTATGCAATGTAATACTTCTATTGGTGAACTTGAGCGAATGACTCAATATAAAGATAAATCTAAATCACAGGTATCTGTTTCAGCCGGTCTTCTGACTTATCCTCCATTGATGGCTGCTGATATCCTTTTATATCAAACCAACATTGTTCCAGTAGGCGATGATCAAAAACAGCATGTTGAATTGACACGTGATATTGCTGAACGCTTCAATAAAAAATATGGAGATGTCTTTACAATCCCTGATATCCAACTACCTGCTTCAGGGGCGCGAATCATGGCTTTACAGGAGCCAACCAAAAAAATGAGCAAATCCGATCCAAATAAAAAATCAACTATTTCTTTATTAGATGATCTAAAGCAGGTTGAGAAGAAAATCAAGAGTGCGGTTACGGATTCAGAAGGAATCGTGAAATTCGACAAGGAAAATAAACCAGGTATTTCAAACCTTCTATCCATTCACTCTGCACTAAGCGGTGAAAGCATAGAATCCATTGAAAAACGCTTTGTAGGTAAGGGATATGGAGATTTTAAAGCAGAGGTTGCCAATGTAGTGGTTGAAACACTACGACCTATTCAGGAACGTCATCAGGAATTACTGAATTCCCCTGAATTGGATGAAATCCTCGACAAAGGAGCTCTCGAGGCAAATAAAGCTGCTAATAAAACATTACGAAAAATGAAAAACGCAATTGGTTTAGGTCGTAAAAGAAGATAAAGATTGTTCTAAATTAAAGTGCTGAAGCTAGATTTGTATTGAATCTAGCTTCAGCACTTTTTTATTATATTCGACTTCAGGGCCTAGGAACTCGAGTCATAAGCAAATACTCTGCGGAGGCCAACAGGATGTTGGTCACAAAGACGTTGCCACACGATGTGGCGCTTTTAGTTTTCGTTCCTTAAGTTAGTTTCAGGTTTTTATTCAATCTAGCTTCGGCTCCTAGCTCCTCGAGGTCATAAGTGTAGCCACTACGGGAGGAAAGAGCGCCTCCCTACGTGCCTCCTCTTATGCTTGTCGGAGCTGAACAGTCGCCTCAGCTTTTTACTTAATCTAGCTTCGGCTCCTAGGAGCTTGAGTCATAAGCAAATACTCTGCGGGAGGGAAAAGCACCTCCCTCCGAGTATTCGTCTTATGCTCTTCGCTCCTGGGCAGTCGCCTCAGCTTTTTATATAAAAAAACCATCCATTACAGCATGGATGGTCGATCTCCTACTTCTATTTCCCAGAGCTTTTCGAAAAATGGTTGGCCTTTTATTAAACGTTCACATAACATGGCGTGTTTTTCTGACCAGCCTATCTTCATTTCCGAGTATAGCTTGTGCCATATTTCATCAAAATCCATTTTTAAAACTGTTGAATATTGTTCAGGCGCCCATTCTGTATACCAATAACGAATTTCAGCTGTATTGCTTGAACTTTTTAATTGATCAAGTACCATGAACAATAATTGCTTTAATTGACGTTCCTTGCGTGTTAACCCCAGCATAAAATCAGGAGATGGGGAAAGGATATGATACTCTTTCTTCTGATAATCTGTAATCATTGACTGATAGTCATACTGATGCGCATCCACATTACGTACCATATCATAAGCCAATTGCTCCTGCCTTGGAATTAATCTACTCTTTCGGATTGGTATGGTGTATCCTATCGTATCAATAGCAATGATGCCTGTCCCATCTGTAGCAACAAAACAATAATCCATCGGAAGTCTTTCATGATTCTTCCGAATATACGCCTTCTTATAAACATCCTGTAGAAGACTTGAAGGCAATTCCAATAAATCATTTTCAATGTAGTGAAAAAGAACCGGCTCCAACTTCAAAAGCGGAACCTGGTCAAGTAACTCAACCGTATCCTCTTTCCTCCACTCGTGAAAGCTGCAAATGTTATAACTGTTTTCTTCACCTTCAAACCAATTTACCCAAACATCATGGAGATACAACATTCCCGAATATCCCTCACTTCTATCCTATTTGTCAATCATTATAGGCAAGTTTCCTGTAAAATATTCCTTGTATGAGTGGCAAATTGATTTTCTTTGCATAGTGAATTATCCATTGATTATTTTATCAGTAGAAAGACCAATCATATCCCTAGTCTTCATGGAATGAAGATCTGCATAATCCTTTACAAGTTTGTAACCTGCCGCATATCCGGCCATTTTTGGCATTGTACCATGCCCAAATAACAACTTATCATGAAGGGGATCAGATCGCTTCATATCAAAGTTCGGTTTGAATTTTTCTGTAATCAGTTCTTCGATTTCCTTCGTTTGATAATTGGTTATCCAAGGCGCCAAATACGATTCACCGCAATATTCTGATACCGCAAATTCTGCAAGACCCTCCATAATAATAGAGTCTGCCAATCTATGCTTAACCTGCCCCCCCAGGGATTCCAATCTCGTTGTATGATGATATTCATGGACAAATAGAGCTTCCAGTTCTTTATCCTTCACCTTCTCCGATATAAATAAAAACAATTTATCAATGAAAGCAATCCCTGATTTATGTTTATTGGGAGAGCGAAATAAGCTGAACACTTCACTTGCCATCGGAAATAGGAAAATAGGAATATCCGGACCATCCCATGCTTTTTTATATTTTTTATGATAAAGTGCGATTCTATGCCACACCTTCCGTTCCTTCATATTTTGATATGTCTTGTTTGTTTTTAGGTTGGGCTGGTATAGGCCAATTCTATTTAAAACTTCAATTAGAACATGTTCTCGCATATTTACTGTGTCTAAAATATTCTCTTCTATTTTTAACCGATCATTAAAGGACTCCTCCAACCATTTATCCGTTCTGATAACTCCCATCCCATTCACCTATCCTGTTTATATTTGAATAGAGCATTATATGAAAGGATATATTTTATGGGAATCAAAATAGCCTCCCTTTTTGGTAGATGAACCAAAAAGAGAGGCCGCTTGAAGTTTTCTATCCGTTATATTTTTTAAAAACGATTGTGGCATTGTGGCCGCCAAATCCAAGTGAATTACTCATCGCACAGTCAACTTGGCGTTTTCTTGCTTCACCCGGGACATAATCAAGATCACACACGGGATCCGGTGTTTCAAGATTAATAGTCGGTGGAATGATACCATTCTTGATTGCCAAAACCGTATAGACTGCTTCAACGCCACCTGCTGCTCCCAATAAATGACCGGTCATCGATTTTGTTGAACTTACTGCCAGTTTATAAGCGTGATCACCAAAGACTGTTTTAATGGCCATCGTTTCATAGGAATCATTGTATTCTGTGCTTGTTCCATGAGCATTAATATAATCAATCTGTTCCGGATCAAGACCTGCATCATCAATAGCCATTTTCATCGCTCTTGCGCCACCTTCTCCTTCAGGGGCTGGAGCGGTTATATGATGGGCATCCCCTGTTGATCCATATCCGACAATTTCAGCATATATCGGCGCATTTCTCGCAATTGCATGTGATAATTCCTCAAGTACGAGAATGCCTGAACCTTCTCCAATAACAAATCCATCTCGATTTTTATCAAATGGACGGCTTGATGTTTTAGGATCTGGGTTAGAGGATAAAGCAGTATTCGCACAGAAACCAGCTACAGACATTTTCGTGATAGGGGCTTCCGCACCTCCTGTAATCATCACATCCGCATCACCGCGCTGGATAACTTTAAACGCATCTCCGATTGAATTCGTTCCTGTAGCACATGCTGTCACCGTACAGGAATTTACCCCTTTAGCTCCGAGAAGTATGGATACTTGTCCTGCAGCCATGTCCGGAATAAGCATCGGCACAAAAAATGGACTGACCCTACGATAGCCTCTTTTTTGAAATGTTTCATATTGCTGTTCGAATGTCTCCATGCCGCCAATTCCGGAACCAATCCATACACCAACACGATTTGCGTTCTCAGGAGTAATCTCCAATTTAGCATCCTCAACTGCCATTTTTGATGCTGCAATCGCATAATGGGTGAACCGGTCCATTTTTCTAGCTTCTTTCCGATCAATAATATCTGTTATCTCAAAGTTTTTTACTTCCCCCGCTGTCTTAGCAGGGTACTCATCCGCATTAACTCTGGTTAATGGCCCGATTCCTGAAACTCCGGCCACTAAGTTTTCCCAGTTCTCCCGGATAGTATTGCCTAAAGGTGATATGGTCCCCATACCTGTCACAACTACACGTTTACTCTCCATTACAATCTCTCCTTGAGTTAATCTCGGCTTTTCTTATTTGCCCCATCGCATCGCAACTGCTCCCCATGTTAAACCGGCTCCAAAACCAACTAATACGAGCAAATCACCGTCTTTTATTTTTCCTGCTTCCACTTCTTCAGCAAGCGCAATCGGAATAGTAGATGACGATGTGTTGCCATATTTATGAATCGTTTTGGACATCTTTTCAATTGGAAGCTCCAATCTTTGTCTCGCAGCTTCCATAATTCGTATATTTGCTTGATGCGGAATTAAAAAGTCTACATCCTCTTTTGTCAAACCTGCTTTATTTAAAACATTGATGGATGATTCACCCATTTGTCTAACTGCAAACTTATACACTTCCCGGCCATTCATCGTGAGATAATCTTGCTTTTTCTCTAAATGAATGCCACCAGAACCGTCCGCTCCAAGCTCGAAAGATAGAATGCCCTTTCCATCACTGACAGGACCCAATACTGCTGCTCCTGCTCCGTCTCCGAATAGTACAGCCGTATTACGGTCATTCCAATCCGTAATTTTTGAAAGCTTTTCCACACCTACTACCAAGATTGTGCGATAGCTGCCTGTCCTAATAAATTGACTTGCAGTTACAATTCCATAGGTAAATCCTGCACAGGCTGCACTAATATCCATAGCTGCTGCATTAACTGCGCCCAATCTTTCTTGAATCATACAGGAAACTGTAGGAAAGGATTGGTCCGGTGTGACAGTTGCCACTAGAATTAATTCAATTTCCTCAGCAGTCACTCCAGCATTCTCCATCGCCCTGACTGCTGCCTCGTAGGCCATATGTGAAGAATCAACGGTATCATCGGCAATTCTTCTTTCTTCTATTCCAGTGCGTGTTCGGATCCATTCATCTGACGTATCAATCTTTTTTTCCAAATCAAAGTTTGTTACCACGTTTTCAGGAAGATATTTGCCAATTCCGATTATGCCAGCATTCATCCTTACACCCCTCTTGCTATATTCATCTGATTATATTATTTGATATTATGACTTGGTACTAATTCTAAAAGAAATCAATCCTTATTGCAACAAATTTTCCGAAAAAGATGAATGAATGTCCATACAAGCCAGCAATATCAACATACATTAATTAGTAAGAATATGTGAAAAACGAGGTGAATGTCTTGAACAATGATCATAGAAACAGGTCAGACAATCAGGAGGCTTTTAATCGATTTATGTTTGGTGATCGTCATACGAAAAATCAGGCGAAGGAAGATCCTCCCCCTGAAGAACAGCAAGCATCCAATATTGATTTCACTAGACTGATGGAACAATCTGATGTTCTAATGTCCACTATCAGCGAGTTGAGTCCTTATTTCAAAAAGATTCCATCCCTTATAAGTAAATTTACAAATTTAATTAAGTGAAGGACTTTCACTCACCTTTTTTTAAACGACCATCTTTATATCCTTTTTCATAAGCCTCATCCATAACCGTAAAGAAAATGTCCATAAATGGCTGTAATTGTTGACGATCTATATCTAAGCCCGCTTCACTTAATTTCTTTTTGATTTCTGAATAGTGTTTCATGCCCATTGCCATATATTCAAGCTTCCTCTTCATGTTAACCACCGCCTTTCCAAATAATTGTAAAAACCCCTTAATCATGGTAGAAAGGGGCGATTATATAAAAAGTATTCTAATAGCTCATGAGGTTCCTAATCCTTATATGCTGCTTAACTAAATTGATCCCCACATGCGGGGATATTTTTGTTACCGCTAAATATTCCCTAATGTTCAGCTTTTGAAGGTCAGGATTTCGCTTTTCACCAGTTTCTGCGATAATCCGATAACCAAGCTCTTTTAATAAAAGGTGCCAATGTTCTTTTATATCAGATTGAACCTGGTAGATTCCATGCTCAAATTTTGATATTTCAAAAATAGCTGTAATGGCATCGCTTATATAGATAGCATCTCTTTTGTTTTCTAAATCATATAGCTCAAAAGGAAATTGAGATTGACTAAGACAATTGTAAAAGACGGTATTTTCCGGCTGCCATGGACCGTATACGGTTGGCAATATGATAGTGGTATCCACTCGATTAGGAATATCCTTGTTAACCAATCCCTCTTTATCCATACCTACATAAATAAACGTATCCTCAATTTTTTTAGGGATTTTTTCTACATATTCAAGCCATTTTTCACACTCATTATCCATATCAGTAATATAAAAAAAATAGCCATCCTTTATTTCATTAATAACCTGATCATGTTTCTTTACTTTGAAATTTGAATTTCTACCTAAAAATAATTCTTTTTCTTCCTTTTCTTTTGGATCGACCAAAACAGGTAAATCCACCCCAATAACCTCTACACCCTCTTCCATTAACCTATTGCATATCTCAAATCCAACAAAGGAATACGGAGACAGAACAATATGTTCAGGCATATAAAAACCCCCTGTCGGTTTATATAAATGTATTAAACCAACCCGAGGGTTATTCAGATTTATAAATCTTTTTCATGGTTTTTAAAAAAGGAATTGATTTGATAAGGAATAATATATCTTTTTTCCGGTGTAATATACTTAATTTCTGATGAAGGATGATTGTTAATGAATGAGCTATATTTAACCGGCAGGTTGCTTTCCAGCCTATCGAGGACGTGCACGATTAAGACCGGCATATCTTTTCCTAATGTCGTATCCGGCTTCTTCTCCATCCATTCTTTAAATGTATGATCATTCAAATGGTAGGCTTGGTACAATTCTTTTTTCATTTTCTTAAAGAAAAATTTATTTATTTCTTCTTTTTCATAGCTCTGTTTTACGGATAATATGGGATTTAGTAATACAACAGATCGTACTCTTTCTTTTAATTTATGACAAATTGTATCTAACACCAACGCGCCAGTTCCTTCCGCTATGATATGAATTCTTTCGTTTACGATTTCCTTGCGGATAAAAAATGCATACATTTCCATAGCTAAATCTGCAGCTTCAGCATTACCCCAATGCGCACCGGATAAATAAGAGCTAAAAACCGTATACCCTCTCTTCAACAGATACTCAAGCATTTGTTTTTTGCCTGGATGATCCAGCCAAAAATTAGCTTTTTCATTTATATAATGCTTATCTCCACCGAGTAACATAATGGCAAAGCCACTCGGTTGTTCCGGGTAAAAAATGGTTGTCCATTCTTTATTCAGTTGAAACGTTTTGTGATTTATCATAGCTTTCCCCTCAAATAACCTTAGTCCATGTTAATGTATGTCACTATAAATCAATTTGTCCGGGCTATTTATCTCTCTGATTGCTTAGAATAACCATTTATTTTTTAACTTGTATTCATAATCAATTGCATTTTGGGCTATGTTATGATAAAACCCAAAGTAATAAAGTACAAACCATATTTACCTAAATAATTTAAATTGTTTCCAGTGTTACGTATGGTATGATAAAATAATAACGGATTGTAGATGAACGGGGTGAGAAAATTGAAATATATTTTGACATTTATATGGACATTTGCATTAACACATATGGTGATTTATGTAACAAGCTCAATGGTTGAAGGCGGTAAATACGATTTCAATACAGCTTCCATTCTTAGTGTGGTCATTACCCTATTAATTTTAGTGGTTTCAGCTGTAATACCAAATGATCCGGTACAGGAATCCGGACATTAATTCATTTTCAAAAAAGGGCCGCTAATTTAGCGGCCCTTTTTTGATACATATGTCCAATGACGATCATCATTGGTTGTCTCAGGAAAATACTCTCCTGCTTTCAGCTTAATCTTCCTTGGGTTAACGACATTGCTGCCAGTCTCCCCTATTTCGATATATTCACCATTATTTGGTGCCTTTTGTCCATGTTTAAAATGACGATTCTGTCCCAAAAAAATCCCTCCTTTTGTTCTAGAATCCCCAATTATTGTTCAACTATTAGTTAGGTTTGACCATTAAATCAACCAAAAGTGCTTTTTGAGCATGTAAACGATTTCCCGCCTGTTTAATGACAATGGAATTAGATGAGTCAATAATGGAAGATGTCACCTCTTCACCGCGATGTGCTGGTAAGCAGTGCATAAATAAATAATCGAGTTTGGCGCCAGCAGCCAATTGCTCATTTACCTGAAATTTTTTAAAATCTTCCAGCCTTTTTTCATTTTCTTTTTCTTGGCCCATGCTGGTCCAAACATCACAATAAATAACATCAGCTTCCTTAACAGCAGCCTCTGGATTGTGGGTCAGTTCTATTTTCCCTCCATTGATTATTGCTTCAGTCATAGCTTTCTCGACCAAAAGAGGATCTGGTTCATAACCAGGAGGCGTTGCAATCGCAATTTGCATACCCGATTTAACAGCAGCCATCATCAAAGAATTGGCAACATTATTCCCATCACCGATATAAGCGAGCTTGATTCCCTGGAGAGTTCCTTTCTCTTCCTTAATAGTTAACAAGTCAGCCAATGCCTGGCATGGATGCTCAAGGTCAGTCAATCCGTTAATAACCGGCACACTGGAGCTTGTTGCCAATGTTTCCGCTCTATCATGGCCAGTAGTACGTATCATGATTGCATCCACATATTCTGATAACACTTGTGCTGTGTCTGAAATCGGTTCACCTCTGCCAAGCTGCGTGTCATTTCTACTTAAGAAAATGGCATGACCCCCTAGCTGAAGCATGCCTGCTTCGAAAGAAACCCGTGTCCTTGTTGAATTTTTTTCAAAGATCATCCCCAATATTTTCCCCTTTAATGGGGTATCCAAATATCCTTTATTTAGCCTTTCTTTTAAATCCATTGCGAGCTCCAATAATTCATTCAATTGCTGCGCCGTAATGGCTTCCATGGATAAAAAATCTTTTTGACTGATTATTCGTTTAGTTCCATACAGTAGTTTCATATCTGCCTTTCCTCTCACTTGAAATTTATAGACTATACGAACGAGGCATCAGATAACTTAGGCCTTCGTCATTGTTAGATTGGTTTTGCATACTTCCTTTAAAATGGCTAAAGCTAATAAAAGCTCATCTCGTGAAACAGTCAACGGAGGAAGCAAACGAATCACATGCGAGCCGGCTGGTAAGACAAATAATTGATGTTCAATTATTTGTTTAATATAGGGAGCTACTTCTTCCTTTAATTCAATCCCGATCATCAGACCCTCTCCCCTGATCTCTTTTATAACCGGGATATCCTCGGCTGCTATCTTCAGTTCACTAATAAACCACTCAGCTTTATCTCTGATTTCTGCTAAAAATTGAGGATTGCTTATTTGATTCAACACCACTTTGCTTGCCGCCAATGATACTGGATTTCCGCCAAAGGTAGAACCATGAACACCTTTGCCGAATGATTCTTTCAGCTCTTTTTTGGCTACCATCGCACCTATGGGCAGACCATTAGCAAGACCCTTAGCTGTGGTCACAATATCCGGTTTGATTCCCTTATACTTTAAATAAGCATAAGGATAGCCTGTTCTCCCATTTCCCGTTTGAACTTCATCAATAATCAGCAATATATTGTTCTCATTGCATAGTTGGTTAATACTCTTTAAAAAGCCCTCATCAATAAGAATAATCCCGCCTTCACCTTGAATGATCTCTACCATAATAGCCGCCACATCTTCATCTATAGCCTTATGGACTGCATCAATATCATTAAATGGAACATAAACAAAGCCTTCCAGTAATGGGCCAAATCCATCATGGATACTACTTTGTCCAGTAGCAGCCATTGCTCCAAATGTACGACCGTGAAAAGATTGTTGGAATGTAATGATTTTCGTTTTTCCAGTTGCTCTTCTGGCCAGCTTTAGTGCCGCTTCATTTGCTTCTGCACCGCTATTGCAAAAGAAAACACCATCCAATCCGGTAAGCTCGTTCAGCTTTAATGCCACTTCTTCCTGGATGGGAAGCTGAAACAAATTGGACGTATGCCAGAACAGTTCCATTTGTGCCTCGACAGATTTTTTGACTTCATCATTTTTATGCCCGAGATTAACCACACCAATACCGGATGTAAAATCAAGATATTTCTTTCCGCCCTCTGCTTCAATCCATGAGCCATCCGCTTTTATTGGTGTGATATCCCATTTTTTGTAGACCGGTAATAGCGCAGACATCACATCACCCTCTCCTCAGCTCCAAGGAATGTACCCTGCCATTTTTCATCAGCAAAGAATCTGGATACACCGCTTGTAATTAATATTGTTGACGCACCTTGCTTTTTAGCAGATAAAGCAGCCTGCACTTTTGGAATCATCCCACCATATATCGTTCCCTGATCAATCATTTGGGTGATTTCTGATTCTGTTATATGCTCAATGGTTTTTGTACCATTCCTTATTCCATTGACATCCGTTATAAAAATGCACATTTCAGCTCTTAGGGCTGCCGCAACAGCACCAGCAGCGGAATCTGCATTTACATTAAGCTTTCGTCCTTCTTTTGACATGGAAATCGGGGTGAGTACGGGATAGACCCCATTCGATAACAGACTCTCTAAAAGATGGCTGTTTACCTTTTTAATCATTCCTACCTCACCAAGCTCTGCTTTATTAATATACTCCGCCTCTAATATGAATCCGTCCGACCCATTTATTCCGATTGTTTGAAACCCTTTTGATTGTAATTTATGCACAAGCTGCCTATTCGTCTTCCCAGCAAGGACAAGCTCTGCTATCTCAAGGACCTTGACAGATGTTTTTCTTAAACCCTTTTCAAACTGAACAGGGATCTCAAATTTAGCGAGCATATCATTTATATCTGGTCCGCCCCCATGGACGAATACAAACGAATATCCTTTATCCTCCAGTTCCCTTAAACTATTGAAAAAATGATCGGTTAATTGATCAATAATGCTTCCCCCGCATTTGACAACAATTATCTTCATCCAAACATCTCCCCTTAAGTTCGATAGCTTGCATTAATTTTTACATAATCATACGTAAGGTCGCATCCCCATGCAGTTCCGGTGCCGAGTCCATCTGTCAATTCGATTCTGATTTGGACTTCATTGCCTAGTAAATAATCACGAGCTTTTTCCTCATCAAAAATAATGGGTGCACCAAAATGGAGAACCTCCACCGGTCCGAAAAAAATGCTTACCCGGTCCTGATTAAAAGGGATATTGCTTCTCCCCATCGCTCCGACAATCCTGCCCCAATTGGCATCGGCCCCATAAACAGCTGTTTTCACTAAATTTGATCCTATGACTGTTTTTGCAAGTGCTTGAGCCTCTTGGTCTGTTTCTGCTCCTTTTACAACCACTTCAACCAGCTTGGTGGCACCTTCACCATCACGCGCGATTTGTTTTGCCAACGATTCGGAAACCTCTTTTAATAAATATACAAAGCGATTCCACTCCGGATGCTTTTCAGAGAGCATTTGATTTTCTGCCATTCCATTTGCCATAACAACAACCATATCATTGGTTGAAGTATCTCCATCGACTGTAATTTGATTAAACGAAACATTTGTCACAGTTCTTAATGCTCTTTGCAAGGAACTCTGTTCCACATTTGCATCCGTTGTAATAAACCCAAGCATCGTTGCCATATTAGGATGAATCATGCCAGATCCCTTTGCCGCTCCTCCCATTGAAACGACAACCCCATCGATTATAGTTTGAAAAGCACAGCTCTTGGTCTTTGTATCCGTTGTCAGAATAGCCTCTTCAAAATGTTCAGCTCCCGCCTCCTGATCTGTCAAATGAATATTTTCAATTCCGGTGCATATCTTATCAATCTCTAAAAATTCACCAATCACTCCAGTAGAAGCAACCGCCACGTAGGACGGAGGTATGTGTAATTTATCCGCTACATGTGATCGCATACAATAGGCATCCTTCAATCCACGTTCTCCGGTACAAGCGTTAGCGCACGCACTATTTACTACGACTGCCTGCAGTTTTCCTTCTATTTTCAAACTTTCCTTAGTAACAAGGATTGGAGCTGCCTGGTAAGTGTTTAACGTATATACGGCTGCTGCATTCGCTGGAACAGTCGAATATAAAATAGCTAGATCATTACGCGCGTAGCGTAAACCTGCATGGATTCCTTCTGCCTGATACCCTTTTGGTATAAGAATACCTCCTTTTACTGCCTTAATGTCCCCATTCATTAGCACCTTCATAGATTATCTCCACTCCCTTTGTTCCTTAAGGATAGACTGGATAAAAACGTAAACCTTCTGTTTCTTCAAGTCCCATCATAATATTTGCGTTGTGAATCGCTTGGCCTGCTGCTCCTTTGACGAGATTATCAATTACAGAAACGACGGTGACTCTTCCTGTCCTCTCATCCATTCTGAAACCTATATCGCAAAAATTGGAGCCATACACTTCCTTTGTCGATGAAAAGCTATTTTCACCCCTATAACGAATAAAGAATTCATTTTGGTAAGCTGTTAGAAAAGCATTATGAATATGTTCAGCTGTTACTTCAGGCTTTACCTTTGCATGCATCGTCACCATTATTCCACGTGTCATAGGAATGAGATGAGTAGTAAACATAATAGGCGCCAGCTCAGAGTCCCATTCTGATAATTGTTGCTCTATTTCAGGTATATGCTGATGTTGATGTACTTTATAGATTGATAGGTTATCATTTACATGGGCATAATGTTTCGAATCATTACTCTTTTTACCTGCTCCTGAAACACCTGATTTAGCATCAATAATAATGTCAGATGATTCAATTAATTCATTTGATAAAAGCGGAACCAATCCTAACAAAGTAGCTGTCGGGTAACAGCCAGGATTTGCGATTAAACGGCTCTCACGGATTGCTGCCCGATTCCATTCAGATAGTCCATACACACTATTTTGTAATAAATCGTTTGATGGCGGTGATCCTTTATACCACTTTTCATATAATTCTCCGCTTTTCAACCTATGATCTCCGGATAAATCTATAATTTTCAAGCCTTTCTTATACAGTTCCGGAACAAGTTCCTTTGATACGCCACTGGGCATTGCCAAAAATACAAGTTCACTTTGTTTAGCAATTAGCCCTGGATCCACTTCACTTAAAACATGGGGAATCAGTCCAAAATGCTGTCTATTTTCATGATCAAGTCGATTACCTGCACTCGAAGATGAATATACAGCCGTTAAATGGAATGTTGGATGACTCGAAAGTAAACGTATTAATTCCATTCCACTATATCCTGTAGCCCCTACAACAGATACATTCATGTTTCCACCCCATCCATTGATTGTATATTCTGTAATATCTATCTATTATAGTATGTATATTTATAAAATCAAATGTATTTTTATTTATTTTCAGAAAAATAGTCATCTGCCTAATGTATATAGTTCAAAATATATAACTTCATCATCATTAAACTATGTCAAAGGTAGTATTATGACCTTGATTACTTTTCCATAAATTTTTCAAACAATTACCCCTTACCTTTCATTTTATAGTCTACAAATGCTGTTATTCACTGCCAGACAGGTTAAATAATGACCTAATTATTTATTCGTCGCTTTAAAAGCTATTCATTTAACAAAAAAATAAAAACTCCATTTTGAAAAAAGATTCAAAATGGAGTTTCCTTTATACATAGTTATATAAAAAGATTGTCTTTTACTACTATATCCTCATTACCGTGTACTCTATATATTGCTGCATCTTTGGGCACTACTCTAGGAAGAAACTAAAAACCACCCCTGCCTGCAAAATAAAGGGTGGTTTATCATAGTACTTTTTAATTTTTATGAAACATTAAGGATTTGGCGTTTTCTCAATATTGACCTTATTGTTCTTTTTAACTTCATCATCATCTTCTATTATATCTTTTGTAGCATTTTTAAACTCTTTTAATGTTTTCCCAAATGCCCTTCCTATTTCAGGAAGCTTTGATGGCCCAAATATCATTAATGCGAGAACTAATATAAGAATAAGCCCAGGTACTCCAATATTTGAAAACATATTATTCTCTCCCATCTCAATCTATCTCTACTAAACATTAGCATGTTCACATAGCTATCCTACCATTCTCTTCATTGAAAAACAAATAATGGAATTTCCTTATTATTAGTTTGCCAGGTATACTTTTCCCTAAGGGTATGGCACTATTTTTAATTTTGTAATAAGTTGCGTCTATGCGGAATAGACTGTCTTTATTTTTGCTATTATTAAAGAAATAAAGATGAGAGAGGGGATTAGCTTGATCAGCGGAACAATCGAGTCAATACGTGTAGGAAAACCTGCATCTCTGCATTATAAGAGTAAAGTTGTACAATCTGCTATCTATAAAGATGAAGTCCACCATCCCATACATGTTTCAAAGACCAACTTAGAAGGTGATAAACAAAGTGACCTTAATCATCACGGAGGTCCTGATAAAGCAATATGTGTATATCCCTCAGAACATTACCCTTACTGGTCAGAGAAAATCGGACAATTATTTAAAGCAGGGGATTTTGGAGAAAATTTAACTATATTTGGATTAACGGAGGATAAGGTTAGGATTGGCGACATTCTTAAGGCAGATGGCTGCCTATTTCAAGTTACCCAACCACGGGAACCCTGTTATAAAATTGCCGCTCGGCATAATATAGACCAATTACCTTTTTGGATTAGAGCAAGTGGCTATTCGGGCTATTATTTACGAGTTTTGGAGGAGGGTATCCTTACTAAAGGTTCTGTCATTGAAATTATCGATCGAGCCCCACAGAGCATTACGATTGCATATGCCAATCAAATTATGTATCATGACTCCAGCAATAGAGAGGCCATCCAAAGTATCCTTTCCGTCGATGCTTTATCAGAAAGCTGGAAAGAGAAATTTAGTAGGGTCTTAGCTTCGGCTAAATAATATACATCTTTTATGGAGACTGGCCGTCACATTCATATGCCCAGTCTCTAATTCTTCATTATTATAGATAAACTGCAAATATGAAATCACTTCCCAAAATGATATGCGCTACTACCTACTACTTATTTAATTGAAGTTTTCTTTCTAAACGAATCATGTCCCGGCATAACATACCATTTTCATAGATTGGCTCAGGATAATTCCTACTAAAATAATCATGATCGATACCCATAATTCTAAAACCAACCTTTTGATAGAGTGCAAGTTGATAGATACTGGAATTTCCAGTACCTATTTCTGCGATGCGATACCCTTTGGCAGCTGAAAACGAACAAGCATACTCAATCAGTGCCTTCGCATATCCTCTGCCCCGCCATTTTTCATCTACGGATAGATTCATAATTTCTACTCGTTCCGTTGTTTTTGGAGTTACAATAATAATTCCTGCTATATCATCATCACTAAGAAGTTCAAAGGTATAGCCTGTATCGCTATATTTTTCGATTTGCTGTCTTGAAGGATCTGCCTCCATTAACAACCGCCAGTGTTTTTCGGTAATTTCCGTACATATGCGAATATTCCCTATCACTCTTCTCTATCCCTTCTTCTATCCTTCTCTTCTGTGCATGGTTTTAGGATTCATAAATACCTATATTAACTGTAAACCATCTATCTATAATCTTCCTATATTCTTGATCAATTCACCAAATCTTTTTTCTAATATGTAAAAAGGCGATTCATTGCTATATAGCTGATCGCCTTTTTACAGGAATTAAATGCTTTCCTCCTCATCATGATAAGCAATCAGAATAATATCTTGGCCTAATTGCTCGCTGAGTTTTTCCTGGTACTCATTTAATTGCCTTACCTGTTCTTCATTTAATTGGACTAGGTCATATTCACGCATGTTTGTTATGCCTCCTATCAAGAATAATAGCGG
Organism: Pradoshia sp. Z3_51; assembly: GCF_058215915.1. Classification (NCBI taxonomy): domain Bacteria; kingdom Bacillati; phylum Bacillota; class Bacilli; order Caryophanales; family Bacillaceae; genus Pradoshia; species Pradoshia sp. Z3_51. The sequence goes on along the minus strand of NZ_JBZAJC010000009.1, from coordinate 60,224 downwards.
AAGAGATTCTCACTCTTTCACTTTTATCCTTCCCATAAACCCTAATTCATTTCATGATACTTAACATACAAACTGCTGCTTAAACGATTCGACCGCTTGAAGTGGATAATCACTTAAAGCAATAGCAGAAACAACAGCCACTCCATCTGCACCAGGTATTTCCTATACTAAAAAAGGGTCTCGCATCAACAAAGTGATGTTATCGCTCCCTACGTCAGTATTAACTGTACAGGTTCAAAGGGTCAGGTTTTAACCTTCTCAACTCGTAATTTGAGTCCCCCCGCAATCAACTATTTAATTGGAAACAAAAAAGCTCTTCTATACATCTTAAAAGAGCTTTTCGCACATATCGAGTAGACTTATGTACTTCATGCTCCCTGCGCCAGTATTAACTGACAGGTTCAAAGGGTCAGGTTTTAACCTTCTCAACTCGTAACAAGAGTCCCCCTGCAAATAATTTGATTATTTTAACTTTATCAGAAATAAAAACCAATTCCAATAGGACCAACCGATTCTATTAACCCAGTTGATATTTGAATATCTTAAAGATATTTTTTTTCATAAAAAAGAGAGCCTTAAACTCAGCTCTCCAAATATATTCAATCTTTATTATTGTATACCCAAGGCAATTTTCGCATAACGTGACATACGATCCTTTGTCCATGCCGGTGTCCAAACAATGTCTACTTCTACGTTTTTCACTTCAGGCAATTCCTTTAATGCATAACGTACTTGATCGACAATGGTACCTGCCAATGGACAGCCCATCGCGGTTAAGGTCATCGTTACTGTCACATCGCCTTCGTCGGTCATATCGACATTATAGACTAGGCCTAGGTTTACTATATCAATTCCCAATTCAGGGTCCAAAACTTCTTCCAATGCACTCATAAGGCTATCTTTCATATCTTGATCCATGTTAAATCTCCTTCCTCAACGTTCTTGTTTCAATCCTACCAAATTTCACTTAATCTGACCATTCTTAATCCTTATACAAGATTCTCTTCTATCCAGTTAACGGCCTGCAGTAATCCACTTCTAGTAACAGCATGACCGGCCGTCTTATCAGATATGTAAGTAATTCTGCCAGAATCTACTTTTTCCTGGAGGTTTTCAACAAACGCACGGCCACCTGCAATCGGTACAATAGGATCCTTTTCCCCATGCCAGAAGAAAAGAGGGCGATTATTTAGTTTATCGGGCTGCAAGGATAAATCAAGTTCTTCAAGAGTACTGAATACTTTCAATTTCTCTTCCTCCGTAAACCCTAAATCAATCCCCTGTTTTTCAAATTCCTCCACTTGATACTGCGCAAACTCTTTATATTCCGGGTTTCCCATCAGACTGACTCCCACACGAATCCAATCATATTGAGTTAGTGCGCCAAGTGTCGTGATTGCACCCATAGATGTACCGCCAAGACCAATACAATCATAAATCGCTAATCCATGCTCTGTAATATATTTTTTGATCATATGCAATTCTTTTATAGAGGAAATAACAATTTTCCAAAATGAACTCGATAAATCCTTCTTCATGTCCCGTTCCTCTCGTTCACCGTGCAAGTATGCTTCAGGCAAAAATACTCTAAACCCCTTTTCCGCCAGAAGATAAGCATAGTGCAGATTATGCTCTTTTGCACTGGTAAAACCGTGAAGAAAAATAAATCCGGGGAGAGGTACATTATTCATATCCTGCTTACCTACTATAAGCATTGGAATATGTTCAACATATACTTTCTCTACTTGTATCATTATTATTCCCCTTCTCTATATATTTTTTTACAAACCAAACGATACCATTAAACGGCTATACTTGTTATGATATATAAAATAGGAATCTAAATGGAATTAATTCAACTTATAATTTTAGAAGGAGAGCCATATGTCAGATAAACATTTAATTGTACTTGATCTAGATGGAACATTATTGAAAGATGATAAAACCATTTCTCCACGTACTAAAAAAGTATTGCAAACATTACAAAATAATGGTCATGAAGTGATGATTGCTACTGGGAGACCATACCGATCCAGTGAACCTTATTATCGTGAAATGCAATTTAAAACCCCGATTGTGAATTTTAATGGAGCTTTTATTCACCATCCCCTCCATACAGGCTGGGGCATGCATCATTCGCCGCTAGATATAAAAGTGGCAAAAGACATTGTGGAAGCTATGGACGATTATCGTTTACACAATATTATTGCCGAGGTAAAGGATGATGTGTATTTCCATTACCATGATGAAAAATTAATTGATATTTTGCATCACGGCAGCAGCAATATAACTACAGGTGATCTACGCCAATTTCTACAGGCTTCCCCTACTTCGATGCTTATTCATTCCGATGAAAATGATGTCGCCGGAATCAGGAAACACCTTTCGGATGTCCATGCTGAAGTCATTGATCACAGACGCTGGGCAGATCCATGGCATGTCATCGAAATCGTTAGAAATGGAATGAGCAAAGCAGTTGGTGTTGATTTGGTATCAAAAGATTTAGGAATTTCCAGAAAAAATATTATCGCATTTGGCGATGAAGATAATGATCTAGAAATGCTTGATTATGTAGGAACCGGCGTAGCCATGGGAAATGGTATTGAACAGCTGAAAAATGTTGCTAATCACATTACATTATCAAATGAGGAAGATGGAATTGCAGTCTTCCTTGAAGAGAAATTTAATATAAAATCTGCGTGACTAACATAATCTCCGTCTGGTTATGATAGATATGACTCTTCCTTTCGAGTCACACCTTGAATGCAGGAGGTACTTCCATGGGAAAAAGAAATAAATCAAAGCGCTTTGTTCAACAAGGTAAAACTGCTGTGTCTAAACATAGTGAGCGATTCCCATATCGTTTAACGATGGCTGAGGCTGAAGAGAATCAAGATTCTTCTACCTGTGGAGGACTGTAAATGCGCAATGAATTATTTAGTCGGGCTCAAAAAGCTGTGGAATTGGCACAGATAGAAAGCTCTAATCAACAGGAACTAATCACTAAAGCACGCAATGAGCTATCTTCTGCATTTGCGAATTCAACACTGGCTGAGCAGGCGCAACTCCATCAAATGCAAGATGTGCTTGACTCCCTAGAAAACAGCATTCAATAATAAAAAGAGAGGGCACCAAGGTACACTCCTTGCGCCCTCTCTTTATTTCACTTTGCTTGCCAATTTTGAATGGGTATCATTTGCCTCTTTATGAATAGATTCATACAAATCAATGAACCTTTCCACTACTGCTCCCCAAGAATTTTGCCTAGCCTTCTCTACTCCTGCCCGCCTGACTTTTTCCATATCTTTGTTGAATAAAACTTCCTTAACCTTTTGTTCAACAGAATCGACATCATCGAAAGACAACAAATAGCCATTCTTGCCATCCTGAATCATTTTTTCAAAGGAGGGGATATTGTTCAGCAATGCTACCCTTCCCGCTGCCATCGCCTCTAATGAAGATAACCCAAAACCTTCATATTCGGAAGCGGATATAAAATAGGACGCCTTGGCCATTTCCTCGAGGAGTTCCTCTTCAGATAATGCCTCACAAATAGCCACATGATTTCCAATTTCATATTCATCGATAAGTTTCTCTAACTCTCCCTTTAAGTTATCATAATCCCTTCCCACAATGGATAGGTGCACATCTGGGAATTCTACCTTCAGCTTCTTAATCAAAAGCAGAAGCTTGTCTATTCGTTTGTTCTTCGAGAATCTTCCAACAAAGATAAACCGATTCGGGTACCCATTTTCCTCTGCAATCGTATGATAATGGTCAAAGTTTATTCCGCATTCAATCAAATCTAGCCTCTCAGGACAGATTGGTCGAAATGATTTATAATCATTTTCACTGACAGCGACAATCCATTTCATATTCTTCAAACTATACTTCGTTACAGTATGGAAGTGAAGCTTTTTATAAAGGTAAAACTTCTTCGTGTGAAAGAACCCGCCATGTGTAGAGAGAATCATCGTTTTTTTATGAAATGGTTTTAATCCAGCTAAGTAATCGAGCAGGAAATCAACCCCATGGATATGAATTAAATCAAATTCAGAGATATAGTTGACAGCAGATAACGCAATCGGATATCTCCGCGAACCGAAATAAGGAATTCTCTTGATTTTAATCCCATTTATAATGGCAGAATCGGAAAATTTTTCACCATTTGAAAAATCTGCATTTAACGTTAATACTTCCGAATAAATCCCTCTTTCTTTTAGGTGGACGGCCAAGTTTTCCACATAATTTTCCATACCGCCAATAACTGGTTTGTATTGTCTGATGACATGGAGAACTCTCATGATGATTCACATCCTCTCATATATTCATTAAATTTCCTGCAATAATATGGACTGTTCTTTTATTTCCATCCATGCCCTATAGGCCAGACTATCGTCTATTTCAACATGTGAGAAGGTCAGTATTTCCCCTTCTTCTACAGGTTTTATAATCCTTACCGAATCTAAGAGTCCAATTGGTATATGGTTAGGCTCATCTTCAATCTTTAACGCTTTCCCTCTCACTTCAAAACTTCCAATGCCTCTATTGATGACAGTTCCAATATTCAGCTTCTTCTTAGCAATCGATCCCATGCTATAGGATGGAAAACAGCTATTATTTAATAATACTTCTTTCTTTTCAAAAACCCTTCTTATTGTTTTGACCACTTCAAGATGGCATAAATGAAAAGGCTGGATAATCGTATAATAAGGACCATCCCCTAGCTTCATATATTGAAGTGCATTACGCTGCCCCTGCATATCCAAATGCTTAGCCGTAATAAATACCCCAGCAGGAGCCTTTGACGACAGAACATAATCGCTGATTGGATATCCTAATTGATCAGCTTCTAATGCGAGTGCATTAGCCCCCTCCTGTAAATCTTCCGCGCTTATTCCCATTATCCCTGATGGCAAAAACTTTGTATTAAGCCCATTTGCCACAAGTGTTTGTTCAAACTCCACTTTCGTTCCATCAGTAAACGAGGTAACCATCTCTAAGCTGATTTTATTTCTATTCGACCAATAAAGCATATCCTTGGGTGAAGGATTAGGATTTAAAAATCCTTTTATATTGCCAAAAACCATTGGTTCAAATCCCATCTGAAGAACATTTTCTCTTAAAGCCGCCAAACAACCAGGCTGGTCTCCTTCTGCTTCTGTAATGTAACCTCGTTTGGCAAAATAGGAGCCTGTTGTAACTTGCAGCTCCGTATTCATTGTCACGACAGGAATTCCTGCTTCCATCACCTTAGCAATCATATCGGTGCCAAACAAAACATCCCCTGTACACTCAACAATTACATCTGAATGCTCAATCACCTCATCGACTGAATGGGTCAGTAAATCAGGATATCGGTAATCTCCTCGAGTATCTACCCTACTTCTTGTTAATACCTTTGTCACTTCTATATCATTAAATAAATGTAGTGCATTTACTAAACCTTTCCCAATAAACCCGCTTCCGATAATGCCCACTCTTTGTTTCATCATCTATCCAATTCTCCCCCCGGTATGGTATTAAGTCTTCTCTTTTCTTTTCTTATGAGAAGGAAATAGCTTGCAATTAAAGCAGCATGAAACCACACGAATCCCATTCTAAATCCATTATTGAAATTGAAATCAACTAAGATAAAAATACTAGCTGCTAAAAAGCCAAGAGGTATGAAATTAGATTTATGATAAACAGACAGAATCATCCAGGCGGCCCTTCCAAGAATCAGCAGGAAAATAATCAGACCAATGATACCCGTATCAAACAATACGGTTAAAAAAATATTGGCATTCCCTTTCCCAGCGTTTAATTCCCCTCCATAAATATACTCCTGCCTAATATCATCTCTCATTGATAATTCCGACATTCCGCCGCTGCCATTGCCGACTAGCGGATGCTTCGGGATATAATCAAGCATCAGCTGGATTGATGCAAACCGGCTGTCTGCTGCTCCCTGGTCGGTTTCAAGACTTGTGCTTGGATTGAAGCGATCATATACCTTCATGAAAATGTCCTGGTTTATGATGAAGAGTACCATCGCCCCCACAATCATAATAATGGCTGAACTCGCAAGCAGTTTAATCGCTCTCATATTTTTTGTGATAATTAAAATAAAGAGTATTGCTACAATTAAGGATAGAATGCTTGCTCTGGCCATACTGATAAATACACCTACAAAACACATAAACATGCCAATCAAAATAAAGAGCTGTGAAAATAAACGGGAATCCTTTCTTAAATACATCACGACAAACCAGACAGCGGAATATCCGGCAAATAAGCCATACCAGTCAGGTTCATGGGCAAATGATGATGGTCTAGGAATTCCTATCTCTTCATAATGGCTGAGCCCAAATTCAAATCCAAAAAAGAATCCAATCCATTGCAGGATTCCGACAAAAGTTACAATAACACCCGAAATAATGGTGTATTTCAAAATCTTGTCAAAGTAAGAAAGTCCTTTACTATAGATGCATTGCACAGAAATAAAATAGAATAGGTTCAAAAATAGTTGCCCAACGACAGATTCCCAGAAATCCCCCACACTGATTAAATGGCCAATACTAAAAAAATAGCTGAAGACCCATAAATTAATCAGGATAAATAAGGGGGCATGTACAATTTCCCGTCTAGAGAGCAAATATTCAATCGCAAACTTTAAAAATAATGCTAGAAACAATATTTGAAAGATCCGTATATATGATCCCTGAAAGGTAATAAACGATCGGTCAATAAAAATGGACAGGGCAATGAAGGTGAAAATTCTCTCAACTGATAATGGAAAGAAAAAAATGACCGCTATAATCAATATGATGATAGGTAAATAGACAAGCGGTAAGGCAGCAAAGACTCCAACGACCATCGCAAGAATGACCGCCATTGCTATTTGAATAAACTGCCGATTATTGGTGTTCATGAGCAAGCTGTTCACCGATCCCCCTCCTTTTAGGAACTCCACCGTTATGATTTCCAATGACTATTCTAAGTAATGGGCCGTACTATTTCTTAATCTTGGATTAGTACCAATGAAGTCCATATTTTCTTGACTGACTGTTGCTGTAGCTTCTGCTATCTGTAAATAATATTTCTGCGTCGGCAATTTTTGGTCATCTTCATATGTATTTTGATTGAGGTTGCCATTTCCAACATGAGAGAGAACGACTGCAGATCGGTTCTTCAGTTCCTCGGATTTTTTTCCATTATTTTTTAAATAATTCCCTTCAAGGAGAAAATCCTCCTGGCTATACATTTCAATCCCAGCCAGCCCATTTTCACTTATTTGATTTTTTCTTACTTCAAGACCAGAGCTCATTACGTTTAAATTTGCAATGAAGAGTCCCGTCGACTGGTTATGGCTGATTTCGTTATCAGAAATGCTGATTCCGTGCGCCTTATAACCTTGGATGTGGATTCCTTCCTTACGCCCATCAGCAATCCGATTACCCTGAACAGTAATGTCATTGAATTGCCTGATTCCATCTGGAAAATCTCCTGTCTGCTTTCCAATCTTGGATGCTTGAATGAATAAACCTTTCCCTCTGCTGGCGATGATTTCATTATTTTCAATGATTGTATTGTCCATTCCTGTCACGTAAATAGCATTGGCATCACCAGTGTTATATGTTTGCTCAACCCTATTATTCAAAACTTTGACATTTACGGACTTATTCTTCCAGCCTTCTACAAAGATGCCATCTCCACCGTATCCGCCTGTTTTTCCATAGCCTTTAATTGTATTGTTTTCAATTACCCCATCGCTGACTGTGCGAAAGGCAATCCCTGAATTCCGTGAGCCAGTCACTTCATTATTTCGAACAACAATATTTTCATGCTGCTCATGGCCGTCTTCAACAAGATGCCCGACTTCAATCCCAAAATCACCGGCATCATCGACCTTATTTCCCTCAATGGTGATATTATGACTGGACTTTCCTTCCTGATAACTGATGAATATACCATTTTGATGATCGGTGTGGTTGATGATATTATTCATGATTTGGACATTTTCCGTACTCTGCAACCCGATTATTCCATTTGAGCCCCCATCAATGATTCTTGAATCTCTGACCTTTCCGTTTTTCGTATTAAAGAGCATGATAGAGGCACTAGGAGAACGAACAACTTCAACCTCGCTAATATCAAAGCCATCCACAAATTGCAAAACAACTGTATGAGAATATCCGTCATTAATTTGCTTTTCCCGTTTTTCCTTCTCCCCATTAAATGTTAAAGCACTGATTTTAATATTTTGAGCATTCGATTCTGATACGAGAATAGAAGAATCATCCGGTGTACCTTTACTCTTTTCTAGATTTAGCTTAAGAATGGTTTTTCCTATCCCTGCACCTTTTAAGTGGACATTTGACTTTAAAATAATTTTTGTATCGACTTCGTAAACGCCTTTAGGCACGTTAACAATCCCTCCCCCATTGGCACTCACCTGGTCGATCTCCTCTTGAAGGTCGATTGACTTGGCCACCTCATCAACTGATGATTCTGGCAATCCATCTGTCTTATCAGGGGGCTTGATTTGGACAGCTAGAAAAAAAAGAGCACTCATAACAATCAAGATAACTAACCAAAATTTCGTATCCTTCAATAGTGAAGTCAAACGAACTTGTATAAGTATGGGCATCATTTAGTCTACTCCCTTTTAGTGGATTGCCATTTAATAAATTCAGTCAAATCTTTGTATTCTTAAATTATTGATTTCGTCTTAGTGACTTCCTTATTTAGCAATTCTTCCGGTGTAATGGCACCGCATAAATTTTCCTTAAGCCATTCTTCACTTCTTTGGTATAATCGTAACTCTAGCAACTGTTCAATCGTATTGGCATCAAAGCGATATTTTAATACTTTTGCAGGTATTCCTCCCACTATGGAATAAGGTGGAACATCCTTTGTAATGACAGAACCTGCGGCACAAATCGCTCCTTCACCTATCTCGATATCATTCATAATAAAGACATTTGCCCCAATCCAGACGTTATCTCTAATATTCACTTTCTTAAATTCCACATGGTAATCCCGATCTACCCAATTGATATTATTAACCACTTTTGAGGTGGAATAAAAAATGGGAGATGTCGATATGAAGTCAGTCGGATGACTGCCGAGACCGATTTTACTGTCTGGACCTATCGAACAAAAGGAACCTATATTGGCATGCATGATACTACAGTTAGCAGAAAAATAGGTGTAATCACCAATAGTTGTCTTCGAAATACTTGTGTATAAATTTATTGCGCAATTTTTTCCGACCTTTGTTGTTGCCGGATCTATTTCAACATAAGGACCAATAAATACTGACTTATTATTCTTCTTAAATATATAGACTCTCAATCCCCTTTTCAGCGAATGGGGGATCAGACCATATAAAAATTTGATAATGAGCTCCTCCTTTATTTATTACATAAAAGGATATTCACGTTTTCCGCTTGCTGACGCAGCAAAATCGGAGAATGCTTTTTGGATGGCAAACGCAACCTTTTTAAATTGTTTGCCCCTTAAAATATACCAACAGTATTTAACAAAATTTTTGCCGATAAAGAACATTAAAAATAGAAGAAAATTTAACTTGTTGGCATAAATGGACATAAACAGCAAATTATTTCTTGTTCCGTAATAATTGGAGAGAGGTGAACGATAGCCGGTAGTTGCTGAGATTTTGTGAAAAACAAGTGAATCAGGGACATATCGTAATTTATATCCAGCCTTTCTTATTTCAAGACTATAGGCTGCATCCTCATAATAAAGAAAATAATCTTCATTCAAGTACCCAACTTTATCAAGAATGTCCACCGGAAATAAAAACACACAACCAGTTAGAAAATTCTCATCACTAGCTATTTTTCCATTCCTCTCCAATGTTTTATGCAGTACTCGTCCTGTTAACCACTTTATATCTCCGCCCCCATACCATGTTTTATTGCGTTTACTGTGGTAATTGATATGGGAACAACAAGCACCAACTTCTTTATCCTTCTCACATTCAGCTACAAGCGGTTCAAGAAAATAGGGATCAACTTCTGTATCATTGTTTAGTAAGAGAAAGTAGTCAATATCAGCAATATGGCTAAGCGCATAGTGAATCCCTTTGTTATTCCCAGCGGCGAATCCGTGATTCCCACCCAGTTCAAGAAAATGGAACCTGGACTCTTCTATAAATTCTTTTAAACTAGCATTCTCTTTTGAAGCATTATCTACGACAACTACTTCATGATTGGCATATGTTATATTGTTCAGTGATTTCAAACAAGCAATCGTATCTTGCGTACCATTAAAATTCACAATTATCGTACAAACCTTTGGCTTCATACGCACCATATTCCTTCCTCTATTAACGTTGGATCTCCGCTTCCTGATTAACTAACAACTTATTTTTGACGGTGTAATAAAAAAACTGGAAATTGCCAATCAAATATCTCCTCCACATGCGTCTCGGTTCTAACATAAGACGGAACACCCATTCCATCTTCAAGGTCCTTATAAGCTTAGGAGCACGCGGGATCCGACCTGATGCAAAATCAATATAAGCGCCAACGCCAAGTATGACTCTAGCATCAAGTGCATCTTTATTCCGGTCAATCCATTTTTCTTGGATAGGCACTCCTCTGCCAACAATTAAGATATCTGGCGATACATCGTTAATCTGCTGAATAACTTCTTGATTCTCTTCATCACTAAAATATCCACTCCGTTGTCCAACAATCTTAATATTCGGCATGACTGCCTGTATATTTTGTTTAGCTAGTTCAGCAACGCCAGGACCTGCTCCAAGCAAAAACACACTGTACTCTTTTTCGCTCGCTAATTGCAACAGCATTGGGATAAAATCAGTTCCATTCAAATTTTCCTTAAGCTGGATACCGAACAACTTAGCTCCTAATCTAATCCCAAAGCCGTCATTCAGCAAAAAGTCAGCTCTATTGATGATTTCCCTGTAATCATTGTCCCTTTGCGCGATATTATAACAATGGGCATTTAAGAAATAGATTGCTGCTTTCTTTTTGTTTATGAGACGGGATTCTATCACACATAAGCCTTCCTTTATATTAAAGATATCCATTGCAACATTGCCCAAATGGGACTTTTTCATTTGGATCAGTCTCCTTAACCCCTATTTTCAGTCCATTTATCTGCTCATTATAAACTCAATGAATCTATCTATGATTGCTGAATTTTATTTCATGAGCACTGCTTCTTTTTCAAATAAATTGCTGAAATCCATATTTTGAGCCATTATATTAGCCTGTGCATAAGAAGAATGTGTACCAGCATCTGTCCACCGCCCTCTCAGCACATCAAATTTCAGTAAACCCTCCTTAATATAGTGATTATTGACATCTGTAATTTCCATTTCACCTCGCGCTGATGGGGTAAGCTGGTCAATTATCCTATAAACGGTCGAATCGTACATATAAATGCCCGTCACTGCATAGTTCGATTTTGGTACCATTGGTTTTTCTTCTATCGCGATGATTCTGCCGTCATATATAACCGGAACACCGAAACGTTTTGGATCCTCAACCTCTTTAATTAAAATTTTCGCGCCACTCTCCTGTTGCGCAAAATGCTGCACATAAGGTCGAATTGTATCTGTGAAAATATTGTCTCCAAGAATGACGACCATTTTCTCATTTTCAGTGAAATCGCGAGCAAGTCCAAGAGCCTCTGCTATACCGCCGGCCTTTTCCTGCACCTTATAAGAAAATTCAACTCCAAATTCAAAGCCGCTGCCAAGCAAATCAACTACATCCCCCATATGTTCTCTGCCCGTTACAATTAATATTTCTTCAATTCCGGACTCCTTCAGTTTATAAACTGAATGATAAATCATTGGATATTTTCCGATTGGAAGCAGATTTTTATTGGTGACCTTTGTTAAAGGATAAAGCCGCGATCCGGTACCTCCAGCAAGGATAATTCCTTTCATTTACAACACTCCCTATTAAGTTTTTTATCTCCTAACCTTTAAAACAATCGGTTTATTGAATAAGAAGGGAATAGATACTTCTTTTCTCACTAGCGCGATCCCTATGCATAACAGCATGGTGATTATGCCGCCAGAAAAAAAATGGATAAATTGATGACCAGGCAAAAAGGAGATAATTAAATAGACCACTCCTGCGGTGAAACCTGAGGTTCCAAATGTCATCAAAATTGACCTGTAGGGTAGAAGCTCCCTTTGCCGAATTTCAAATACTTTGCATACATCTCTTTGCTGCAGGTAAATACTAATAAAACATGAGATAACAGAAGCTATAGCTACCCCGATGTACCCAAATAACCCCATCAATGCTAGTCCTAGAACGATATTGCAAATAACCGTGATAAGCGCGTTTTTTAAAACTAGCTTTTGATTACCGGATATAAGTAAAGGCGTGTAAAAAACTGTAAAGCGAAGCGGGAATTTCATTAAATATATTAAAAAGATGATGGATCCGCTTAAATAAGTATCAGAGTATAAAAGATCGATAAACTCTTTATGATAGAAAAATAGAATCCAAAAAATAGGGAACATGACTAATGATAGTAATCGGCTTGATTCTGACCAGAGATTTAAGGCTTCTAGCTTCCGCCTTTGTATGCTGTATAAACGACCTAGTCTTGGTAGCATCGCTGTTATAACAGCTACAGTAATAATAGACATGAAAGGAATCTCTTTTGATGATATTGAATAAATTGCAAACAATTCTATTGAGTAGAATAACCAAATGATGATTTTATCACTTGTCTGTGTAATCACATCGATGGCTGTTACTGCTCCAACTGCCGCTGTATATTTAAGCTGCTGTTTTAATAATGGCAGATCTCCTTTTAAAGACATGCCATGAATCTTATGGAAAAACAGATGCAAAATGATGACTCTAACGATTTCAAACAGGGCAATCAGTTTAATTGTTAAGAGTAGCTCCTTTGTCGCATATAATGTATAGCCAATAATCAGGAAATAGGCAAAATAATAAGATAAATTAATAAAGCTATAAATTTTAGCCCTCTTAATAGAAACAAACAAATTTTCTAAATAACAGCCCATTATGGTTGCAAAGCTCCAAAATCCAATCCAAATCTCATATTTGCGCAATGGGCTATCCTTTAATAAAAACTCAATATTGTATAGAGTATACAGGCCGAAAATCATCAGTACACCAAGAATGAACAAAACCCAGAACGTATTGGTTATCACTAATGATTTTTCACGTTCATTATCCGTTTTGTTAAAGAAATAACTGAACGTTGTATGCATCTCAAACGGAATAAAAGCACCTACCATTACTGCAATCAAAAAGATTTGCTGATAAAGGCCCATTTCTGTTAAGGTCAGTAATCTGGCTATAAGAATAGTTAAAAAAACTTGGACAATTGATTTGGCAAATCGATTAATTGATAACAACATTGATTCTTTAATCATCAGTAACTCCCACCGTACGATTTAGAATAAGTCGATATAAAACATAAATATTATTTATGACTATCACTTCTTTCTTATTGTTCTTTCCTAATAAGCATTATTAGGAAAGAACATTACGATAAACGTTTTGCAAATGATTTTTATATCATAAAAGAAATGGCGCTTACGAATATAATAAAGGTCCAGCTCAACCATTTTTTCAAAGCCGACACTGCTTCTACCAGTAACCTGCCATAATCCTGTACAGCCGGGAATAACGGACAAACGCTGTTTATGATAGTCAGAGTAACTTTCTACCTCTCTCGGCAATGGCGGCCTGGGACCGACCAAACTCATCTCTCCTTTCAAAACATTCCACAGTTGTGGCAATTCATCAATACTCGTCTTGCGAATAAAACGTCCTATTTTTGTAACCCTAGGATCCTCTTTCATTTTAAAAATAGCCCCACTGGACTCATTTTGATTGAGCAGTGTCTCTATCAGTTGCTCTGCGTTCATCACCATAGATCTGAACTTATACATACAGAATGTTTTTCCATCCTTGCCTACACGTATTTGTTTAAAGAACACAGAAGCCTTAGGATCTTCAATTTTTATCAAGACGGCTACAATAAAAAATACAGGAATTAGCAGCAGAAGACCCACTACAGCTAGAATAATGTCTAAGTATCTTTTAGATACTAGATATAATTTCTTGTTATCAAGCTCATTCGGTTCTGCGAACGCTTCCTGTGCAGTCCCTGCCTTAGAAGAAATCAATGAATTCACTCCTTTTTCCCCTGATATATGGTGGCTTTTACTTTTGGTTTGAGTTGTTCCAGTCCTTTAATTATTTTTCCATTCCAGCCCCCTTTTGTTCTCAATAACGAATTTTATAGGTATACTAAAGAGTGATTGAATTAATCAGAGAAAGAATTTCATTCACTCTTTTTCCCATGAATATGCTTGCTTTTACTTTTGGCTTGAATATTCAGTCCTTCTATTACGTTTCTATATAGCTCTCTTTGTTCTTAATAACGAACTATATAAATGTACTAAAGAGTCACTGAGCTAATCATAGGAAGAATTTCATCCCATTCCATGCTAATTCTATGCACATCTTCCTCCGTCAGCGAACTACCTTTTTGAACTTCAATTAATTCCAAGTCGGAAATAGCTTTCAATGCATGTCTTGTGCCAGCTGGAATTTCAATTACGCTTCCCGGCTTCACATCGTATATATATTCATTCAGTACCAAAGAACCCTCACCTTTGAGAATAGTCCAAACTTCCTTTCTCTTATTATGCTCCTGATAGCTTAAATTGCTGCCGGCATGAATGGTTATTCTTTTTGTGAGCACTTCTGTCCCATTATCATAGACGGTTTGATCAAGGACTTTATACGACCCCCATCGTCTCTCTTCATACATCGGCCTTTGATTAAAATGAAATATGAATTTCTTAAGATCATGACTCAAACCTTTATTGGCAACTAAGATGCCATCGGGGCTCGCGACAACCACCGCATCTGGCATACCAAGAACCGCAACTGGAATGTCCAGCTCATTGATGATATGGGTATTATGAGATTTTGGGCAAATAACACCTAAGCCTTGAACAGTCTCGATCATTTGCTCAGTTAAGGTGCTCCAAATCCCCAGGTCCCTCCATATTCCTTTATAGGGGAGAGCGACAATATTCTTCGTTTTCTCGACAACTTCAAAATCAAAACTAATACTAGGCAGGAGTTCATAGACATTTTGTAGCTGTTCGTACTCTATAGGCAAATTCATTTCTTCTAAAATCGAAATCATAAAACCTAACTTAAATGCAAATACACCACAATTCCATAATGCCTCTTCCTTTATCAATCTTTGTGCATACTCTTCTGTCGGCTTTTCTACAAAATGGCTAACAAGAACTAGCCCATCATTTTTCTTTTCTGGAACGATGTAGCCAAAACTAGTAGAAGGATAGCTTGGTTCCACTCCCATTAAAGCAATACTGCAATCTGTTGTGTTTAGCGTATCCTCCAATTTTTTCACAGATTCATAGAAATCATTTTCCACGTAAGAATCAATGGGCAAAACGGAAACTACTTCATCTAGGCTGATTCCTTTGATCGAATATAGGTAGGAGGCAGCAAGAGCAATTGCCGGAAAAGTATCCCGCCGCTCTGGCTCAATAATAAGGGGAACGTTTGAGCCGAGCTGATTTTTCAGGATATCCACTTGTTTCTTACTCGTCGCAATAACTGCCGACTTCATTAGTCCTACTTCATCCATTTGTCGCCATACTCTCTGAGACATTGATTCGTTTGTCCTATCATGCCCTTCCAATACTTTCAGAAATTGCTTTGAACGTGAATCATTAGATAAAGGCCATAATCTTTGCCCCGATCCTCCAGATAAAAGGATAACCTGCATTTAACCACTCCTTAATAATCAGTTATATTGATAAGCCTTTGGTTTTATTGGATTTCCATTTAATGAAGCTCCCAATAATTCCGCTTTGGAATCTTGTAAAACATTTACTGCCTTTCTTGCATCTTCTTTTAATGTCTGACCGCTTTTCACGACCAGCATGGAAGCTTCACAAAGATTAGCAAGTATTTGCGTTTCAGCGGTATACAAGATAGGTGAAGTATCAAATATTATGGTGTCATATTGCTGGCTTAGAATCGAGATAATGTCCTCTATTCGATTTGCTGTTAAGAGCTCATACGATGTTTTGGTTACGGCACCGCTCTGGATGATATGGAGATTTGGTATATCTGAAATGCATATAGCTTCATCCACTGTCGCTTTGCCAGCAAGAATAGCTGTTAAGCCATCAGATTGTTTAAGGTCAAATAATTTATGAATCTTCGGTCTTCTTAAATCAGCATCAATGACGATGACTTTTTTATCATGCTGGGCCAGCACGATACCCAGATTTGCGGCGGTGGTCGTTTTGCCGTCCCCGTGGTTTGGAGATGTGACAAGCAGAGTCTGGATGTCTTTACCAATTCGAGAAAACGTTATGCTTGAGCGCAGCAATCTGTACTGCTCACTCACAATCGATTGTTTATAAATTTGTGCATATTTCGCTCTTTCCTTGCTCACCAGCAAGTCTTTATTTCTATTACGACTCAAATGTACGTCCTCCTATTTTCACCCGGCTGTCCTCCATCTGCCTTTCCATGCTTTTGCTGCTAACTTTAATTTCCGGGATATTTCCGATAACCGGTATACCTAATTCATAAAGGATATCTTTTTCATCTCTGATTGTAGGATCGAGGTACTCCAACAAGAAAGCTACCCCAATAGCACAAAATAAGCCTAATGAAAAACCAATCAGTACATTTCTAATCATATCTGGATTAAATATCCCATAAGGCTCTTCAACATTTGCATTCGCGAGAATATGAATATTATCAATATTCATTAATGTAGTAACCTCTTGCTGGAATACTGTCGCAATACTATCGGCCATTTTCGCTGCCAGAACAGGGTCCTGATCCTTGACGACTATTTCAACAACTTGAGAATTTTGAGTCGTGTTTACTGTGACTTGCTCATTTAATTTATCGATGCTTCTGTCAAGGCTGAGCTCACTAATTACATCTGCTAGAATAGCCTGGCTCTTGATCAACATACTGTATGTATGAATCAATTCAATATTCGCACGGACTTGATTAGGGTCGATTAAATTAGTTTCATTGCTATCAGTTTTGGCGTCCTCTTTTTTTGTTTTCTTATCCTGATTTTGTTGTTCGTTCGTGTTCATAGTGTCGTTGACAAGAATTTGTGTGGATGATTCATACGAAGGAGATAAAAAGAGATAGGAAATAATGCCACTGGCCAGAGCCGCTATTAACGTCATCAAAATAATAAGTACTAACCGTCTCTTTAATACACTTAAAATATCCTTAAAACTTACTGTATCTTCCATCCCAACCTCCATACATTTCTTTTTTTGTTCTCAAAAGAGAACTTATTGTTGATTGTAGTATAGAACCTAGAATTAGAAAAGGGTTTAAATTGTCAAAATTTGTATTTTGGTAAAATTTATTTATTTTAGGGTATTTCAGTTTATATTGATTCTAAATAATGAATGTAAGCCTTTTCGTATTTTTATATACTTATCCACCAGTCGATTTAATAATCAAAGGTAATAATTTATAATGAACAGCCCTTGGCCATGTTTTCTTAACACGATTTCAAAATAATTTAAATTACTTTACCTTCGCTTTTTTATAAGATAAATGTTTTTCGCAAAAAAAAGCATTTATTGTAAGCGCTTTCTATATTGAGGGTAGTTAGTTCTCTATGCATCTTCATTCTTATCCTGCATTCAAAAAAAAACCCTTTCCGTTCGCTCTAAAGCACACGGAAAGGGTTTATTCCTTGTCAATCTTTCCGGAAAGAACCGATAACTCCGGTAGATTGAACGATATTTGTAAATGCATGTGGGTCTACTTCCTGAATAACACTCTGCAGGTCATATAGCTCATAACGGCTTATCACAATCATTAGCATATTTTTATCTTCGCCCGTAAAGGCTCCAACAGCAGGAATCATTGTTATTCCGCGTACCAGCTTGGAATGAATCGCCTGCTTCAATTCATCTGCATGTCTTGTTACAATCATAGCTGTAACTTTTATATGTCTTGTATGAATAGCATCAATTACTCTCGTAGAAACATATAATGAAATTAATGTATAAAGTGCCTGTTCTTCTGAATACATAAGCCCCGCAATGGCTACAATAGCTCCATTCAGCATTAAAAAGTAAATGCCGATTGGCTTATCATTGATTCTAGAAAGAATCATTGCCACGATATCCATACCACCAGTGGAAGCACCGAATCGCAGTGTGATTCCCACACCGGCCGCTCCAATTACACCGCCGAAAACAGCATTTAGGATAATATCATCTGAATAGGATTGTACCGGTAATATTTCTAAGAATAATGACATTAATACAACAGCTAAAAAGCTGTACACTGTGAAAGACCTTCCAACCTTAAACCATGCAAGAATAGCAATCGGAATATTAAGAGCAAGTAATAATATACCTGTAGATAAATTAATATTCGTAAACATGTCCAATGCTGCTGATATAATTTGGGCTGTACCCGTGAACCCACTCGCAAACACGTTTGCAGGTATCAAGAAATAATTCATTGCGATTGCATTTAATAAAGCTCCAACCACAACAGCCAGTATTTTTTTTGTTTCATTCCAAACCAAATTTAGCTCCTCCTTAAGTTGACAACTGAAAATAAATTCCCCATGATAGAAAGATATGTGAACAATTTTTGTTTTCTATAAAAGATAATAGACTTATAATTAAACTAAGTAAATTTTAAAAAAGTAGGTGTCTATATGAGTGTACAAATTTTGGCTGATAGTGCAAGCGATTTGCCATTAGAATACTTCCAGGATAACAACATCATTCTTTTTCCATTAAAAGTACATCTTGATGACAATGAATATGATGATCAAGTTACAATCAAACCAAAAGTAGTCTACGATGCCATGCGCGAAGGAAAAGCACCCAAAACATCACAGGTGTCTCCACAAAGTTTTTACGAAAAATTCGAAGAGCTGGCAAAAAATAAACAACCCGGACTTTATGTCGCATTTTCTTCCGAATTAAGCGGTACCTATCAAACAGCTGTTATGATGAGAGACGAAGTTAAAGCTGAGTACCCGGATCTTCAATTAGAAATTGTCGACAGTAAATGCGCGTCTTTAGGCTATGGCCTAGTCGTCATGGAAGCCGTACGCAAAGCCGCTAAAGGAGCCAGTCTTGAAGAACTGAAAGAAACAGCACAGTTTTCAGCCTCCCATATGGAACATTTATTTACGGTAGACAATTTGGAATACCTGGCTCGAGGTGGCCGAATTTCCAAAACATCTGCTTTTTTCGGCGGTTTATTAAATATCAAGCCACTGCTAAATGTTGAAGATGGCAAACTGGTTCCACTGGATAAATTCCGCGGCCGTAAAAAACTGATGCAAGCCGTCATTGATGTCATGAAAGAACGAGGAGACCAATTAGATAAACAAATAATTGGAATCAGTCATGGCGATGATATCGAAAAAGCTATGGAATTCAAGCAATTAATTGAAGAAAATTTCCAACCAAAATCCGTATATATTTCATCTGTCGGTGCAACTGTTGGCGCTCATGCCGGTCCAGGTACCATTGCAATATTTTTCTTAAATAAACTATCCTGAAATACATTCTGATGTATACATATTTTCCCCTACTTGCAACATACTACACATATGCGTAGTAAATAATTTGCAAAGGGGCAAGCACACATGGGATATCATACTTCAGATAATGATAAAAAAGCCAGAGATAACCAAGCTAAACATGAAATTAAAAATATTCAGGAAGAGAAAAACCGAAAAGCCGGAAAAAAATCTTTTTCAAAAAAGACTGATCACTTATAAGTAAAATCTCCATTTCAACATATTAACTGGGTATAAAGAGGATTTCAATAAAAAATCCTCTTTTTTACTTGTAATTGAACTTATATAGTGCTTTTTTTATAATAAAGTTAAAAACGGAGGGATAGTATGGCTAAAGAAAGCTCATTTGATGTGGTTTCAAAAATTGACTTATCCGAAGTAACAAATGCTGTAACGATGGCAATGAAGGAAGTAAAAACACGTTATGATTTTAAAGGTAGCAAAAGTGATATTAAGCTGGAAAATGAGGAACTCGTGCTTGTTTCTGACGATGATTACAAAATGGGGCAATTAAAGGATGTTTTAATGAGCAAGCTCATTAAACGGGGCGTTCCCGTTAAGAACCTTGATTACGGAAAAATGGAAGGCGCTTCAGGCGGCACAGTTCGCCAACGTGCTAAATTGGTTCAAGGTATAGACAAAGACAACGCAAAGAAAATTAATTTAATTGTTAAAAATGTGGGTAACAAAGTTAAATCCCAAATACAGGACGATCAAATCCGTGTGACCGGAAAAAGCAAGGATGATCTTCAGCAAGTTATTGCAGCCATTCGAGACGCAGATCTCTCTATCGAAGTTCAATTTATAAACTTCCGCTAGTATTTACATAGGTTTGAAGAGCAGAGGCATATTGAATTGCATCTAAAAAGCCATCGGCTACACGATGGCTTTTTTCTATTTTTCAGGTTTAATATAGGGAACTATTTGTGCAGTGATGCCCACTGAAGCCCAGGAATAAAACTCTTATTCTCTAATGCTTTAAAATTTTCAGTCCATCCAGTGAGCATTACCCTTAATAGCCCAACCTTCTCAAAGGGTTTATTTTTAATTCGGTTAAAAAATCCTGAATTTCTTCACTATCACTACTTGGATCCTATTGTTTTGAGCATTAACAAAACGACATTAAAATCAGCAAATCATCACATTTTTTTACATACACCTTATTTTCCAGTGCTTTTTTTGTAAGTAATAAAACATCCTTAACTTTAATCCTATTTCCATGTTTCTTTTTCCATAAATGAGGAATAACAATAGGGAAACATTAATTGGAAAGGATGTTGTGAAATGAATGAAGATATAAAAATCGGTAAAGATGGATTTCCAGCCCAAGAACAGGATACTCAACCTGGTGTAACAAACGAAATGCATCCTGAACCAAAAGAAGTCGATGAAAATTATAAAGGCAGCGATAAATTAAAAGGAAAAGTAGCGATTATCACAGGCGGAGACAGTGGGATTGGCCGATCTGTTGCCCACTATTATGCTAAAGAAGGCGCCAATGTTGCGATTGTGTATTTGAATGAACACGAGGATGCGAATAAAGCAAAAGATTTAGTGGAAAACGAAGGCGTACAATGCATGCTATTGGCTGGAGATATAGGTGACAGTGCTTTTTGCCGCGAAGTCGCCGAAAAAGTTAAAAGTGAATTCGGCAAAATTGATATCTTAGTCAATAACGCAGCTGAACAGCATCCTCAGGAGAGCCTGTTGGATATCAGTGATGAACAATTAGAAAAAACATTTAGAACCAATATCTTTTCACAATTCTATTTAACAAAAGCTGTCCTTCCTCACTTATCTAAAGGAAGCTCCATCATTAATACAACTTCTGTAACAGCCTATCAAGGTAATGCACAATTGATTGATTATTCTTCAACGAAAGGTGCCATTGTATCCTTTACACGTGCGCTTTCCAATAGTATTGCCAGCAAAGGAATCCGCGTGAATGCAGTAGCACCGGGACCAATTTGGACACCATTAATTCCTGCTACATTCGAGGCTGATAAAGTGGCTGAATTTGGTAAAAACGTTCCACTTGGACGTGCTGGACAACCATCCGAATTAGCCCCAACTTATGTTTATTTGGCAAGTGATGATTCCAGCTATGTCAGCGGACAGGTCCTTCATGTCAATGGCGGCTCTGTTGTGAATGGGTAATTAACGATTCTAGATCATATACACAAAGACAGGGTAACACTCTCAATTGAGGGTGTTACCCTTTTCGATTTTCTTTCTATATAGTTTATCGCCCCTCACTTGACGCCGACTATATAATCTTATTCAGCGACCTTCATGACGAAAAATGTTTTGTTTCAACAAACAGTGGAAAAGTATACACATAGATGAAAAATATAGGAGGTATTCAGTTATGAGTGAAAGATTTAATAATGCGCCAGGACAAGAGCAAGAAGTACAACCGGGATTGCAGTATAAAATGGATCCCGAACCTATTACCGTTACTTCTTCCTATAAAGGCAGTGGGAAATTAAAAGATAAAGTGGCTATTATTACTGGCGGTGACAGCGGAATTGGCCGATCAGTTGCAGTCTACTTTGCCAAAGAAGGCGCCGATGTAGCTATTCTTTATGTCGATAGAGAACAAGAAGATGCCGAAAAAACAAAAGAGCTTGTAGAAGCGGAAGGCCGAAAATGCCTGTTAATCACAGGCGATGTTGGATATGAAGATGTTTGCATAAATGCTGTAGAAAAGACCGTTGAAACATTCGGTAAACTCGATATTCTTGTCAATAACGCTGCAGAACAGCATGTTCAAAAAGAATTTACTGACATAACGTCAGAACAATTGGAACGCACATTCCGAACCAATATATTCGGATATTTTTATATGGCAAAAGCAGCCATGAAACATCTTCCGAAGGGCGGCAAGATTATCAATTCTGCCAGTGTAACAGCCTACCAGGGTAATCCATTGTTAATTGATTACTCATCTACAAAGGGAGCGATCGTATCCTTTACCCGTGCCCTTTCCAATAGTGTTGCTCCTAAGGGAATCTATGTGAATGCCGTTGCACCGGGCCCTATTTGGACACCGTTAATTCCCGCATCCTTCTCTGCTGAGCAAATTGAAGAAAGCTGGGGTCAAAATACACCGCTTGGCCGTATTGGGCAGCCTGATGAATTGGCTCCTACTTATGTTTACCTGGCAAGTGATGACTCGTCCTATGTTTCTGGACAAACCTTGCATGTAAATGGCGGCAGTGTCGTTAATGGATAATGGATAAAGATAGAAAACGGTGAAGACACCTTTAAGATGTCTTCACCGTTTCTTTATAAAAGTACCTTATTTTTTTGTAACAGATGATCGAATAATGAATTGATGCGGAATAATCATACGCATTGTTGGTCCCTGAGGGTTCTTTATTTTGGAAATCAGCAATTTGACTGCCTGATACCCCAATTTCTCTATATTGATATCCACAGAGGAAAGAGGAGGCTTTGACAATTGAGAAATTAAGACATTATTAAAGCTTACTACTGAGATATCCTCTGGAACACTGATATCCATTTCATCAAGCATGTTCAGTACACCAAGTGCCATAAAATCATCAGCAACTATCAATGCTGAAGGAGGTTTTTCAAGATTCATTAATTGCTTGACTGCTTCTTTACCGCCTTCAAGCATGAAATCTTCATGAATCGCATATTCTTTTAAAATAGGTATTCCAGCTTCCTTCAATGCTTCCTCGTACCCTCTCATCCGTTCAATCGTGACGACCAGATGGGCACTCCCTCCAATAAAGGCGATATCCTTATGCCCGTTCGCAAGTAAATAATCGGCTACATCCTTGCCGGCCTGAAAATTATCGTTATCCACATACGTAATACTGCTGTCATGCATTGGTGGTTTTCCAATAACAACAAATGGGAAATTTATTTTATATAGATAGTTCAATACGGTATCGTCAACTTTAGAGTAAAGCAAAATAACTCCGTCCACTCTGCCGCCATGTACCATTTTTTCAACTTCATTAAATATTCCTTCATCCGATATCCCCGTAGTAATATGTAAGCCATACAAGTCTTCATGCGCAGCCTGGCTTAAACCCTTCATAACCGTAGAGAAAAATGGATTTAAAAAAGATCCATCTCCAGACTTGGGCATAACGATTCCTAAAACCTCACTTGACTTGTTTGCCAAGCTTCTCGCTATAAAATTTGGATGATAGCCGAGTTCTTCCATTGCTTCTCTTACTTTTCTTTTTGTCTTCTCGCTTATTCTTGGATTGTTGGCAATTACTCTGGAAACTGTCGAAGGTGCCACATTTGCCAATTTCGCTACGTCTTTTATCGTTATCGCCATACGATTGTTCCCCATTTCCTATTCAGCGATCTGTTTGAAGAGATAGACTCTTGATTCATATGGTGATAAATAGATATTACCCTGTTCGTCTGTTTCTTCACTATGATTATTATAATTACTAAGGATTAGCTCCCCTGTCAACCCATTGAACACCGGTAAAGTAATAGCTTCACTATCTTTATTGAAATTACAGATTACTAAAGCGGTTTGTTCATCTGTAAATCTGGAGTACATGTACACATTAGGATCATCTTCAAGGTAAAGCTTATATTCACCATAAACAAGACAATCATACTGCTTGCGCAAGCGAATCATTTTTTTATAAAAGGAAAGAATCGAATTGGAATCCTGACGCTGATGCTTTACATTAATCTCCTGGTAATTTGGATTCACCTTCATCCAAGGTATTCCTAATGTAAAACCACCGTTTAACGAATCATCCCATTGCATTGGTGTTCTGGAATTATCACGTCCGTTTTTCCATATTACCTTCATAATTTCAAGATGGTCTCTTCCTTTGGCAGTTTCTAACTGATAGTAATTCTTCATGCTAATATCATCGTAATCATTAATAGAAGGAAAGGCTACATTTGTCATGCCAATTTCCTGCCCTTGATAAATAAAAGGGGTACCCTGCATGAAGAAATACATAGTTCCTAGCATCTTAGCGCTTTCTTGCCAATACTCCTGATCATTTCCCAGTACGGATACAATACGTGGTTTATCATGATTTTCAATGAACAACGCATTCCAGCCTTTACCATGTAATACAGTTTGCCATTTTGACAGGATTCTTTTTAATGATACAAGGTCGAGATCAACTTCAGTTTCTTTTTCCCATAGGCTCAAATGCTCGAATTGAAATACCATATCAAAAGCACCTTTTTGCTCTTCTACCCAGGGGTCTGCATCTTCGGCTCTTACCCCACTTGCTTCTCCCACCGTCATAATGTCATAGTTTGAGTATGTTTTCATCTTTAATTCTTGAAGGAAATCATGAATCCCATCCTGGTCCGTATACATCTTGAAACCTTTTATCCCGTTATCATCTAATCCTGCTGCATCTGGAAAACCAGCCTTCTTTTTTATATGGCTAATAGCGTCAATACGGAATCCGTCAATCCCTTTATCTAACCACCAATTGACCATATTATAAACGGCCTCTCTCATATCCTTGTTCTCCCAATTCAAATCAGGCTGTTTTGTTGCAAATACATGCAAATAATATTGCCCACTTTCCACATCATATTCCCATGCACTGCCGGAGAAAATACTCTCCCAATTATTCGGTGGGCCACTAGGGCTTCCATCACTCCATATGTACCAATCTCTTTTAGGTGAATCTACTGATGTTTTGGATTCTAAAAACCACGGGTGCTCATCACTTGTATGGTTAACAACCAGATCCATTATTAATTTCATACCCCGTTTATGAACTTTCTCCAGTAATTCGTCAAAATCCTTCATCGTTCCAAACTCGTCCATGATTGCTTGGTAATCACTGATATCATAACCATTATCCGCATTGGGGGATTGATAAATAGGGCAAATCCAGATAACATCTATCCCCAGTTCGGTTAAATAATCAAGTTTATTAATTACCCCTCGTAAATCTCCAATCCCATCTCCATTGGAATCTTTAAAACTCTTTGGATATATTTGATAACAAACTGCTTCCTTCCACCATTTCTTATTCAAGCACTTTCATCCTCACTTATGCTAGTCTATGATTATTATTAAAAAAAAGGAGAGAAATAACATCCCTCCATTTTCGTTCAATTATGATTGTTTTGCCGTTTGCCTTTTCTTCGTGCCAAATAAAGGAACCCAAAGAACAAGATATTAACTAAAACGATTACAGCAATGAATACATAATTTACGCCGCTTTTTTCTGCTGCCAAATAGACTTCTGATGTTTCACGATCCAAAGTAATTGAATAGGTATCATTACTTTTTCTGACCATATCTGCATTAAGCCTGCCACGTAACTCTTCACTTGCTGGAAGATTAGCTGCATCAAGTTGAATGGTTTTTGTTTTCGAGCTATTATTAATCGCAACTATCATTATTTGGTCTTCATACTCTCTTTTGTAGACGGCCATTCCATCCTGCTCGTTCAAAAGTTCAAGAGTGCCTTTCCTTAAAGCAGGATATTCTTTACGCAGTGCAGCTATTTTACCAATATATTCAATTAAATCCTTATCTGTTCTGAAATCCATCATACGGCGATTATCAGGTATCTCATTACCATTCATGGCTATTTCGGATCCGTAATAAACCATTGGGATACCAGGCATGGTATACATATGGGTCATTAGTAATTCCCATCTCGTTCCAGGGAATTGATTATGATCCTGCATTGACTTAGTGAATCTAGGTATATCTTCTGTATCAACCATAACTCCCAACTGATGTGGCTGACTCATCGTTTGCATTCGTTCATTCCAGATAGTGAATAATGAATTCATCTTCTGATCCGGTTTAGCAAATACCTCTCTCAACGCTTCCATTTGTTGTTTATCTAGTACACCATCAATGCCTGATTCCTGAAGGCCAACCAAATCAGATGTATTTTCTATAGTACCATTACCAAGTAGAAAGAAATCATTTTTAACCGATTTCATTTCTTTACTGAAATTACTCCAAAAATCAACAGAAACATACTCCAAATCATTCAAGCGATAGCCGTCAATATTGGTTTCTGTAATCCACCACTTCGCAGCATCCAGCAAGTAAGCAGATACTTCAGGATTTTCCTGTGCTAAATCTGGTAATCCATCTATCCATCCAGCCTGCTTCCCTTCCTGGTTACTTGCAGAGGTCACATCTTTTCTTTCATGAAACCAATCTTCTTTTGCCGAATCCTTAAGCCATGGATGATTAGGTCCGACATGATTCGCATTAAAGTCAACGATCACTTTCATATTACGTTTATGAGCTTCTTGCACTAACTGTTTAAATTCCTTTAATGTTCCATAATTCGCATTGATCTTTCTATAATCCAGAGCCCAATCTCCATGATAGCCTGATTCTGTGTTTTCAACGATTGAATTCAGTGCAATAGTGGTAAAGCCCATTTCCTGCAAATAATCTAACTTTTGCATAATACCGGCAAAATCCCCGCCTTGGTATGTATTAAGATTATCAAGGTCCACACTATGATCGTTTTTCGTATTACCATTATAAAATCTGTCCACCATGATGAAGTAGATGGACTCATCCTGCCAATCTCTTCCCTCTATTTCCTCCGCAGATACTGGAATTGTCGAAAGTAAGATAAACGGCGCCAGCAGAATGGCCATTACTTTTTTTAACATACTAATTTCCCCCTTATTTCTCCCATCAAAATAACCTTATCCCTTTGTACCGCCAGCCGTCAATCCGGAAACAAAGTATTTTTGGAAGAATAGGAAAAGGGTAGCAATTGGAATAGCAATTAAAACCGAACCTGCTGCAAACTTGGTGAATTCTGCTCCAAATTTCTTACCAACCAGTTCATATAAACCAACTGCAATCGTATACTGATCACTTGAGCTAATTAATATTTTCGCTAAAATAAAATCTCCGAAAGGAGCAACAAAAGCGAATAACGCTACAACCGCTATGATTGGTTTTGCCAAAGGCAGGACGATTTGGAAGAATATACGTAAATGACCAGCTCCATCCATCTTCGCACTTTCATCGAGTTCACGTGGAATGGTATCAAGATACCCCTTCATCAACCACGTATTCATCGGAATTTGTCCACCCACATACAGTAAAATTAAGCCGATATGTGTATCCAGCAATCCTGTCCGAACGGCCAATACATAAATGGCAATCAAGGCTGCAAAGTTCGGGATCATTTGTAAAATCAAAAAGGTCATTAATCCATTTTTTCTCCCAACAAACCGATATCGTGAAAACGCATAGGCTGTAAAAGAAACCGTAATAACCGTTAAAATCATTGTCATAATACTAATTTTAAGAGAGTTAAAGTACCAAATCAGATAATCACTGTTTTTCATATCAAATAGCTCTTTATAATGGTCGAGCGTTGGATTTTTGGGAAACATCGTTGAACCGGACAAACTGTTCCCCGGATTAAAGGATGAGCCTATAATCCAAAGAATTGGATAGATGACAATGGCAAACATGATGGCTATGACTATATAAGATAAGGTTAAGCGGATCATTTTATTCTTTTTTGAACTCTTCATTACATCATATCCTCCTCTTGGAAAGACTTAGTCCGTTTGAATTGCCATAATGCTACAGACATGACAATTAGTGAAAGAATCATCGTAACTGCGGCAGCTTTTCCATATTGAGCCGATGTCATTGTCAATCTATAAATCCACGAAATTAATATATCCGTACCCCACGCATTTTGACCCGGTATGGCAGGGCCTCCGTTATTAAATAAAAAGATTAAATTAAAGTTATTAAAATTAAACGTATACTGTGTGATTAGTATAGGCGCAGTGGCAAACAAAACGAGCGGTAAAGTAATTTTTCTGAATTTCTGCATCAAGCTAGCCCCATCTATCGTGGCCGCTTCATATAAATCCTCCGGTATAGATTGAAGGACTCCTGTTGTCATGGCAAAAATAAACGGAAATCCTAACCAGCCCTGTATGAGAATTAAAGCAAGTCTTGTCCAGTTTGCTTCCGTCATCCAATCCACTGGAGGTAATCCAAGAGCCGGAAGAATCGTCGTATTGATAATACCAAATGATTCATTAAACATACCTGAAAATACAAGGATGGATACAAAGGCAGGAACGGCCCAAGGCAAAATCAGGACGGTTCTAATGATAGCCTTGCCCTTTAAATCTTTCTGATTAACCAATACTGCCAGAAAGACTCCGAGTGCAATTTGTAAAGTCGTTGCTGTAAATGTCCATACAATAGTCCAGCCAAACACTTTAAAGAATGTGGTTCTCCATATTTCTATTTTAAAAATATCAATAAAGTTCTGAAATCCAATCCAATCGACCAGATTTGCAGGCGGGGAATGATACAAATCATAGTTTGTGAATGCCAAAAGGAAAGAGAAGATAATCGGAAATATAACAACGAAAATTAATAACAAAAATCCCGGAGAAACAATTAGATAGGGGAATCCATTATCAATTAAATTTTGATATTGCTCGCGTATAGAATTTAATGCAATCTCTTGGTCTCTCTTTTTACCATTGTTATAAGCATCGTAAATATTAAAAGCGTAAATACCTAAACCAATAATCGTTACAATTAACGTTAGAATGCCGTCTATCAATAAAATAACAGAATGATCAAGCTTCGGAATTTCACCTAAAGTGACCAATCCCCAAAATCCAATATTTAACATATCTGCAAAAGCAATAAAAAAAGAGGCTGTCAAAATAAGAAAGATAATTCCTTTTATGTATTGTTTATTAAAAAACTGTCCAAACCCTGGAATAATCGAAAATAAAGCAGCCTTTTTAGCATAGTTGGTTTTTGTTTGAGCAGGAATTATATCCATCGTGGGTTTTTCCCCTTTCTACGAAAAGAATTGGCTATATTCTGTGAAAGCCCAGAAACAAACTTTCTAAAGGGAAGATGAACAAAGAGAAAGTCTCTTCCCGAGTTTTCACTAAAATGCAATATAACCAATACCTTGTTATAAAAGGATAGGCCATATCCAGAATAATTGGATACCGCCTAACCCTTACCTAGCATTATTTTTTATGGTTGGTATCAATATTTGTTTTGATTGTCTTCGCTGCCTCATCCATTGCAGATTTAGCATCTGCTTTACCAGTTGCGATTGTCTCTAAAGCCGCTGCCATCGGGGACCAAACTTCTCCCATTTCTGGTATATTAGGCATTGGAATCGCATATTGGGATTGCTCTGCTACTGCTTTAGAAAATTCATTGTCAGCAATAATTGGATCTTCAATCAATTTTTTAACCGGAGGAATCTCCTGTGTTTTTTCATAACGAACTTTCGCGCTATCATAATTAGTTAAGTGTTCAACCAATTTAGTAGCCCAATCTGTATTTTTAGAGTAAGCTGACACGTGCCATCCTTTAACACCCATGAAGGTTTTCATGTGTTCTCCATTTGGAAGTGTCGGCAATGCAGTTGCTCCAATATCTATACCTGCATCTTTATATCCTTGGAAAGCCCAAGGTCCATTTTGTACGGAAGCCAGTTTTCCTTCATTAAATAAACCATCCTGTGCTGAACCGCCGCTTTCTCCAATAATCCCTTTAGGGAACAGGCCTTCTTTATACCATTTAGCAATAAAT
This sequence comes from Pradoshia sp. Z3_51, assembly GCF_058215915.1. NCBI lineage: Bacteria > Bacillati > Bacillota > Bacilli > Caryophanales > Bacillaceae > Pradoshia > Pradoshia sp. Z3_51. The sequence continues at coordinate 30,007 of NZ_JBZAJC010000009.1, read as the reverse complement.
TCAGCGCCTTCAATTGCACCTTCATTATTTAGTCCTAAATCATCACGGTTTAGAGATCCATCTTTTTCTCCAAACACATAACCACCCATACCGCCAATTACACCATATGCATGATAAAAATCATCCCATTTAGCTGTAAATCCATATGTTTTGCCTTTTGTGTTCTCTTTTGCAAATGTATATAATTCATCCATTGTTGCAGGCGGTTTTTCCATAAGTTTCTTGTTATAAATAAAGACTGGTGTTTCAGTAGCTTTTGGCAAGCCATATAATTTACCATCATAGGTTTGTGCCTGAACAGAAGATTCTGTAAAAGTATCGATTACACTTTGGTCTACTTTTAGTTCAGCTAATACACCTTCAATAGCTAATTGACCAATTTGATCATGCGGCAATGTGATAACATCCGGACCTTTTCCAGCTGGTCCATCCAATCTGATTTGTTCACGAATCTTATCTGCCATACCCATTTCTTTATATTCAACTTTAATTCCATGCTCTTTTTCAAATGCTTTTATAGCCGGCTCTAAGCCAGGTCCTTTATCTGTATCTTCCCAAATGACTAGTTTTTCAGGTTTATCCGTATTCGTATCTTCCTTACTGCCTGTTTCTTTCTCTCTGTCTGGTCCACAAGCAGCCAGTACGCCAATTACGAGCATGAGCACCATTAACATGGAGTATGCTTTTTTCATGGGTCAACCCCTCCTCTTATAATATCGCTAAGTAAACAAACGTTTGCACATAAGAATGCACTTGATGTTCAAATATAATTTTTGTATTAATTTTCTAATGAAAACGATTGCAGACTCAACACCTTTATTATACTTATTTATCAAAATTTAACAATAATAAAATTGTGAATTATTTATTAAGTTATTTTACATCGTTTTATGGGTAAAAACACATTGTTATTATCTAAAATTTTCGAGATTGAAAATTTATCATTAACTGATATAGTTAATGAATAGAAGGCGCAAGCGTTTGCATTAATATTCACTTGTATATTGAGAGGAGAAAGGTTACATGGAAAAAGCATCTGTTATTCACTTTGCAAGAGATCAATTTATGTATAGTTCATCATTAAACTCCATTACGATTATGATCATGAGTAAAAAAGATGATATTGAAAAGATGGAGTTACTATATGGTGATCCCTATGATTTTCAGGGCAGTGAATGGATTTACAAAGCAAAAAATATGGACTATACCGGCAGTGATGAACTGTATGATTATTGGCGTTCTACCATTGATCTTCCTCACCGCCGAGCTCGCTATACTTTCCGTTTAACAGATAAGAATGCTAAAACAGCCTATTATTCTGAAAAAGGTTTTTACGAGGAACTTCCTAAAGTCGGCCTTCTCTTTGCTTTACCATATCTTCATCATACAGAAGTATTCAGCGCACCAGAGTGGGTTAAAGATACTGTTTGGTACCAAATCTTCCCCGAACGGTTTGCAAACGGGGATGCAAAATTAAATCCTAAAGGTACTTTGCCATGGGGAAGTGCCGCACCGACACCAACCAATTTCTTTGGCGGTGACTTGGCAGGGGTCATCGATCATTTAGATTATCTCAAGGATTTAGGCATTACTGGAATTTATTTCACCCCTGTATTTCATGCTTATTCCAACCATAAATATGACACCATTGATTATATGGAGCTTGACCCTCAATTTGGAACGAAGGAAACATTAAAACGACTCGTTGAAGAAAGCCACAAGCGCGGTATAAGGGTCATGCTTGATGCGGTATTTAATCATAGCGGCTATCATTTCAAGCCATTCCAGGATGTATTAGAAAAAGGAGAGGATTCCAAGTATAAGGATTGGTTCCATACGCGCAGCCTTCCAATGGTTGAAGAAAATCTCAACTATGATGCCTTTGGTTTTGTAGAAACAATGCCAAAATTAAATACAAAGAATCCAGAAGTAAAAGAATACTTGCTAAATGTGGCTAAGTATTGGATCCGTGAATGCAATATTGATGGCTGGAGACTAGATGTAGCCAATGAAGTAGATTTTGATTTCTGGCGTGATTTCCGTAAAGCAGTCAGATCTGAAAAAGAGGATGCATACATACTCGGCGAAATTTGGCATGATTCCATGCCGTGGCTGCGTGGAGACCAATTTGATGCTGTAATGAACTATCCATTCTTAACTGCAATATTGGAAATTTTCGCCAAAAGCACCATCACACCTACACAGTTTGCTGAAAAAATGACGAAGGTTTATCATATGTATCCACATATTGTGAATATGGCGGCCTTCAATTTAATCGGAAGCCATGACACACCTAGGATTTTAACAGAATGTGAAGGTAATCTTGATAAAATCAAACAAATTTTCACGATATTACTTACCTTTACGGGAACGCCATGCATTTATTATGGCGATGAAATTGGACTAGATGGTGAAGATGATCCCGGCTGCCGTAAATGTATGCCTTGGGAGGACAAAAATCAAGACCTCGAGCTTCGTAAGCATGTGCAATCCTTAATTAACTTACGTAAAGATCATAAGGTCCTCGCCAATGAAGGTGATCTTCTCTTTGTAGCTCATGATCCTGATGTAGTTATGTATAAAAGAGAAAGCTCTGACTCTCTTGCCTATGTGTGCATTAATCTTGGCAAACAATCAAAGTCTATTTCTTTGAAAGAATGGAAGAGTGCTAAGCCACTTTACATGGATTCTAAAAGTCAGTGGAATGATAAAGGTCAGATTACACTTGCCGAAGACGGATATACGATTCTTTCTGTTTCTAAATAAAGTATCTATAAAGCCGCCTGTTTTTGGGCGGCTTTTTTCAACAAAATGCTTTCCATTCTTCAGCAATTATCTCTATAAAACTTACCATAGATACAAATACTCCACTTAAGGACTGTTTTTATCTTAATTTTTTCCTCATGATAATATCCGTTTCTATATATCCTAATTTCTCATATAAATCTCGTGCCCACTTATTGTGACCAAAGACGTGAAGCCCTATATAGTTAAGACCCTGATTTTGGGCGAAGATTTTAATTTCTTACATTGCCTCTTTTCCATAACCAAGTCCTTGATTATCCTTCCAAATATTAATCGTTGAAAGCTGAGCAAGCCAAATCATACCTACTTCTCTCTCTTCCTCACGAATAGAGAATAGGTGATGATTAGCGGTATCTTTTCCATCAGGTAATAACCTTTTAAATTCTGCAGCAGCCTGATCAATTGCTTCTGCCTCCTTCCAATTACCAGCCTTTACGTGTTCATTTGCATAGTTTTTAATTGCATAACTTGATAATTTTGAAACTCATCTGATTTCATTTCTTCCAATCTAACCATTGCCTTCCTCCTATTAAATGAAACTTATCTATAACTTACCTGCTTTAACTCACACCTAAATATTCACTATATTACCAATAAAATAACAAGTTATGTATAACAGTCATCCATATCGCTTGTTAAAGAGCACTTTTTTTGAAAAGAAGATTACAAATTTTTTTCTTTTGGGCAATTTCTGTCGTAAATGCTATTTTTACATGTATAATAAGTAGAGTATTTTTATAGGAGGATTTAAGACAAATGAATCTAGCTTTAGTTATCTTATTTAGTACAGCTGTCGTTTTACTTCTTATTTCATTTATGAAAATGAAAAAGCAAACGAAAGAGGAAAAAAAACAGTTAGACAGTTATTATGCAGTCATGCTCGATGAAACGAACAAACTGCAGGAGCAAATCAATAAATTAGAATTAAATGCAGAGGTTACTGCTCAGGAAGCTGGCATCATGGGTCATCACTCTGAAGAACGCCAAGTTATGGTGAAAATGCTGGACTTATATAAGCGCGGCTATTCCACTAAAAGTATTGCCTCTATGCACAAACTTACGGAGAACGAAGTAGTAGAACTGCTTGCTCCATACGAAGGTCCTAGCCAAAGAAGGAGGAAAATAGCCAATGACGCCTAAAGTTCTGAGTAGCTTTGCTGCAGGGATTATTGTGGCAGCAGGTGTATGCGGCGCCGTATATTTTTCCTCCTCTGAGGAAGAAACGGTTACTCAAGCTGCAGAATCTCCAAAAAATACCGTTACTAAAGAAATGACAGAAGATGAAATGAAAAATGAGCTATCTTCTTTGGGATATGTTATAAAAACAGAGGACGAATACTCCGCTGAACTGCAAAAAGCAGAGCAAACTGCAAAAGAAAACTCTAATCAGCAGGATCAACAAGTTGTCTACAAAACAGTAATCAATGTAGCTAGCGGAATGACTAGTATTGATGTTGCTCAAGCGTTGGTTAAAGGAAAAATCATTAAAGACGCTTCTAGCTTTACGAAAACGATCGAAAGCAGGAAGTTGGAAAACAAACTGAAACCTGGCGTATTTGAAGTGGATAGTACAATGTCTATGGATGAAGTCATTAACCATATATTCAAGTAATATAATGGCCGGGAGCCTTGGAGACTAAATTTACTCTGAAGGTTTCCGGCTTTATATATATTGTTTCATTCTGTTTTTCTTCTAGTATAATGGATTAATCCTCCAATAACTTTCTATTTAGTTCAGAGATTTAAAGAGCAGCTATTCAACACAGCTTCTGCTAATATAATATCTTTCTTAACACTTGAATATTCTCCACCATCCTCTATACACCAACACACGCTCATAAGAGTTTCGACATATAGGCATTGTCTTATAATAGAATCTGGGATAGTAAGCTCTTTTTCTAAAACTCCAATGATATAGTTTATTTTCTTATACGTTTTCCTATCTTTTTCATTATCAAATTCATTTAATATAAAACGCGGAACATCAAACACTGGGTCACCGATGACACCTTTAGGATCAATAATTATATATTCTCCATCCATACCAAGAAGGATATTGTCATGATGTAAATCACCATGAAGCAACGCCTTTTCAGAATACATAGTTGAAATCGATAAATAAATATTTCTCGCTTTTTTCATACATAAATATAGCTCTCTACAATCTTTTTGTTTGCTCATGTAATTTGTTATTCGATCGAGCCATTGCATATAACTAGGATAAACCACAGATTTAGATGGGAAGATATGAAGTCCTTTGTAAAGGTGACAAAAAACAGATAATCTTTTTCCAAGTGAATTCTCTTCTCTCAAAGATGTTCCAGGCTGTATACAGGCTTCAAGAATGACACCATTTTCAATGTCCGCTTCAATTACTCCACAAAATCCCTGCGCATGATATTGACATAATGTATGATATTCTGTAACAATCTCTCCTAAAGAAGGATCACCTAGTTTCAGGACCACATCACCATATTTTTTAGACTGACATTTAAACACTACCTTTGCGGAATAAGACGGAATGAATTGCATAGCTGTTAAATCCCACTTGTCAGCATAATATACAAGATCTAACAAGACTTTCTTATAAAAATCCAGCCCAAAGCGATTAATTATCTTCTCACTTTCGTTTTGACTGAAGCAAAAAGAGAAATCAATCAATATACTACCTCCGTCTCATATTTTTTTATGTAGAATCACTTTTTTCTTAGACCTTATAAAGCTGCTAAACCATATCTCTATATACTTATTCATCTACAAAATTATTTCCTTATTTCATTCTTAGCCGGTAAACATAATACAAAGGTGTAAGACCACAGATAAAAATAACACCTCCTACAAGCAGACCTTCCCCCCATCCATAGCCAGGTGTAATTGAAATGAGAGAGGCAGAAATGACTACAATAGCTGTCAATACTATTAAACTTATCATAAATGATTTTTTAGGATTAATGTTTTCTTTTTCATATTCGATACTCACACTCATTGATAAATAAGCAGACACAACAGAAGTTAATATAAATAAAAACCAAAGAGGATTTGAACGCATTTTTTCAAGGCCGCCCTGAAAAAAATCGTATCCAAGTATACATAGAATACCAAGTGTTTGTATGATATAAGCTATTTTAATATTTTGTAAATTTTTGAAGATAAGCCTCTCATCTGTAATCTTTTTCATTCAATATCCTCCTTTTCAATCCAAAAGATTTCATCTAATTTTGTATTTACTGTATAGCAAATTTGCAAGCATAGCTTTAATGATGGGTTGTATCTCCCTTTCTCAATAAGACTAACCGTTTGTCTTGTAATACCAACAGCTTCAGCCAATTGCTGTTGCGTCAAGCCTACTCTTACACGAGCAACTTTTACTAAATTTTCCATAATACACCTCGATGTTAAAGTAACATATATATTCCATAATGTAAAATATAAATTACATAACGAGATTCTTCAGTTATACCGTATTTTGCACGAGAAAAGGCTGCCATGGTATTGGCAGCCTTCGTTTTACTTATGAATCCTCCAAAATAATATTGTAATGCTTAAACCATATATGCACTTGAATTAAATAAGCAAGTAATTGCGGACCGGACATCAATTGCCCATACCATGGCTTTTTAAATGAAGATCCTCCAGTATCAACAAGGGCTTTCAGCTGATCTCTATCGAAGAATTCGAATAGCGGGGAATCCCCATCCTCTAATAATTCCTCAAGCCAATCCTTCACAAGCTTTGTATAAAGAGGATTATGCGTTTTCGGATATGGGCTTTTCTTTCTGTATAAAACATCTTCTGGCAGGATCCCCTTCAAGGCTTTCCTTAGAATTCCCTTTTCCCGGTTACCGGCCATTTTCATATCCCACGGTATATTCCAAGCATATTCCACTAGACGATGATCTGCAAATGGAACACGTACCTCTAAACTTGCTCCCATACTCATTCGGTCTTTACGATCCAATAGATTGGTCATAAACCAGGTCATATTCAAATAAAATAACTGCCTTCTTTTTGTTTCCAAGTCGGATTCTCCCGAAAGCAAAGGTGTCTCCTGTAGGCTTTCTTGATATTTATGCTTTACATACTCTTCAAGAGATAGCTTTTTTCTCCATTCTTGTCTAAGTAATTGATTTCGTTCATGGATAGAGCGCATCCATGGAAAAGTATCGTTTGATAATTGTTCAGGATTATGAAACCATGGATAGCCTCCAAAAATCTCATCCGCACATTCTCCAGAAAGACCGACGACATAGTCCTCTTTGATTTTTCTGCAAAACCAAAGCAAGGAAGAATCGATATCTGCCATTCCCGGTAAATCTTTTACAATTACGGCCTCTCCCAAATTATTTATCAGTTCTTCTTGACTGATGACACAATAGTGATGTTTCGTACCAAATTCCTGATTCATTAGTTCAATCCAATGTCCATCCGCATTGGGCTGGAATTCATTCGCTTGAAAATGGGCAGCATTATCCTCATAATCAATCGAATACGTATTAAGAGCAGGTTTCCCATCCATCTGATATTGCTTGGCTGCGATTGCTGTAATGGCACTTGAATCAAGTCCGCCTGATAGGAATGTACATAACGGAACATCTGAAACCAATTGTCTTTTTACAGCATCCGTCACTAGAAAACGGACCTTTTCTACGGTTTCATCCAGACTCTCCTGATGTGTTTCACTCTTCACATTCCAATATCGGTTAATTTTAAGTCCTTCTCTATTAAAGGTTAAGGTATGTCCTGGGCGGAGTTCGTGAATATTTTTAAAAACCCCTGAACCAGGTGATCGAGATGGACCAAGTCCGAATATTTCTGCAAGTCCTTCTCTTGTCAAAACCGGCTTGACTGCCGGGTGAGCCATAATAGCTTTTATTTCAGAACCAAACAAAAATTGGCCATTTTTCAGGGAATAAAAAAAAGGTTTCACCCCTAATCGATCCCTTGCCACAAATAATTGTTGTTTGGCTTCATCCCAAATCGCAAAGGCAAATATCCCATTAAAAAAATCCACGCATTTTTCTTGCCATTCTATATAGGCAGTTAACAGAACTTCGGTGTCCGAATGGCCAGTAAATGAATATCCTTTTAATAGTAGTTCTTTTCGAATATCCTCAGTATTGTAAAGTTCACCATTGTAGCATAGTACAAATTGATTCCCATTTTTTTCACGGATCATAGGTTGTTTTCCACAGAGCGGATCCACCACAATGAGCCTTTTATGTCCCAAACCGACATGTTGGCTATCCCAAATATTCGTGTCATCCGGTCCACGTTTTGAGAGTGTATTTGTCATTTTAATGAGAATCTCTTTCTCTTGATCAATAGATCGATTAAATTCAACCCAGCCAGTAATACCGCACAAAATGCATCATCCTTTCAAACAAGCAAATGGCCCATTCCTGCTAACATGATATGCATCTTACACAAAGTTGTTAATTGTCCAACTTTAAGGGGTGGGGTTATAAAAGAAGATGCTTATGTTAAGAAATAGAAAACAGTGCCATAAATTTTATCATTACAAAACGGATATGCAGTAATTTGAGTTCTACATAGACTCTTTTATCTGCACTTGGAGGCGCACAAATGAAAAATCAACTTAGAAATCAACTATTAAGTAAACAGCTGCGAGCATATACAGAAGGAATCTTTGAAAACATCAATGATCAATGGGTCTTCTTCGATGAAGAAACAGATGAGGCATACCCACTTGAGGAATATATGAATAATGAGATATCCATTTATCGTAATAATCGTTGGAGAAAAGGGACATTAGTAGAAGACGGGAAGCTTTTATCGGGCAAAGAGCTTATTTTTATAAAAGATGAAGACCAGGTTCGTATTAAAAAAAATTTACAATACTCTTTGGAACGATTACTGGAGGAATTAAGGGATGATGCTTTCTTTCAATTCATCACGACGTTAAACAGCATGGATTTCTCTGCTTATGACTGTATCTATGGCTATAACCAATTATCCTTTTCATCTACAGCCCAGTCATCAGGCACGAACTTTTTCATTTTTGATAATGGTGATTATATCTGCTCTGTCCACCACCATTTTAACGAGCACAACAAAGAACAAAACCGCTTTGAATTTACCCTAAATACTGGAAAACGAATGATCATTGAAAAATTAGTAAAGAACAAGGATTAAGGACACTGGCAGCTCATTTCATTTTCACACATCTCCAATCCATTTTAAATCGTGATAACCTAAAGTACTTTCAGCTCGTGAGCACTTTAGGTTATATACTGTTTACTTCAAGTGACAGGCTGTCTGCTATAGGCAAATTACTTTTTAGAGGGGTTTTATTAGGAGGATACCCTATTTCAGGATTGATGTTTTTTCAGCATTTGCTGCAAATAAGCTTCTGATTGGCCTTTTGGTATACTAAGACTTTCCCACTCTTTACTCTTTATTTGTTTACCTATATAGACGATTTGTCCAATGTGATACGCATAATGAGCTAATTGTCTCTCGATTGCGTCTATTACCACAAGACTTTCGGCACGTATATATACTTTCTTTAATAAATCGTCTCCGCTTAAATTATGTAATTCTTTAAAAAGAGTATTCCATCCGTCTTCTAAAATACCGATCATTTCATCCTTTGTTAAAAGATGATTTATAAATTCCTGTTCCCGATTTCGATTAGGCTTCTCTCCATCCGAATTCAGGAAATCGGTCCATCTAGATACCATATTGCCGCTTAAATGCTGTACGATAACAGCTACACTATTGGATTCCTCATTTAAAGCCCAATGTATATCTTCTTCTGATAATTGTGAAACTGCTTTATCTCCAAGACTTTTAACACTTTTAAATCGTTCCTTAATAATCCTTAAATACTCAGTCTCCATACTCATCAGTATCCTCCCACATCATAAGTCAGGAAATTTTCTTTCATTAACCGTAAACATATTCTTGTTTAAAATCTACTTTGAACAATTTAACCAATATCAATAAAAAAGTTTTCTATGCTGCGGAAAGAGAATAGACACCATCCCATCCATCCAACTTTTACATATAAGCTATTCATTATCATCTTAATTACTGCACTTACAGATACCGTTTTGGTTTTTTGCTTTTTTGGATATTCCCAGATCCATTTTAAAAACTCGAAAGAAAATCTCTCCTCACAGCCTTCTCCCATATCTGGTCTTGTTTTATTTTGATATTGGAACATTCTTTTAAATGCTCTGTAAATGCAGATTGTTCTCGGTATATCAAGAAAGATTATCGTATCGGCTGCATTTATCCTTATATCCATCGTGCTACTGTAATTACCATCAATAATCCAATATTCTTTTGTTACTAACTCATATTGAACCTGTATTTGTTCCTCTTTAGGAACGCCTACCCATTTAGGTTTCCAAAATAATGAATCAAGATGATAGACATTTATATTCAACTTTTCACCTAGTTGTCTTGCTAAAGTTGATTTCCCTGAACCTCCAGAACCAATAAGCATGATTTTTTTCATATGATTCCCCTGTCAAAATAAAAGGTTTTAATTCTAAAAACTAAAGACAATATCCTTCTTCTATTACCGAACCTCAATATTATAATTTCAACATAATTAGTGTTAATCCTTCTTAAATCAACGTATCTAATGAACTCAAGCGAGTATTCCAAAATAGTAAAAATGCCGGCCACAATCATGCGGCCGACTTCATTTATTATTTTCTGATGATAAGGTAAAAAACTGCGCTAATAATCCCACCAATCAATCCATCCATCATATCAAACATCGTATCCTTATGATCTCGCCCTTGAGCGGTAAAATGAAATAATTGATCGCCCGCAAACTCAAGCAGCTCCCATGCACCAGCTAGACAAAGCACAAAGATAACCATGAGACTAGCCAGAAACGCTTTCGGCAATTTTTGTGTAAGCTCCTCACCAATTATCTGCCTAGTTAGTACCAATGCTGCATACCCAAGCCAAATCCCGGAGGTAACATGAAGGAAATCATCAAAGTGCTTAATCGCGTACCCTCCGCCAAATGTACCAATTCCAACTGAAATGAAAATAAATATATACGTCATCATCATAAGCGGCCCGTCAAGCGGCTTTTTTGCTTTCCATTGCCAACCTCCTAAGACTACTAAGCTCATACAAGTTAAAATACCCATAAATCCTTTCGTACTGTCACCTTCTATGAACATTATTATCGTTGCAACCCCCATTAACAGTGTAACTATCCAAAACGTGATTGTTTCGATTTTAATTCTATGCATCACTGTTTCTCCTCTCGCTGTCAAAAAAGTATATTTAGTAATAAAATATGCTGTATGTATGGATGCGTTTTATATTCTAATAAATAAAAAATGCCGCACATTTGGCGGCAGCATCAAGTATGATCCATCTGAACAACTAGCTCAATTAACATTACTCATTGTTTTGGTAAGAAAATTAATATGGACACCGCTATGCTACATGATATTCACACACTTCACTAACATAGCAAAATGCTTCTATCCTATTAAATAGATATGAAACTACCATTTGATGAAAAGAACACTTTATAATTTGAAGTGTTTTTTTATCTTTTGGGCAACTTGTTCTGCACTTAAATCTGTATTGTTAATTCTCAGGTAATTTTTCTTGTTTATCTCACCTTCAAGCGAATTTAATCGTAAGTTTTCCATTTAAAACGGGTCTTTTCTCCCATCACTTTCTTCCAAATAACTCGAGTAAGTACTCTATTTTTTCGGTGTCGAACCCATTGGCAAAAGAACGGTCTTTTCGGACCCCTGACCCAAAATGGTATTCCTTTGCATTCAGGAATGAATGCAATTCCTGAATATGCTCCTTAACCAGGCCACCGCCGATTAATATCTCAGGACCCGACCATACATCTGTTAAAGTAATCAGCTGCTGTAGTGTTTCCCTGCCTTCATAGGCTCTTCTTTCACCGCCGGAAGTTAGAATTCGCCTTACATGCTGGGAGTACTGACAAAGTACTTTAAGTCCCTCTACATGAGATTTTAGTTCATCGAATGCCCTGTGGAACGTAATATCAAAATGCGGTACTTCCTTTATCACTTTCTCCAGTAGAGCCTGATCGATTTTCCCGTTCCTCAAGCAGCCAAATACAATCCCTTGTACACCCAAATCTGAAAAGGCTTGAAGCTCTTCTTTCATCGACATCCAATCGAACTCATCATATTCAAAAGAATAGCTATGCGGTCGCAGCATCACCTGAACAGGTATCTTCACATTTTCGATTACACGTTTTATTGTTCCATAACTTGGGGTTAGTCCGCCTTCCGACATGGCAGACACTAATTCCAAACGGTTAAATCCAAGCTGCTCTGCTTTAATGGCATCTTTTTCATTTTCCACTATACATTCCAAAATCATATTATCACCTGCTGCTAGTTCACATTATTTAATCCACGGGATGATATCCCTATAGAGAAAATTATTATTTTATAAACTTCATTATAACAAAACGAACCGAGCGTTATTTTATAAAACAATCAAAATATAACCATTGGTCTAAATAGTAAGATTGAATACTATAAGGGTTTTCACCTTACAAATATAGGTTTAACCCCTTCCCTCTGTAAGTATCTGTGAGTATCTGTAAGTTCAAAATCACAGTCACTAATTCCTTGGAATCACGACAGCATTGCACGCTTTTTCATAAAATTCCAGTGGTCCAGCCTGCCCGATGATTGCATATTCATAGCCTATTTCCTGCATCTCTCTTAAACAATGATGAAGGAGAATGAATCCTATTCCTTGGACTCGATTTGATAGAGTAGTACCCATCGGACCGAACAATCCCTTCCTTTTTCTTACTACATCAAAGCAAGCGAATCCAATAATTTGGTTATCGTCTAAAGCGATGAAAATAGGAATATTATCTTTTAAAAACCCATTTTCAATTGAGTCTAGCCACCTAGCTCCAAATTCACTTTCCACAAAGACTTTTAACGATGCGGCATCATTTGGCTCCGCTTTCCGATAATTTATATTACTTGTTAAAATACTTGGGAATTCATAATCCTTCAGAGGAACAGCCATATCTCTCGGGGAAGACATTATTCCAAGTATGCTGGAAACATCTAAGCCATCCAATATGGAATAGGTTGAAAAATCCTTACTTTTAAATATTGCATCAGAAAGATGTCCTTCATTTAAATAAATCTGGTTAAAGCGTTTCATTCGGTTACTTGCATGTATTAACACCTGATTAGTCGATAAAGAAATGTTCATTTTAAAGGGCTCATAACTGATTCCATGTTCGTAAGTATTCGAGTACACTTCTTTAATCCGCTTAACTAATAGCTCCCGAAGTTCTGGATTCTTAATAGATAGCTCAGCACAGACACCTGTCCTTTCAAGCAACATTCCTAATACTAAATGAACTGGATAAATGATATTAGTTGTCCTTTTGGCTTCTATTTCTGCATATTTAAAAATTCTCAAGGTACGTTCCGTAAATCTCAAGAACTTCATCTCCCTTCTGAATTTAAATTAATTCTAGAAGTAAAATGAAAAAACCTTTTATTATAATAAATTAGGAATTAGATTAAATAAAAAAAAGCCCAGTCTCTATCGACTGAGCCACTGCTTATCCGAATAATTGAATACCAATAGGTAATCTAAAGCCTAGCAATAACACTAAAACAAACGCAATCCAAAACTGGATGAAGAAAGATTTGTGATTCTTTCCTTTTGATCGCTTCACGTTTGTCATTTCCATTGCAGCGATTACCCAAACACCAATAATCGTCTTGGCGATGTATTCACCACTAATATTGGAAACATTCATTAACATCATGATACCTGTTGCAATAATTAATATGTATAGTACCCTATTAATCATCATCATTATTTTTAAATTTTTACCTGTCATTTTTAAAGATACTAAGAACACAACAATAGATAATACCCACATAAAAATATGTTCATAAGTAGACCCGCTCATAAAATCCCCCCACTTTCAGCAATATTCAACATAATAGTAGCATACTAGGTTGTATTCTACGAACATTATGTATTTACAATTTATTTAGAAATGATAGATTTTAAAGTCCCAATCGATTCTATAGTTATTTCAATCACATCCCCGTCTTTTAAATAACGCGGTGGTTTAAACCCTTTTCCTACTCCTGCCGGTGTACCGGTCGCAATAATGTCGCCAGGCTCCAGCGTAATTCCCTTCGAAATAGTAGCGATGATTTCGTCAATTGGAAACAAAAATAATGACGTTCTGGCATGCTGCCTTGTTTCCCCGTTTACTTTTGTTTTAATTTCCAGATCATACGGATGTGGCACATGATCTTTTGAAACAATCCATGGACCCATTGGACACGTACCATCCAGGCTTTTTCCCAGGAAATATTGCTGATGTTTTGATTGCAAATCTCTTGCTGTAATATCGTTTAAGATGGTATATCCAAAAACATGATCATAAGCTTTTTCACGGGAAATAGAGGTTCCCTTTTTGCCAATTACAATAGCCAATTCCCCTTCATAGTCCAGCTCATTCGTTACTTCTGTATGAAGAGGCACAACTTGTTTATGGGCATTGACTGCGGTTGGAGCCTTCGTAAATACAATCATATCCTCCGGTGGAACCCCGCCATCAAATTCAGTAGCATGTGCAGCGTAATTTTTACCTACACAAAAAATATTTTTGTGCGGACGCGGCAGAGGAGCCAGCCATATTAAAGAGTCGATTGATTTACCTTCTGTTTTCTCTGCAGCTTGTACCCATCCCTGAAGCTTTGGCAGCCATGTTTCAGATTCTTCAATCAAAGCCTGTAAAGAAGTTGGCAATCCTTTCAGTACCTCACTGGATTGCCTAATTACTTCTAAAGAATAAAATAAATCCTGATCAATCAGTCCTGCTACTGCTTGTCCATTATCATTGACGGTTGAAAATTTCATCCTTCCCACATTCCTTTCATATTGGTTTAAAACCATTTATGCAGCTCTTCCCTGCTACTAAAATGACAAATTACGTATCTCTATCCTTTTAAGCTATACTCTTATTAAACTGCGTTCCACCTTTATTAAAATGTATCATATACCTTTTCCCGCTTGAATGATGCTTTGTCCCAGTAAGTAACGATTCTCCAGCCATATTCAATTGGTCCCATTCTAAAAGAGCGTAACCAATATTTTGTATATACCATTTGAAACAGGATAATCAATACAGCTAATAAAGTACCCATAAAAGCTCCCACTTCGCCATATAGCCCTAGTCCATATGAATAAAAGATCAGCGTACATAGAATGGAGTGCATAAGGTAATTTGTAAGCGACATTCTTCCCAGTCTGACAAAAGGAACAGCCATTTTTCTAACCTTTGGAGATTGCTCATAAATAAGAGTAATCCCTGTTATAATGGCCAGTGTCAGGAGGGGCCCACCAAAAATATCCTGCCAAAATTCAGTAGCATAATTTTGGCTCGACAGATACGGATACATTTTCAAAAGCAGTCCTATAGGCAATGATACAAGGAACATGATCTGTAACTTTTTCTGATGAACCTTCAGATTGGTGAGCCATTCCAATTTGGCAAAAGCCATTCCTGCCAAAATACATGGAAAAACGGATAAAAATAAAAAAAACATATTTGCCGGTCCATTGACAGCAGCCCAGTCATTAAATCTCAGTGAAAAAATCTCAGTGAACGTCCCGCTTGAATAGATTTCAATGGCTTTATTTATTTTTGAAAAATCGGTATTTAACAATCCAGATGTTGGGGTCAATAATTCGAGCAGTAGAATGAGCAGCCCAAATATTCCATAAGGAATGGTATATAACCATACTGATAAACGAAGCAATGTTTTACCCTTTAATCGATAAACAAGCAGCAAAAGTAATCCACAGACGGCATATGTGATTAAAATATCACCATGCCAAATTAAAAATGCATGAATTATGCCCAGCAATAGTAAAAAGATCATCCGCCTTGTAAATAAAACAGGAAACGATATCCCCTTTTGTTCTGCCCTAGTCATTAAAATAATCGTACCGAACCCAAACAAAAAGGCAAAAAGCGGATAAAAATTCCCCTGTGCCAAAATATCAATGAGTGCATATGTATAGAGATCTAGATTGTTATCCCAATAATCTAATTCAAGATACAAAAAAGGCGAATGAAAATCGAGCATATTGACCAATAAAATTCCTACAATTGAAATCCCACGCAGAAAATCAACCACATGTATCCTTTGTTTATCCGTTATGGATTGCAATAGAACACCCCATCTCTCCTAAAAATTTCTTATAAAACCAGTTTAGCAGTTTCTGCTAAAATCCCCTATCATAATTATCTGTTTTTTCTAAAGCAAAGAGGTTCCCTCACCTTTCAGCCCATTCCTCATATACTGTTAAAGAATTGTTAAGAAGGTAGATACAGGTATACTCAAGGAAGGTGTTAAATGTGCCAGGTATTGTAGGTATTGTCCAAATTCTCAGTGTAGGGAGCAGCGGTGTATTTAATGTGGGGGATATTTACAAAGTCACTCCCTACTCTAATGCTAAAACATTTTCCGGAGCGGGTTCATTTAATACAGGTGATTATGTAGCTGTAAACAATCCTTACAGTGCTACGAATACGTTTGATGCAGATGTTGTCGATCAACCAATTGCATTTACGTTATAGAGGTGAAGAAAATGAACATCTTTGTTAAGCAAACGATTATGATTAATACCATTAAAATTAATGCAATTGCTAATGCATCCGTGCTGCAAATCGGCAGTGCCGGTATCATCAAGTCCAAGTCACTCATAACCAATTCCGGTGGCTTTGAGGCACCTGCTCCGGAAGCGCACCATCCCCTTTTTGAGACTGAAGAAGATTCTCCGCAGGTTCAAGTCCAGAATAGGAAAGGATGAGTCATGTGCAGCAGGATTTAACCCAATTCCTACACTATTTACAAAATACGCTGGAATATCAACAGCAGGCTATTTTCAAACTGGAAGAAGACGTAAAGAAATTAAAAGAAGAATTAACAGAGGCAAAACACCAGGCACCGATTCGTGTCGATCGGATAGAGTATAAATTTGACCAACTGAAAGTGGAAAGATTGGAGGGTACCTTAAATATAGGGCTAACCCCTTCAGATTTAGAAAAAATCGATGAGCTGGCCATCAATAATCATACTCCTTCCGGTCCATTTCTCTTTCCATCCAGGGATGAATTTGTCCATCAACTAACGAGTGAGGTTTTACTTGACCTAAATAATCAGAAGGATGAAATCTTTAAAAGAGCCGAACATATCTGCGAACAAAAAGCGGATGAAACCATGCGCTCCTTTATCATGGAGGATCTAGCCCGGCAGCTTCCTCAGCGTATTCATCATTATTTGGATCAAACGCCACCTCATAACAGGACTGAGCAAAAAATCCCGGCAATTCGGGAGCAAATATCAGAAGTACTCAAAACAGATATCGAAAATGCCATCATCAGATTTATAGAGGTTTATCCTGATTCAATGAAGGAGCAGTGAGCAATGTGATGAATTTCCATGTCGTAAACGAACAAATTAAGGTTGGCTGCATTAAGTTGATATCTGTATCGAGCGCCTCTGCCATTAAAGTCGGCGATACAGAAACCATGCAGCTATTTGCCGCCTCTGACACGCCATTAAACGCATTAGAATTTGGACCCTTGCAGCCTATTGTTAATCGTTAAAGAGGACCATGCCATGTGGGAAAGAACATCGATAGTCGATCATATTCATGTATCCATTTTATCCAGGGGATCTACATTTGATATAGGAGAAATTCAATATAGTTACTCAGTTGACAATGTCCTTGCCTATCAGCGGGAACAGGAAATTTTTTACGGAAAGGAAGGTAATTTCGGAGATTATAAAGTATTTTACACAGTGCCTGATTTTGAACCAATTGAAGAAATGGTTCATATCATTTTTGAGAATGTTAATCCATACCTTTTTGTTGATTGCATCCGAACACAGGCCATCTCTGCTTCCTCTTTATTACAGGTAGGAAACGGCCGGTTTATCCGATCCGAAACTAGAGTCATGAATGTAAGACAGCTTCTTAATCGGCCCAAAAATGAAAGAAGGGAGGAAACTTAATGCCTGCTCTTGTCGGTTCCGTTCAAGTCCTTAATGCAGGAAGCGGAATTATTCAATTCGGCGACTCTCTGGTTATCTCCCCAAAATATGCAACTAAAAGTGTGAATGGATCAGGTTCTGGAATTACCGGTGGAATTATTTTTGATACAAATGGACTTAGTGGAAACTCCGTTATTGGTATAAATGGGGTTGATCAGCCCATCTCTGCGAATAATTAATCAATCACCTTTTTCCGGCCTTATAGCCGGATTTTTTTATACGCGGTAATTTACCTGCCGGCTGCTTTACAATCCACTTTAAATATTTCTTGATTTCAGGATCATCTCTCAGTTTCTCAATCGTATTAAGTCTGACAGCCAAATCCAAATTTGGATAAAGAGCATGTATCTGTTTATGGCATGGAATGCATAGCTTGGAGGTATCATTGGGGCCCCCACCATATTCGCGTGGAATTAAATGGTGAATCGTCCGTTCGACATAATTTCGTAGACAGAGTTCACATACACCGCTCCTTGCTTTACTCATATAATCCCCTCCTTTTCATACCTTTTCCTAAATTAGCACAATGATCGTATTCATTTATATTTCCATTATTAAGTGACATCCATTCCTGTTTTACTCCTATCTATATCGTTTTATTTCACTTGAACAAGTCTAAAGTCTTACTATTTTTATTTTTAACAATATAGTAGTATATTTTCCTTGAAGGGTATGGATATTTACTGGTAAGAACTTAATATCCAATTTACAGATTGGGGGAAATTAATCATGAATTATAAAAATGTGACAGTTGCAGGCAGTGGGGTTTTAGGGAGTCAAATCGCTTTTCAAACAGCCTTTAAAGGCTTTAATGTCACCATTTATGATATTAATGAGAGCGCCATTGAACAAGCAAAGAATCGTATCACCGATTTAGAAGATACCTACATTGCCTATTTTAAAAATGAACAGGAAGCAGCCAGGTCTGCTCAATCACGTATTCAATATGCAACAGACTTAAAAATCGCAACAGCTAATGCCGACTTGGTCATCGAAGCTATTCCAGAGTTAAAAGAAATCAAAATTAACTTTTACACTGAGTTGAGTAAAGTTGCACCTGAACATACGGTGTTTGCAACAAACTCTTCTACGATGCTTCCTAGTGATTTTGCCGAATATACCGGACGTCCGGAGAAATTCTTGGCCCTGCACTTCGCAAACCGCGTTTGGATGAATAATACTGGAGAAGTCATGCCACATCCTCAAACTGATGACCAAGTGGTTGAAGATGTATTGCAATTCGCAGCCGCAATTGGAATGGTTCCGCTCCATATAAAAAAAGAGCAACCTGGCTATATTCTAAACAGCTTACTCGTTCCATTACTGGATGCAGCCCAAAATCTATGGGGAAATGGAGTAGCGGATCCATATACAATCGATAAAACATGGATGATTGCTACAGGTGCACCTCTTGGACCATTTGCGATTATTGATGTAGTCGGTTTGGAAACAGTTTATAACATCGTCAGTACTAAAGCAGCAAAGCATCCAAATCCAGAGCAAAATCCATTCAAGGACATTGCAGATTTAGTCAAAACAGAATTTATTAACAAAGGCAAATTGGGTATGAAAACAGGGGAAGGATTCTATAAATATCCGAATCCAGCCTATAAGAAAAAAGACTTTCTACAGCCTTAAACCAGATCACTGATACTTCTAAGATAAATCCTATTGGCATAAATGCTAATAGGATTTCTTTAGGTCCACTGAAGAAGGATTTTAAAAATATATCAAGAATCTTTATATAAGATTAAAAGGGAGGTTATGGATTAAATGAATGATATTGTCGATTTGCTTGATACAAAAAAACCTGGAGTTACAGATTTAGATATAAAATTAGCAGAAGAACACTTAGATGAAATTTCCCCAAACAGTATAAAGATCTCTTTAAACTATCTAACCAAGCACAGATTGATGAATGGATCCTTTTCCCAATTAAAGATCCTAGAAATTTAAAAAGAACATGGGATGATATTGTAAGACAAAATAAAGATATGCGAGACGAAGAAATGGATAAAAATCTCATATCTATTGGCGAGGATGGTACAGGGGACAAATTATGCTATAAGATTGTAGATACAAACCTGGATGATAAAATTTATATTTGGTATCACGAAACCGGCGAACTAGAAGAAGTAGCTTCTAACTTGAAAAAATTTATCGTATCGGTCCAATAATAAATGATATAGCGATTCCTGTTGGCCATTTATTTTCCCAAATTAGACAGTATCGAAAGAGAAAATATAAAAAAAGACGACACAACTGCACGGTTTCCCGTCCAAATGTGCCGCCTTCAGCAGTTAAAGCTTCAATACGTGTGTACCGTCAAAGAACATCAGATATCTTTCTGAAACTTCTCTTTTCAGGATTTGTTCAATCGCTCTTGTATATAGCTGAATCTGCTTTTCATATCTTTCTTTTAATACAGGCTCAGCTTCTTCAAATCCATTTTTAAATCGATCTGTTATCGCGTCTGTTTTATAGTCAAGCAGTACAAGCCCATTCTCATCTTCAAATAGGCAATCCACTATCCCCTGAACAAGAATGTTCTCGTCGCCATCCTGCCAATCCTGATACGCTTCATGTGCAGGAAGTGCCATTGTAAATGGAATTTCCTTGCGTATTTTATTTGCTTGCTGCAAGCGTTGACCCAATTCACTTTCAAAAAAGCTCAAAATCTGGTCAGTTCTTATCTCACTGACTTGTTCCTTCGTAGCGTATTCCTTCATCACCAAATACCCCAGTAACGTCTGAACAGACTCTTCCGTGACTGGCTTTGTAAAGTCCAAATGCTGCATTACTAAATGCATCATCGTTCCCTTTTCAGCAGGTGACATTGTTTTTTGCTGCATAAAAGCCGGTCTCTTTAAATTCATCCGTTTAAAGGTCGCTCGAACCAAATCAGTTGCACTATATTCATCCTTTGATTCATTTAATCGTTTCAATTCGGACACAGACTGCTTAGAACGCCCAGTTGTCGAGCTTTTAAATCGATAATCCCATTCCATTTGGTCCCTGACCCGTTCTTTAAACTCAGACTCTACCTCAATTGGTTCCATTTGTTCAATTGATTTAAATAATCGTTTACTTTCCATGTTTTCTTCCTCTGTAACTGATTGCAACGTATTCGATTTCCGGACATGTACCTGCCATTCTGATGGATGACTAGCAATCTCAGCAAGTGAATCACTGGCGATTGCCCCTTCTTTAAAGATACGATGCCTCACTAGAGACGGACCAATCCAATCCATATAGGAAGTGGCATTTGCCCTTGTATAATCAGGTAGAAGCCAGCCTTCTTTATTCTCGTAGGCAGACCACTTCTTAAACGATTTTTCAGCATCCGAGAGTGTTCCGATTAAGTACAGCTTCTCTTTTGCACGGGTTAACGCAACATACAGAACGCGCATCTCTTCCGCAATATTTTCAAGGAGCTGCTTCTTTTTAAAAGCAATCTGCGGTAAGGATGGATAGGTTATCCTTAACTCCGGATTCACATATCGAAATGCAAGGCCCAGATCCTTATCCACTAAATAGGAACGCTTTAGATCCATCTGATTAAACTTCTTAGACAAACCGCCCAAAATCACGACAGGGAATTCCAGTCCCTTACTCTTATGAATGGTCATAATCCGGACAACATCTTCCTGTTCACCGAGGGCACGTGCCGCACCCAAATCACTGCCCCTTTCTCTCATCCGATCGATAAAACGGAGAAAGCGGAATATTCCTCTGAATGAACTTTCCTCATATTGTCTGGCCCGGTTATATAGTGCCAATAAATTGGCCTGCCTTTGTTTGCCGCCAGGCATACCGCCAACAAAATCGTAATAGCCCGTGTCCCGGTAGAGCTGCCAAATTAAACTGGATAGTGCCCCCTCACGTGCCTGGTTTCTCCATTCGTGAAGATAATCAAAGAATCGCTTCACTTTTAAAAAGACAGTCCCGTATTTTTCAAATGAACCATACTGGCAATAGGCCTTTAACGCATCATAGAATTGCCCCTTTGGCAGGTTAATCCGGATATCTGACAAGTTTTCTTCATCCAGCCCCACAATAGGAGAACGCAGCACGGATGCAAGCGGAATATCCTGATATGGATTATCAATAATTTGCAGGAGAGAGATCATAATAGCTACTTCTGTCGCTTCAAAGTATCCTGTTGAGAGATCGGCATAAACCGGGATACCCTGCGCTCTGAATTCATCCATAATTTGAGGAGCCCATGGCATGGAACGCAGCAAGATGACAATATCCCGATAGGTAATGTTTCGGTATGTTTTCGTTTTGGCATCATACACTTTACGGCGTTCATTAATCATTTGTTTAATTAATTCAGCCATTTGCCTAGCTTCTAACAGTACCGTTTCAAGATCTTCGTCTGCCTCGTCATCATCCTCAGATCCGTAACCAGCTCCTTCTGCCGATTTATCAATCAAATAAAGTTCCACCGGGTACTCTTCATCCTCAGGATAGGCTGCTCCTTTTTTCAATTCAGCGGGTTCATCATATTCTATTTCACCAACCGTTTTTCCCATCAATTGTTTAAATAAAAAGTTCGTACCTGCCAATACTTCACTTCGGCTGCGGAAATTTTTATTCAAATCAATCTTCATTCCGGTATCTGTCGGCTCTGTTAAAAATCTGCTGTATTTCCCCATGAAAAGATTAGGCTCAGCCAGGCGGAATCGATAGATAGATTGCTTAACATCCCCAACCATAAACATATTGCCGGTTGACTCACCGTCCTGTGTAACAAGCTGAAGGATTGTTTCCTGCACCATATTAGTATCCTGATATTCATCGACAAGTACCTCTTTGAATTTATCACGGTACTCCAACGCAACATCTGTTGGCTTTAATGTTCCATACTCATAAGTCCCAAGAATTGCTAACGCCATATGCTCCAAGTCGGAAAAATCAACAATCCCGCGTTCAAGCTTTTCTGCCAGGAATCGTTTTTGGAACGCTGTGACCAACCCGGCAAGCGTCACTACATACGGCTTCATATCTGATATATCCTTTAAAAAACTATCTGCTTTCCGGAAGAATAAATCGCTCGTAATTCCATTCAGCAATTTCTTAACATCATCTCTCATTTTCTTGGCTTGCTTTGCCAAGTCTTCATCACAGGTTCCCTTGCGAATCGTTTTTGCTTTTGCAAAGCTAACCGCTGAAAATGCATCTGCCATCGACTGCCAATCTGCTTCAAGCGACTCGGATAACTTGTTAATAAGCTCTTCATCTAATTTAAATGTTTCACCCAGGGCAGCTGGACCATCAGGTAGCAAGGTTAATTGATAGCCTTCATGGATCATTTCTTTAGCTGCAGCGAGGCGCATCATGATATCAAATTTCAAGACTGGATAAAATGGCAGATCCTCAATCCTGGTATGTTCCCCTATCTCATACATATCCGCAAGGCTTTCCAGCCATTCTTTAGGATTGGGATTTGATCTTGAAAAATCATCAAGCACTCGGATAATTTCGAGAATCGTACGATCACTGCGGTCATCCGTAAATGCATCGATAAGCCTGAAAAACGGCTCATTATCAGATATTCCATACTGTGTTTCCAATACTTCTTCAAGAATTTCATCTTTAATTAATTCGATTTCCGTTGAGTCCCCAATTCGGAATCCAGGATCAATGTCCAGCAAATAATAATGACTCCGGACTACATCCAAGCAGAAGGAATGAAGGGTTGAGATATTCGCCTTATTCAGCAAGCTGAGCTGCTTACGTAAATGTCTGGAGTCCGGATTCTTTTTAATTTCCTTCTCCAGCGCCTCCGCAATACGGTGGCGCATTTCAGCAGCTGAAGCATTGGTAAAGGTGGCTATCAATAAACGATCCACATCAAGAGGGTTATCCTCTGAAATAATCTTCCTGATAATCCTCTCAACCAGTACAGCTGTTTTACCACTTCCGGCCGCAGCCGCTACTAGAATATCATTTCCATCCGCAGTGATAGCTTTCCATTGGTCATCTGTCCATAAGGCATCTGCCGGTTTTACGGGAATTTGTTTACGGTTATTCATCATCTTCTTCCTCCTCCCGTATAGCCTCAAAGATTTCTTCTTTTTTAGCCGGTTTAAATACTCTGTACTCGTTGCTCTCAAGAGAAGGATCAAACTGGCAAACTGTTTTATAATTACAGAAGGTACATGGTAATTTATTTTGCAAACGATAAGGTTTGATATCAGCTACACCGCTCGTAATTGCATTACCCGTATCGGCATACATTCTCTTCACATGCCGGCTTAAAAGAGAGAACTCTCCTTCACTTGCGATTCGTGAAGCCGCCGTAAAATGCCCATCCTTCTTAAATCCAGCAGGTACAATCAGGGATTCCCCATTTTCCAAATCACTGTCCATCATTTTAACAACCTGGTCATCCCCTAAAAGCAATCCCTTCATCTTAAAGCTTTTAAAGACTTCACGTTCAATCTGGTCTAACGTATAAACTCCATTGTTTTTAATTAATGGATTGTGAACATGGAAATACAGGACACCTGCAGGCTTAGCCTGTTCCCCAACCAACAGTGGTGAGTGTGTGACCACGATATCGAGGTAAGTCAGCATTTGCAAGGCGATTCCATAATAGATTTCCGTGAAGTTTAAATCCTTCGAGCTCGATTTATAATCAATGATTCTCAAATAGGTTCCATCATCTGTCTTCGCCTGATCAATCCGATCAATTCGCCCAGCCAGTTCCATCTTTGTTCCATTTTTAAGCTCAAAGGTCAGAGGCGGCAAAGAACCTCTCCGGCCAAATCCAAGCTCTAGCCCAATCGGTGAAAATTGGCTGTTTTTCGCTTGTCCGCTTAAAGTGATTGAGGCTCTCGCCACAATTTGTTCCAGTTTCCTTTTTAAATAATGGAATCGATTGGAAGATAATAAGATTTCATTCTGCAGTTTCGGTGCCATTACCTCTACAGCCGTTCTGGCTAATTGGATACATTGCTCCCGTGATAAAGCTCCCCAGCTTGTCCCACGTTCGATAATTTGTTCCGTCATCCATTGCAGAGCACCATGGAACATTTCTCCGATATCAGGAGCTTCTAAACGGTAGATATCCCGTTCCCTAAGCTTTAAGCCGTGTGAGGAAAAATGCGCAAATGGGCAGCTATTGAATAGCTCCATTCTTGACACACTTCCCTGGATTGTATCTCCATACAATTCAACCGCTTTTTGGTCAGGGATTTTCTTCGCTTTATTTTGATACGAAAGCGCTGAAAGAACAAAGGCCGCCTGATCCTTCATCGGACCGTCTTTAACATATTCGTTATATACATCCCACCAAACAGGCGATACCGGATAATTCCTTTTTTTCTGTTGAAGCTGGCTTGCCAGGAATGACAGCGTTGCTCTCGTCTGAACCACATACTCCAGTTGCAGCTCATCACTCATTTCAGCCGGATCATGCACAAAGAAAGTTTCTTTCACCGAACCAAATAAATCCTTCACTCGTTTCATATAAGAGGAAGCCAATAATTGCTTTCCTTCGTCATCAGCCAGTGGATAAGAAAAATATACATAGTCGGATGCAAGCAGGAATGCCTTGTATGCAGCAAACTCTTCATCTAATAATTTGGTACTTGATGTCGGTGCCATCTTTATTCCGGTAGACTTCAGTGTTTCTCGATCCGTATCTGAAAGGATTCCCCCTTCACTTACTTTTGAAGGAATCACCCCTTCATTTAGGCCTGCTATGAAAGCAATCTTTACATTTTGAGGACGTGATAAATCCATATTGGTCACGACTACTTGGTCAAGGGAAGGTGGAATTAAGGAGAAGTTCAGTGTTTCAATCCCGCTTTCTAGGATTGCACCAAAATTCTTTAACGTAACCGGCCTGTCCCCAACAATTTCTACAAATTGATCCAACAAATCCATGACACCATTCCATGCCTGGTCGTGCTCGGTTGCATGGATGAGTCGGCCTTCCTGCTCATCGCTTCGAGCCATTTTTTCAAGCTTTTCCGGTATGTTAAGCTCATCTAAATACATATATAAAGCCTGAGCATAATCCGTTCCGGATGTTGCTTTTTTAAAACGATTTGCAAGTCGACGGATGGGCTCTGCCACTTGTTCCTTCGTTTCATTCAGCAACAATTCCATTTTCAATTCTTCATCTGTCTGGACACTGGCAACCAGTTCAAGACCGCGATTTCTTTTATACTTCCAGCCCTGCTTCTTACTCCAACGGTCACCATAATAGCCTCTGGATAATACATAATTTTCTAGCAGAGCAGCACTCTCACGCTCTTTTGGTATATAGGCATTCTTATCAAACAAAAGGTCTGTTTTTATAGCACGGAACATCGGTTCATAACGCCAATTATTCGTTAAGGCTTCAAGTGTAGAACGGATAAGCTCGATCAAAGGGTGATTAAGCATAGGTCTCTTTTGATCGATAAAGACAGGAATACCATAGTCCATAAAGACGGTTTCCACCACTTCAGCATATTCCTGGCTATTTCTCATTAACACAAAGATATCTCTGTATCGATATCCTTCCCTAACACTCTTTAGAATCTTACGTGCGATTCCTTCCACCTCAGCCCTTCTGTTACCAGCTGGGCAAAATTCAAAATTCGGCTCCTGATCATAAACTGGTGCCGGTCTGTTGGCAAACCATTTATCCAAATGCTGCATGGATTCATTTTGAATAAATCGATGCGGTTCCTTAAATAAACGATCCTCCTCCACCTTTACTCCGTTTTGGAGCGCAATCTGGTATAGATCAAAATAAGTTTCCCCTGTCATCCTGAATAAATGAAGTGGATCAGGCGCCCATTCTTTAAAGGGCTGATCTAATGTCAACGAAACCGTCACATTCCTACAGTGTTGCATTAGAGCTGCCATAATGCCGTATTCCTGGGCTGTAAAGCTGTAAAATCCATCTATATAAATTTCAGCATCGCGAAGGTAAGCTGATTCAGGCATCTTTTCTACTAATAAAGTAAAGTAATCCTCTGAATCCACGTACTGACCCTCTAATTCACGCTCAAATCCATTGTATAAAAGGGATAGATCATCAAGCTTTGATCGTAAAATCGGTGATACCTTTCCATCTGATTGGTTTAGCATTTCCTCAGGAGTCAGGCAATATCGCTTACATTCCTTCAGTAAATCACTCAGCTGGGTAATAAAGCCCTGCTTATCACTGGAACGTTGAAAGGTCTTTAACTCGTCCTTATTTTCCTCCATGATTTTGCGAATCACCATGTTGACACCGACATTATTTAAATGCCGTCTGCCCATACCGCCTGTTTCCTGCAAAACCTTCCATGCCAGACGGCTGAAGCTAAACACTTGAGCACGTATCATCCCGCCCAGATTAGGCGTATTAATTAATTCCAGCTCAGCCTGAAAAGTCATCTGATCTGGAACAATATATATAATCGAAGAACCTTCCGGATCACTCTCCAGCTTGGTCCTAATGTCATTTAAAATAGTCTCTGTCTTACCTGTACCTGTTTTTCCAATATAAAATTGCAAAGACATTAAATGTGCCTCCCCCCTTTATATCTATCTCTCTATTTTATCATAATTAATGGCGTTTTCTCCTCAATTGACTCTATATCCCAGCATTGTAAAAAATGGTTTATTTCAATGGTGAATAGAAGATTCGTTTTTGTTATATCACAGGAAACGAGAGAAAGAGGAGAAGTCAAAATAGGCACTAATATGAAAATGACAATCGGCAAGTGGAAAACTTTCACTGCAAAAATAAAACAATGACCATCTGGATTGTGATCATTGTTTTGGTTAGTTTCCTTATTAAATTCTATGCTCTCACTTTATATTTTTCAGGCATTTTATTAGGCGCTATTCTTACTTTAAACTCTTCAAAAAAATGAAAACAGATAACTAAAATTATTCACCAAATGTTTTTCTAAATCCATAAAAAGGTCTGTAACCGATTTGGTTATAAAAGGAGTGAGATTTACTGCTTGCCAGCATCTCTATTCTCGTAGAGGGATACAATCCATGTACAAACTTTAGCAGATACTGACCAATCCCTAGCCCCCGGTATCTTTTTTCGATTAAAAGTTCGCAAATATAGAGAGTGACATGTTTATCAGTAATGCCCCTTATATATCCGATAATTTCCTCTTTTGAGAGTACTACAAATGCAATATTAGAATTGTTCCAGGCTTGCTTTGTTTTATCTTTCTCCGTAACTAAGTTTGTCCATTGTTCTTCCGCATTCAGCTTATTTATAGAAATAAAGTCCTGCTCACTATATTTGCGGATTTCTATGGGCTGCCCATGCTCTATGTAAATCATGATATCCCCCAATGCCTTTTTTATCGTTACTCCTAATGATTAGTTTCCCTATCTAATGTGACCTTTTCTTTCAAAATCACCTTGAATCTTTCTGGTTCATCCACTCGAATCGCAACTTGTTCATATTCTTTCTTTATGCCCATTATGAGAGTGGCTTGAACGGGGTGTTTTAATTTTAAAATAACATTTGGATAAACTTCTTCTAAATCTCGGTAAATGAATTCAATCGTCTTTTCAGTAACCTTTTGCTTAAGTTGTTCTTGTTCATCAATTAGGGATTCAATATCTGTCCACTTTATTTCCATACGTTTCATTAACCCAAGAGAAATATACATACGGTCCTCCGTAATCTTTAAGGGATTCAAACGGACAGCCTGAATATCTGCCACAAATAGAATGACCGAGTAAATATTAAGAAGGAGTAAGATCATGGACAATAGAAAGTATTTTCCATGCAGCCACCAATGAATTGCTGCTGTCTCAAAAACAATCGCGTGAATCAACATCACTTGGAAAGCAATATAGCTTGATTTTTGATGCAGGGTGTATTGATTTTCGCTCAGCTTCACCTTTTTGTTCCAGCTGGCAAAAGCATAATAAAACATCAGTATTTCTGAACAAATCATTTGAACAATAACAGGCGTTTTTTTCATTTTTTGCTCAACAGCATTCGGGAATGAAAAAACAACCGGGAGTGGACTATTTTTAACAGAACGGGTAATGTACGGCATATATTTGAAGAATGTGACGATGAGCAGCAATTCAAAACATACTAATAAACCTTCAATCAGAAAGCCAGCCCAAGTGATTGATTCAAATGGCGCCAAATATTCCATTGGAATTAGGAAGCGGACTAAAATGAGACCACTGGCCGCCAATAAAATCATATTTTTCCATCCCCAGCTTCTCTTCCACGCCATAAATAAAACCGGCAAAACCAATGACAAATCAATTATGGAGCCTACCACTGCACCATTTGGATTGTATTGTAAAATTTCAACTCCAAACGCTGTACGATATAAACAAACATTAGAGATTAGAACAAGAAGAAACAGCATAATCAATAAAAACTCTCGATATAAGAATCTTTTCACAATCACCATTTTCACACCTTTCTCCGAAACAATTCGACTTTTTTCTGTCTATATGTGTTAAAAAATAAGGCTGTTTTCGTATAGATTGTTGCTTTCTTGCCCATACTTTTAAAGGTTATAATGGGGTTTAGGGAGGCGTTCGGATATGTGGACAGATGTGTATGAAGACTTCAGCGAATTAACTAAATCAGAGCAAATGGCGTTGTTTAACGCTATGAAGCAGGACTTGTTTCCAGATGAACCAGATAAAATTACGAGACTACTTAAAAGCATTCGTGAAGCCCGATTTGCGTCTGGTTTGGGTTGTGTTCATTGTGGTAGCACATCGGTTAAACGAAACGGTAAATATCGTTCAAGACAACGCTATCTATGTAATGATTGCGGAAAATCTTTCAATGATATGACGAATACGCCATTTTCAGGCTCTCGCTACCCCGAAAAATGGGTGAAATACATTGAACTAATGGTAGAAGGATACACCCTACCAAAAATCGCTGAAAAACTTCATATACACATCTCTACTGCATTCTATTGGAGACATAAAATCTTGAACGCATTAGGAAGTCTTGGATTTAATCAATTGCAAGGTATCGTTGAGAGTGACGAAACCTTCTTTCGCGAGTCTATGAAAGGTAACGAAATCACCCATAGAAAACCCAAGAAGCGTGGAGAAAAAGACGAAAAAAGAGGGGTTTC
>NZ_JBZAJC010000008.1:0-113306 GCF_058215915.1 Pradoshia sp. Z3_51 | reverse complement strand
GAAAAAGCTAAGAAGGAAGCTGAGGAAAAAGCTAAGAAGGAAGCTGAGGAAAAAGCTAAGAAGGAAGCTGAGGAAAAGGCTAAGAAAGAAGCTGAGGAAAAGGCTAAGAAAGAAGCTGAGGAAAAGGCTAAGAAAGAGGCAGAAGAGAAAGCTAAAAAAGAAGCGGAAGAAAAAGCTAAGCAAGAAGCCAAGAAAGCTGCCGAAACCGCAGCACAACAGAATGCTATCAGGGCAGCTAAAGATTATCTAAATTACACTGCTTTTTCTAAGAACGGATTGATTGAACAGCTAGAGTATGAAGGGTTCTCTAAGGCGGACGCTACATATGCGGTAGAAAGTATTGAAGACCAAGTGGATTGGGATTCACAGGCTGTGGCAGCGGCTCAAGACTATCTTGCATTCTCAGCTTTCTCAAGAAGTGGCCTAATCGACCAATTGAAATATGACGGCTTTACTACTGAGCAAGCTACTTATGCAGCTGATAATGTTGGTCTTTAATAAATTTATTGAAAAACCCTCCTAGTCAATGGGAGGGTTCTGTTTGTGGTAAATAATACTTAAACATAAGGGGGCGTTGATCCAAGGAGGATTAATGCTCTTTTTTGTTGAATTCCTTATTGTAGAAACGGGGCAGGTTAGTTGAATAACAATTTACCCTTAAAGTAAGCTGGTGTTATAATTTACCTATAAATCCTATTTTTAGAGATAACATTTACTAGTCACGAGCTAAACCGGGTTCTGTGAAGAATTTAAAACATATGATGGTCACATCCTGTTTATTTCCAACAGTAGAAACAAACAAGTCGTTAAGAACAGCAACTTTTGCTGTATAAAATTTTGAGGTGATTATATGTCGGAAATTATTTTTCAAGAAGCCGAAAACTTCATTGAAAAAGCAAAAAAATTAGGTGAAAAATATTTAGGGAGAACAGCTACAAGAGAAGAAATCCAACTTTTGAATGACAAATTTGGGGGTAAGATTCCAAGTTGGTATTGTAAATTAATTTCCGAACTTCCATTAATTCATATGGAAATTGGTTGGCAAGCATATGAACCTGAAGAAGATTATGATGGGATAGAATATGTAGAAATATATCAGCCGAGTCATATGATAGATTACTCTTTTGAAGCATATCAAGGTATACAAATTTTAGAAAGAGGTTATGTCTGCATAGGCGGAGATCCAACGGGTTCTGGAGACCCCTATTTTATTAATTTTGATTCTGAAAACCCACCTGTATTTCAAATATATCACGATGTAGGAGACAATCCAGATGAAATTCTTAAGCACGGTAAAGCAAAAGTAGCTGACTCTCTTGTGGAGTTCTTTAGAAATGGCATAATCTTGGAATAGTAAAATCAAGTGAATTACAAAATATTTCTTCAGTACATATAGAACAATTCGGGCGTTAATCCAGGAAGGGATAAACGATATATTTTGTAGAATTGAAGGAATAGATATACTCCAATATCGAGGGCTGTGAGCAGCTCTTTTTTGTTTTGACAAAAAAGGGGCAGGTTAGTTGAAGAAGGAAATGACGAAAAGTAGTTGAATTTAAATAATTTTAAGGGGATTCATTTTGAATATAAAATTAACGGCAGAAGTCTATAGAGTAGGAATCTCTATTGGTATTTTTTCAGTACAAGAAATTATAAAGTGGGCAGATAATGCAATTAAAACCCTTGAAAACCCACCGTATGAAATTATTGATTTGTCTTTATCCTCCAAATTAAATATAGAGGAATTTATGTTGAAATTAGAGTTGATTAAAGGAGATGTTGAAAAAGGCCTTCCCCCCAAGATAATACTGGGGTTATTAAATGATTACCTTTACATACAACAAGATATAAATGATGTTATCACCATAATGGACAAGTTAATTCAGCATTTACCAGAAGACTGCGAATGGATGGAGATGGAAATTCACTATTTATCAGATGGAGTTTATTTAGCGAAGAACGAAATTGATGGAGACTTAAAAGAAATGACTTGTGAAATAAAACAATTTCTAAATCAGTTCGTTGATTTTAGTAATTGTTTTGGCAAATGTGATTTTTATATGTCAAAGGTCTGTGAATGCATCCCCTTTTCTTATGCAACTAAATGGGCAGGTTAGTTGAAGAAGGACTTTTTATATTAATGTAAAATTATTACATAGATATTATTATCAGCGAACACCAAACGAAAATTCTCTACCAAATGAATAAACGAAAGTTGGGGCAAAATCAATATTTTCAAACAGAATATTAGCTTCCCCATAATCTATTTTGTAATATCAATCGGTTGGGATTTCATTACCGAAACAGAGATTAATTGGGTTGAAAACATAGCGGTGTGCTTCATAGCATTCTTACTTCTTTCATTCTATGATTGGGCAAAGGAGCCATATCAAAGAAAGAAGAGATGAAAATCAATAGATCATCTGAGAATTAAGGACTTTAATAATTACCTACATTCACTATGGAACAAACGGGGCATTTACTTTAAAAAGCAATATCCTAAGAATGGATTAAACAAATTTATTAGAAGAGGTAAAAAATGTTTGCGTATAAGTATAAGAGGTTGATGGATGATTTTGTAAATAAACTAATTACTGTTAAAGTTTTTGAATGTGAATATTTAAATACATTTAAAAGTGAGACAGAAAGAATGGATAACACACTGTTTGAAATTTTAAACGAAGTTTTTGAAGCAGTTGATTGCTATTGGTACGAATGTCTCCCTGGACAAGAAACTGCTTTTGAAATATCCGAACAACAACTAAGAAAAGAAGTAAGTGAAGCACTAGTTCAACTAAATAAAGTGTTGAATAATCGTTAGCTCTTATTCAATGTTATTTATCTAACAGGGAAAATAGAAGAAGATCGCGGCTGTCAAATTGGTGGTCTTTTTTATGCAGCTAAAGGGGCAGGTTAGCTTAAGAAGGTGTTTTTATCAGTATTGGAGAATATGTTAAATGCCTTGTTAAACGCAGTAACTGGAGGATATCAATATGAACCAAAAAGAATTAGATTCGATAATTAAACAGCCACCAAATATAAGATATGAGTATTTTATTAAAAAGGTCGCTGATTATGAGGAAGTCTGGGGTTTATATGACGATGGTTGGGCAACAGCACAGGATGATGATGGAAATATGTTGATTCTTTTCTTTCCTAGAAAAGAATTTGCAGAATACTGTGCCGTTAATGAGTGGAATAACTTCAAAGCTGAACCAATTGAATTAAATGAGTTTATTGAGAACTGGCTTGTTGGTATGAAGAAAGATAGAGTTAAACCATCCATTTTCCCAATCAATGAAGACTCAGTAATGGTGGAGATCGATGTGTTATTAAGAGATTTAAATAGTGAGTTAGAGAATTATTAAGTAAGGTTTGCGTTTCAATATCAAGGGCTGTGGTTCAGCTCT
The DNA here is from genome assembly GCF_058215915.1 of Pradoshia sp. Z3_51. Taxonomy (NCBI): domain Bacteria; kingdom Bacillati; phylum Bacillota; class Bacilli; order Caryophanales; family Bacillaceae; genus Pradoshia; species Pradoshia sp. Z3_51. The sequence continues at coordinate 109,896 of NZ_JBZAJC010000008.1, read as the reverse complement.
TTTTTAGTTATTCCACAAACGGGGCAGGTTAGTGCAAGAAGAACAAGAGGTATCAGTAAATAATCAACTTGTTCTTCTCTTCTATTTTATATCTTTAAATATCCAAGCATAGTAATCATACTATTAGGGTTTTAAAGGTATGCATTTATTCAGTAAGGTATACCAAATTTATCCTGGACTCAGATCTAATTATATGTCATAAGCCCTCATCTTAGTTAGTTCCTTTTTGCGGTTATTATCTACTCTTCTTCTGCCAGTAACCCAATATCCTATCAGAAACAGTTCACCTACAATTGCGAAGAGGATTATTTGTATTAACGAATATTCCATTATCCCGGAAATTTGGATATATATTAACATCGCCAAATATACAATCGGTAAAATAGAACCCCAATACAATTTAATCCTAGTTGATAAAAAATATTGAATACCAAACGCTAATAAAGCTATCAATAATACATACCAATCATTCACTTATTCTCACCTCCTTTTTATATTTATCAATGATTAATTTTGCATCCTCTAAGCTAATTCGATCATCAATTGAAAGTTTCTTGATGAAACCTATAAATTCTTCACTTTCTATACTGTCATTAACCTCAATTTTTTGTATCAGTTTATCTAACCGAAGTCTAACGGTTGGATAAGAGACTTGGTAATATTTTGCTATCTCCTTTAATGAACCGGAATTTATAACAAAATTCTTAATAAACTCAATGTCTTCTTTCTCCAAAGACAAGAGCCAATTGGGCACTTCATTTTTATCCAAAATATCCCTCCTTTATAAAATTTAACTAAATATTAACATATTTATTAATAAAATCAAATAAAAATTAAATTTTATTAAAGGGTAATTAATTTTTGTTGATACCTTATTCAATTGAAGTAAGCAATAGCTTAGGATTCAGAACTGGTATAAGTCTATTCTTATCTTATGGAAGTAAAGGGGCAGGTAGCGGAAGAAGGATTTTAATATATCTAAGTGGAATTTTTACAATAGACGAGATAAAGAAAATGGGAGTCTTAAGTCCAAGGGATAAAGGGGTATCAAAATGCGGTTTTATTTTCGAACAATGAAAAACAATATATTTTTATCTTTAATTACTTTAATGGTATTGATTCTTACAGTCGGATTTTGGTATGGAATACCCTTATTCGGGTTATCAGATTTCTTTTTTGAAACGAATGTACCCATATTCGTTCAATTTGTTTTAATCTGCCTGAGTGTTGGTTTTTGTTTTTCAATAATTTGTATTCCATTTCATCTATCTTTCGCTAAAGAATATGCCATAAACAAAAAGAAAAATATGATAAATACTTTTTTTATAACTCAAGGTACTTTAATTATGTTTGTAGCATTTCTATTTGCAGTTTTTTATTTAACCGTATCACTTTTAGCATTTTAAACCTTTAACTTTAACTGACGATAGCCGAAGATCAAAGCTGTCAAATTGACGGTCTTTTCTTATGCTGCTAAAGGGGCAGGTTCGTATTATATAGTTCAGCCAGAACTTTCTGGTTGAACTTTTTTCATATGAATTTAATCTATCAGTAGCCAGGGTAGAACGTAAGGGGCAGTGGGACAAATGATCCCGTCCGCTAAACTGTTCACCCCCTACTTGTAGAAATATGTTTGAGGCTGGTTGGGACTGAGATCTCGTATAACAAGCGAAGCTATAATACTACTTGGAGGAAATAGGGGTACTGGTGAATTTATCAGAGGAGGAGAAAGAATGAACCCAGTTGTGGGTATAGATATAGCCAAAGAAGAAAGTGAAGTACAGGCTTTTTTAGATAAAGGAAAGCCATATGGAACAAGTTTTTCGATTAAGCATAATCGTGAAGAGTTGGAGAAGTTTTTCTATTTCTTAGAAGAAATGAAGGAAACAACTGGGCAGATGCCTGTGGTTATATTGGAATCAACAGGACATTATCATACCCCAGTTGTTCAATGCTTAGAAGAGAATGACATACTTTATATCTTATTGAATCCAATCATTTCTCATCAAGCGAAGAAGGCCAGTTTAAGAAAGGTGAAAACTGACGCATATGATGCATATCAACTGTGTGTTCTCTATTATAAAGAAGAGTTTGAACCTCAAAAGAGGAGAGGAATTCAGCTCTTAAATCTTCGAAATCTATCGAGACAACAAGAAATAATGACGAATATGTATGTGGAGGCAAAATTGCATTTTCATACGATTTTAGATCAGGTTTTCCCTGAATACAGAAAGGTTTTTGGAGATCTTTTTTCGAAAGTATCTTTATCGGTATTAAAGGAATATCCTACCTCGGAGAAGGTTCTAAAGGCTGGCAAGGAAGAACTAGAAGATAAAATACGAGAACATTGTCCAAGTCGGTCTGTACAGTGGGCTAAAGAAAAAATAAGAAAGTTAATTCATTCAGCTTCTCAGAATCCTTTTCAGAAAGTGCAATATGAAAGTCATCTTATCAATCTTAGTATGTATATCGATATTTTATTTCACTACCAAGGACACCTAACGGATTTAGAGAGCCAAATGGTATCCCTGGCAAATGAAATAGAAGAATATAAGATTATCCAATCGATTCCTGGTATCGGTGAAAAGATTGCGGCAACAATTATTTCAGAGATTGGGGAAATTGATCGGTTTAATCACCCTAAGAAGCTAGTGGCCTTCGCTGGAGTCGATCCTAGTGTCCATTCATCTGGAAAGTTTACTGCGAACATAAATCGCATAACCAAACGAGGTTCCAGTAGGCTAAGGCATAGCTTATAATTAGCTGTTTTATGTGGAATAAGAAGCTCTAGAAATAAAAAGCTCAAAGAGTTCTATGATAGAAAACGTTCAGAAGGAAAACCTTCGAAAGTTGCCATTGTAGCTTGTATCAATAAGCTGCTTCATTGGATTTATGCTTTATTGAAAAAGAACCAGAATTTCCTAGATATAGCTTTGGAAATGATATTTATCCAACATAAGAAAAACCTTCCAAAATGAAACTGGAGGGTTATTTGGCATACCCAAAAACAGTATAGCATATAAAAAAATGAAATATACAGAGAGATATTGACAACCTATTAGCTGGTTTAGCGGAAGAAGAACAGCAGGTGAAGACTGAAAGGTTAAGCAATATATACTATGTGAATTCCAGAATCAATTGGATAATTATGTTAAAATCAATGTAGGGTTTTTAGGATTATCACCATCTTGGAGGTGAAAGATTATCGATGAAATAATTGTCATCTTAATTGGGCTATTTTTAATATTTACAGGGTATTTGGTACTCAAGAAAAAAGCTCTCTTCTTAGTGAATCTTGTTTTGTGGAATGGGGTTTCAGGAGACGAAAAATTACTGTCTCGGATTTTCGGTACTATCATTCTAGTGGCTGGATTTTTGGCTATTTTATTGCCATTTTTAATGTGATTAAGGGGGTAAAAATGATATCGAATTCAGTTTGTGAAAAGACGTACTTAAACAAACAGGGGCTTTGATCCAAGGAGGATTAATGCTCTTTTTTGTTGAATTCCTTATTGTAGAAAAGGGGCAGTTTAGTTGAAGAAGAAAACTACCTATTCTAATTGTATAATATTAACAAATGGTGATTAGGTTGGACAGCATTCCAAAGGTGATTGAAATATTCCTTGACGATTATAGCGTAGTGGTCAGATTTTTTCGTTTAAAATGGATGCCATTTTCAATTTTATCGCTAAACGATAAAAGGAATTACTTCCGATCCGATAAAATAGAATATATAATATTAATGAAATTTAAACAGGTGATGGAGTTCGCCTTTAACCGCCGAATGGCTAATGACTCCTGCTGGTAAACTAATACTGGCAGGAGTCTTTTTGTTTTTAGGAAGGAGGAAACAAAATGATTTACTTTTGGATAGGAATTGCAGGAGCATTAGGAGCTATTTTAAGGTATATAGTTGGAGTTTCATTATTTACAAATAGCACATTTCCTTATGCTACATTAATTGTTAATTTAATTGGTAGCTTTCTTTTGGCTTGGTTAACAACTAATTTATTTAAGAGGATTTCCGTTTCTCCTGCGGTAGCAACAGTGATAGGAACAGGATTTGTTGGGTCTTTTACAACCTTTTCAACCCTTAGTGTCGAAACCGTTAAATTGTTTCAGGATGGAAATATTGTATTGGGTTTAGTTTATGTATTCGTAAGTATTATTGGTGGATTAGCAATGAGTCGATTAGGTTTTAGAGTAAGTCAGGAGGTGCAAAAATCGTGACAGCCACACATATTTTATTGGTCGGCATTGGCGGCTTTTTCGGAGCGATTTCTCGCTATTCAATTAGTAAGAAACTAAACAGTAAATCAACATTTAAACTGCCTATCGGAACTCTTACAGTAAATCTATTGGGAGCCTTTCTATTAGGTATTATTACTGGTGCTAAAGCGGATACGATGATAGTTCTTTTGCTTGGAACAGGATTTATGGGTGCTTTTACAACCTTCTCTACACTCAAACTAGAAATGGTTCAAAGATATTTAAGTAATTACAAAAGGATATTTTTCTTCTATACAATCATCACCTACGTAGCAGGGATTATTCTTGCATACTTGGGGTATTTGGCTGGTAACTTCCTCTTAGGGTGATGTTATAAAAGCATCGAATTCGATGCTCTTTTTTGCAATTTTTTATTGCATACAAATTATATCTTTAATATTAAAATATTTTTCCTCGGAGTTTGACCCCATTTTACTCAAAGTTTGTGAAGGAATTTACTTGAACAGGGGTGTTGAATAGCGAGACAGCATAAAAACTGTCTCTTTTTTACCTTTAGCAACAATCTTTACGAACAGAGCCTTTAAATAACAATATTATTAATCAAACAGAAGAAATAAGAAAATTAAACAAGTCATTAAACCAAGAAAAGGATTAATGACTTATTTAATTTCGTTGGCTCAATCAATTTATATAATTGATCGATTGAATCTTTTTCTATGCTGCTAAAGGGGCAGGTTAGCGGAAGATGGGTTTGTTGAGCCGGAAGTAGAATTAAATAACCCAGTTAGGACAATTCTTCACTAAGAAGAATCGTTCTTTTAGTTCCTATAAACAGAGAAAAAGCGACGGTTTAAAATAGTCGCTTTTTTTGTGGTGTCCCACCAATACAGAACTGCTGTAAATTTGTAGCATAAGCTACAGTGTTATTATAACCAAGTCTTCAAGTAAAATATCACGCAACAAACGAAAAAGACTAAGCTTGACCCTTGGAAAGATGAAATGAGCTTAGCCTCATCTCGTTTATTTACGATGATCCGGGAAGCTTGACTTAGAATACCCATAAAACAAACCAAGACAAATGAATAACGAACAGGGGCAGTTTAGTGGAATAAGACAAACTTATTTAACCATATCTTAGGAAAAATGATTTAGGTGTGATAAATCTATATGAAAGCACAAAATCAAGTTATTTTCTATACAATTAAATGGTCAACAATTAAAAAATTTCTAATACTAGATTTTATCGCAGGTACAAGTATTTATTATGCATTTAAAATCATTTCATCAAGCGTTTTAGTTGGTATTTTAGGAAGTGTTGTTTGTACAGAGGGTATTAAAAGATTACCTAGCAAACAGAAACGTTAATCCTTTTAGATTAACGTTTCTGTTTTCACACCTTACGTAAATATTTAATTGATAAGTAACACCTCTGGGTGGAAGTAACGGGTCAGGATTCTATCTATCTTTTATACATTCCTTGAAAAAGAACTCACTTTAAGGACGTAGGTAACTTATACCAAGCGATCTGCAAGATTAACACCATATATAACTAAAACTCCAGTACCAATTGTCCAGACCAAAATGCCAATCGTCATCCACAATGCTACATAATTCTTCGGTGCTCCTGCTATAAGCGTAATAACTGCCCCGATATGATGCCCAACACCAAGCGGTCCGAGAAAGGAGATACCAGGTATGCCGTATTTCTTGAATAACTTGCGAGCGAGATTCATTCGTTTGCCCGAATACCCTTCTTTCTGTTTAGTGTTTCGCGTATAACCTATTTTTTCATATAACACAATAATCACCATAACAGACAGCAAGTTCCCAAACGAAGCCACTATTAGTGTCGGAACAGCAGGAAAACCAAAAATAATACCGACTGAATCTGTTGGTGTAATATCTATACTATTTTCCAATGGGATTAACTCCTTTTTTGTTATGCAGCTAAGGGGCAGCATTCCTGTAATGAATGAACCAATTAATTATGCAAAATCAACAAAGTTTGTGAATAAATGTACTTAAACTAATAGGGGCATTGATCGAAGAAGGATTAATGCTCTTTTTGTTGAATTCCTTATTGTAGAAACGGGGCAGGTTAGTGGAAGAAGGATAGAGACCTTTGAAAGTCGAATAAATATAGGAAACAAATAGGAGGTGTAATATGGCTTATAAGATATTTATGAAAAATAAATTTGATGGAAGTCTTGAAGAAGCTGATGATGAAATATATCACAGTAAAGAAGATGCTGAATACGCTTTAGACGAAGCAATTAATAATTTTATGACAGGGGCAGAAGTTCTTGAACTGTCTGGAGAAAGCTATGAAGAACCAAATGATTATGAATTTATAATAAAGAAAATTTAATTTTAGGTAAAAAGGGTAAAGTATATTTTCTGTCTTACCCTTTTTAAGTTTTTACTTTGGAGGGGAACAACTACTATATGTGGAGTTTTAATATATCTTTATAAAAACTTCCGCAGTTAAAATGTAGATGTTTTCTTTCCACGATTGGGCGCGATTGTGGAAGAAAAAAAGAGGAGCTTTTTTACTATAGGGACAGCTTCCTGTAATAAATGAACAGTGTGGTTAAGTATGTGAAAGAACGTACTTAAACTAATAGGGGCGTTAGTTCAATAAGACAATAAAACAAACGGAACTTCCAAGCTTATGGAAGTTCCGTTTTTCTTTGAATACATAAATCATCAGTAAACTTTAACAAAGCCTATTGTTAAAACGGCTCATTTTCGCGCTTTTCAGAACAGGGTAAGGTGTTAGGTGTTTGGACCTGATAGAGATTCAACTCTTAAATCGCTTGTTTGAGAGGTTATTTTGAATTTTGGTTTCGCTCATTACTCTAGCAAACAAAAAAAGTAAACTAGTTTTTTGTGTTTCAATACAAGTGAATTGACCAATGATCATCGTGATTTTTATTGAAGATGAGTCCAAAAAAAGACCGTTTTACAGCCAATAACGCCCATCGAGTTTTGGCGAAATTACCTTAACCCTTGATGTCACTAGAAATATATATTTCGCACATAAAAAATCATACCAATAACATCATCATTAAGCTTCCGGCCTCGGCCACGACTGTTTCTTTCGGATCTAATTCCACTTCTACAAATTGCATATCGTCTCCGTATATCTTGTAATCAATTTCATGGTTGTTCATTGCCAAACACCTCCAAATTGATAAATCTCTTCAGTTAAAGTGTAATCCAAAACAATTGAGGATGCGAGTTTGGTATACAATCAATTATTGCTTTTTTTCGCCCTTTTTTGTCCAGGGAACCACCAATTCCATTTGCCCAGCAATTTCATTAGAGAAGGAACAAGGACCATACGGACAAGGGTGGCATCTATAAAAATAGCTAAGGCCACACCAACCCCGATTTGCTTTACCGGTACAATATCTGTAAAAGCAAAGGCACCTGTAACAGCAATCATTATGGCGGCTGCCGAGGTGATAATTTTGCTTGTTGTAGTTAAGCCTTCAAGGGTAGCTTTATCGTTATCTCCAGTTTCGAGATAAATCTCTTGGATACGGGAGATTAAGAAAACTTCATAATCCATACTTAATCCAAAAACAATTGCAAAGGTTAAGATAGGTATCATTAGTGCAATTGGGTTAGGATCAACTCCTAAATTCCCGTGCTGGAAAATCCATACAATGATACCAAAGGCAGCTCCAAGGGAAAGGATATTCATCAGAATAGCTTTCACCGGAATGAGTACAGACCGGAATGCAACTAATAAAATCAAATAAGTAGCCCCGATAATCAGTAATAAACCTTTTGGGACCTGCTCCAGGATTTCATCAAAAATTTCTTGTGTGAATTTTGCCTGACCGCCAATAGTGTGAGTCAGCTCTGGATGTATGTCTTGATTCTCAGCCTCTCGAACCCAATCTTTTGCTTTCGCGGTTTTGTATGCTGCATCGAGTTTAACCGTTATGTGGGTTGTATCTTCGTTCACTAGCTTTTCGAGGACAGGAGCCATTTTTTCTCTAGCCGCATCAGATTGTAAGGTTTGATATAACTCTTCAGCGGAGTTTGTGTTTGTATACGTAAATATTGAATCAACTTGATCGACAAGCTCATCTTCCTTAAGCTCATTTATAAATGCTTCTATGTTCTCAAGGGATTCCTTTGATAATATGTCCTCTTGATTTTTTGTTTCTAAAACAATCGGTACGTTTGACTGATTGCTTGGAAGGAAAGAGTCTTCAAATTTTTCATATGCAATTCTTGTTTGACTGTCAGCCGGCAAAGAATCAGCATTAGGTATTTCTAAATCAATATTGCGAATAGGGGTGGCTGCAATCATTAAAATGAGTAAAGCGGCTAAGGCCATAATTATAGGGCGTTTCATTACGAAGTTTGCGAAACTTCTCCATTTACTGTCCGAGTTTTCTTTAGTTTTTAGAATCATAGCTTTGTTAATGTTTTTACCGATAATGCCTAATAAGGCCGGCAGGAAGGTAAGGGCAGAAATGACAGAAATGAAAACAGCGACTATACCGCCGACAGCTATACTTCGGAATATATCAATATTAATGAAAAACATCCCTGCAAGACCAAGAACAACACAGGTTCCAGAAAAAGCAATTGCTTTCCCGGCAGTTTTGTTTGTAATGCTCACGGCTTTACTGACTTCATGATGCTGCAGTTCTTCTCTGAATCGATGGATGTAGAGAAGGGCAAAATCAATGCTGACTGCTAACCCAATCATGGGAACAACATTTAAAACAAACACGGAAAGATTAATACTCTGACCAATAAAATAAATAATCCCCATCGAGGATACAACGGCTACAATCCCGGTCATCAGGGGAATGGAAGCAGCAACCAATCCTCCAAAAGCTAATAACAATACAATCATGGCGATTGGAATCCCAATCATTTCGGCATTTTTTAAATCAGTTTGAGATGCTTTGCTCATATCTTCTTCAATGACATGGCTACCAGTCAGAGAAGCGGATATATCCTGGCCAGCAATCTCTTGGTTTAAAGCTTTAATATAATCTGCAGGTTCTTGTGTGTCTTCGTCAAAAGAGATAGAGGCATAGGCAATCTCCTTTTTATATTGTAAATCATTTTCTAAGGGGGATTCTACTGAGCTAAACCCGTCGATTTTTTTCACATCATTCAATACTGAGTTTATCTTTTGTTTAAAATCCTTTTCCTCTAAATTATCCTTATTTTCAAATAAAATGATATAAGGTGAGGCTGATTGACCGAACCGATCCTCTAATAGCTCATTTGTTTTATCATAGGAGGACTCTTCCATCTCAAAGCCGCTGCCTTGCAGAATACCAGGCATTTTTAGAGCGAAGAATCCCATTACCAATGTGAAAATAATCCAAATCACTAAGATTATTTTACGATATGTATACATCATTCAATAAACCTCCTCTTTTAGCTCTATGTGCCACAATTCTCTATACCCATGTATACAAGATATATCCTCCCGCTATATAACATTTTAAACTTTAAAAGCAGTTTATCATAGGTTTTACCCGGTAAGTATAATGAAATAATTATCACTATAAATATGAAAAGATAGTGTATTTAGAAGCTAAGTGGGGAAATACTAAAACAACAGTTACATAACAAACTTAGGAGGAGACATTATGAAGAAATTATCATTAATCATGTGTATGTGCGTTTTAACAGTATTTGCAGCAGGGTGCAATAATAATGATGATGCACAAAAAGATAATCAAGCAAATGACAATCAAACAACAGAAAATAACAATGCGAATGATACAGCGACAGACAATAACAACGCAAACAATCAAGCAACAGACAATAATACGGGTACTAATACAAATGATTCAGCTTATTCTTTTAGAGATTTTGATCTTGAAGTGAAATACGAAAATAATAAGGATTATGAGGTTAGCTACGAAAATGATAACGATGGAGTAGAAGCTTCGATTGAAGATGATCGAAATAATGAGCGAGTAAATGGTAATGATGCAGTTGACCGCTTAAATCCTATATTTAAAAAATTAGATATTGATTCTAATACATCACAGGATGATGTTATATCCAAAGTTATTTCAGCATTTGAATTAGATGATAATTATCAGGCGATTGATATAGATATTTCATTTAATGACGGAACAGAAAAAGAATATAGAAATAATAAGTAATTGATATACGCAATCAGAGCATCCCTTAAGATTAAAAGGGGATGCTTTGTTTTTATGTAGATTTTATTTTTTATTATTTAGGGTGTAAGAAATGCTTTTTCCAATCAGTTGGGATAAGTAAGGGGGTTAATTGTCTTTTTAGAGAACGAAAGAGCAAAGGCTATTATAAAAAAAGGGAGTATGACAGTCAGACTAAGGTAATCTTTTTATGAATAGTTAATTTCCCATTGCACAGCTTTGAATGTTAGGTATAAGATGTAAGAGGTAAAACTATCTTCAGGAGGAGTTGAGATTATTGAGTAGCTACGATTCGAGTGACCCAGACACGAGCTTGCCTGAGGAAACCAACAGTGCTTTTTATAAAAGGTGGGGAAAGATAATCGTCATTCCATTAAAAAGAGTTGTTGCTTCCTCATAATGAGAGGAGGTTAAATCAATGTTAGAATATTATATCTCAGATACAGATAGTAAATTACAGAAAATTGATGAACTAAAAAAAGGGTGCTGGGTCAATATGGTTGCGCCAAGTGAAGCTGAAATCAAGTTAATTTCGGATCGTTTGGATATACCGGAAGATTTCATTAAAGACCCATTGGATGATGAAGAACGGTCTCGGCTTGAAAGAGAAGATAATCATATATTGATCATTGTAGACTTTCCATACATTACGTATGATGATGGGGGATTCCCGCTTTATGAAACTCTTCCAATTGGTCTGATTGTAACAGACGAATGCTTTATTACAATCTCACTCATTGAAAATCCCATTATTACTGATTTTGTGAGTAAGAAAATGAAGGGATTTTTTACGTATAAAAAGACAAGATTTGCTCTTCAAATTCTGTTTAATATCTCTAGCTATTATTTAAGATATTTAAAACAGATCAATCGTAAAACAGATGATATCGAAAAAGAATTACACCAGTCTATGAAAAATGAAGAGCTTTATGCATTTCTTTCATTAGAAAAGAGTTTGGTGTATTTTACGACGTCGCTAAAATCCAATAAAATCGTATTACAAAAACTTTTGCGGTTAAATCACTTGAAGATGTATGAAGAGGATAAGGATCTTTTAGAAGATGTTATTATTGAAAACACGCAGGCGATTGAGATGGCTGAGACGTATCATTCCATTTTGACGAGTATGATGAACACATTTGCTTCAGTTATTTCGAATAACCTGAATATCGTGATGAAATTCTTAACTTCCATAACGATTATTTTATCATTCCCGACTATTGTAGCAAGCATATATGGGATGAATGTTAATTTACCTTTTCAAAATAACCCGTATGCGTTTATAGGTGTTATTTGTGTTGCCCTATTGTTATCATCCATTACAACTATAATATTTTGGAAAAAGAGATACTTTTGAAGATAGCAAAAGCTATCTCTTTTTTTTGGGTAAGCTAAATATGTTGAGTCTCTTTCGTGAAAAAGATAAAATATTGTTTTGTGTTCACAATTGATATGTTTCCGAAATCAGTTTTATACAGTTTGATTAAACAGTGGCATAACATTTTTTTTGCACCAACGTATGGAATCCATTTCATATAGGTGTAATAAGTATGGGGTGAATTTTCTTGGAACTTAGAGAGTCAATGGCAAAAAGGGTAGCCTGGATTAGTATTTGGAGCAATATAATTCTTACAGTTGGAAAAATCGTAATCGGAATAATCGCAAGCAGTGATGCGTTATTCGCAGATGGGATACACTCGGCAGCGGATGTTTTTGCGGCGGTCATCGTATTATTGGTACTTAAAGTTTCAAATAAACCTGCGGATCTTGAGCATCCATACGGACACGGCAAAGCTGAAGTAATTGTTTCCGGGGTAATTGGAATCTTATTATTATTAGTATCCCTTTATATTGTGTATGAAGGTGTAGCTGGATTTTTCCATCCTATTGAAACTCCAAGCATGATTGCCTTCTGGATTGCTTTATTTTCTTATGTAACGAAAGAATGCTTATTCCGTTATTCCATGAATGTCGGCAAACGGGTAAACAGTAAAGCGATTGAAGCGGTAGCATATGATCACCAGGCAGATATAGTGGCATCGCTGGCTGCAGCAATAGGTATACTTTTATCTTATCTTGGGGATAAATTAGGAATTACCTTTCTCTTATATGGGGATAAAGTCGCGAGTATATTTGTAGCCTATTTGATTTTTAAAATTGCAAGGGAAATGCTGACAGAAGCCTTCCATATTCTAATCGAACGCAATGTACAGCCGGAAATGATGGAGCAATTTGAGGCTGTTATCCTTAGTTTTGAGGAAGTCAGACGTATTGACCGAATAAGGGCAAGAGAACATGGTCACTACATAATAATGGATATTCGTATCTCCATTGACCAGGATAAAACAATTAAAGAAGGTCATGACCTATCAAGAGAGATTAAGAATTCTCTAAAGGAGAAATTTGACCATATTGAAGAAGTGCTCATTCATTTAAATCCATACTTTCCAGAATAAACGAAGGCCAATTTACATGTTAATTGTAAATTGGCCTTTTTTCGTTCTGTTTTACCGAAATTTTAGTTATCCACGTTCAAGATTTAATTAACATTAACAAACCGGACAGCCATCTAACACCTGTCCGGTTTGTTTCTTATATGGATGTATATTGAAAGACAAAATTGAGCGTAAATAATAGAGCAATAATATAAAGTGGTACTGAAACATCGCGTTTTTTTCCTAAAAATAGCTTAATTAATGGATAGGCTATGAATCCTATAGCCATTCCATTGGCAATGCTGAATGTTAATGGAATTAAAACAATCACCAATAAAGCAGGGAAACTCTCAGTTAAGTCATTCAGATCAATTTCCGTTATATTTTGAATCATTAATGCCCCAATTAAAATCAAAATAGGGGATATAGCTGCATTTGGAATGATTTTAATTATAGGTAATAAAAATAATGAAGCAAAAAAGAACAAGCCTGTAGTGACAGCTGTTAATCCTGTTCGTCCGCCTGCTGTAATCCCTGCTGCTGTTTCCACAGTGGCAACAGTCGGGCTTGACCCGAATATACCGCATGACAGGACAGATAGAGCGTTAGCTTTAAGGGCTTTATTATTTTTCTCGGGTTGTTTTATAGATACAGTATGTGCATGAATTAACCCAATATTTTCAAAGGTTACAACCATGGCCATTGAAAAAGAAGTTAACAGAAAACCGATTGAGAAGATATTGGTAAATGACATGGCTCCAAAAACTTCTCCATACGAGTTAAATGATGGTTGAGTCCATTCAAACCCATCAAGGTTTACCACTCCAAGAAAGATGGCCAGGATGGTGATGATAGCGACACTGATTAGGAGATTTCCAGGAATATTACGAGTAAATAGAATAAAGGTAATTATAAGACCAAGAATGGTTAACAAGGTTTCCGCATTTGTTAAGTCACCAAGAGCAACAATAGTTTCAGGTGAGGAAACGATAATTCCGCTTTGCTCAAACCCTATAAACATTAATAAAATTCCAATCCCAACTGTAATTCCTGCTTTTAAGGAATGCGGGATTGCTTCAGTAATTTTTTTAGCTAACGGTGTGAACGCAATAAGCATGAAAAGTACACCTGAAAGAAAAACAATTCCAAGTGCTTCCTGCCAGCTATAGTTACCATTGATAACGATTGTATATGTGAACATTGCGTTAATTCCCATGCCCGGGACGACGATGATGGGAGTATTACTCCAAAGTCCCATAATCATGCAACCGAATACACAGGTAAGTATAGTTCCAATCATAGCTGCGTCATATGGTATTCCGGCTTCTGATAGGATTTTGGAATTGACAATTACGATATAAACAATGGTGATAAAAGAAATAAAGCCAGCGAGGATTTCACGTTTTATGGTAGTACCGTGCGCATCCAATTTAAATAATTTTTCCATGATGTGTCGTTCTCCTTTTTAAAAAGCTACCTTCCCATGCTATCATTGTGTGTAATATATGAAAAATATTTATTTTGTATGATAAGTATATCTTTTTGATATAACGGAAATGAGGACAGGATATGGATATAAAACAGTTACGCTATTTTGTAGCCATTGCAGAAGAAAAACAAATTACTAGAGCGGCAAAACGATTGCATATGGCTCAGCCGCCGCTCAGTCAACAATTAAAGAGAATGGAAGATGAATTAGAAGTTGTCCTTTTTAATAGGAAAGGAAACACTCTTGAATTAACTCAGGCAGGAGCCTCTCTCTATCAAAAAGCAGTGGATATCATTAGAGTATTTGAAGAAATGATAACTGAAACGAAAGAAATGGTGGAAGGATTAAGTGGTAATCTCCGCATTGGAGTAAATACATTTTCTGATTATCAATTAGCAGGTTATCTAAATGACTTTCATCAAAAATATCCTAATGTTTATTACACCGTTTATCAAGGGAATTCAGTGGAATTGACGAAAATGATTAAGGAGGGGCTGCTTGACATTGGATATGTCATCTTTCCAATTGAGTCTCATGAGGTGAATATACTGCCCATTAAAACAGAGCCATTTGTTTATTTAACAAATGAAAAAATAGAGAGCTCTGAAACAATCGTTTCTTTAAAAAGCATTAGTAAAAAACCATTAATTCTACCAAGCAATGAAGGTTTAGGAATCTACAAAATGATTGTCAGTGAATTCTCAAGGCTGCACATAAAACCGTTAGTGAAAAGCGAATGCTCAGACATCAAGCTATTACTTCAATTGGTAAAGCAGGGATTTGGGGTCACTGTTGTACCGGAATCAGTTGTAAAGACATATGATACACACCAATTATACAGTTATCAGCTTCAAGAAAAAGATTTAACATCTACGGTGGGTGTTATTTGGTCCAAAGAAAGATATCTGGCAAAGACAGTGGAAAATTTCCTGAGTATGATTAAACAAAGAACAGCGGGAAGTCCAGTTACTGAATCAAGTGATAATAACCAGTATTGATAAAGGTATTCTCTTTTTTTATAATTTTTCAAAAAAACCAATTCGTTCAACTGTGTATTCCAACAAGGAGTGGTAAAATAGTAACGAATGGGAATGATGTTTTAAAGGAGCTGAAAGAATGAATTTTGAACAAAAATTAAACAAATATGCAGAATTGGTTGTTAAAGTGGGAGTCAATATTCAAGAAGGGCAAATTTTGGTAATCTCATCCTCAATTGAATCAGCATCGTTTACACGCCAAGTTGTTAAAAAAGCTTATGAAGCCGGTGCAAAGCATGTATACGTGGATTGGGCTGATGAAGAGGTTAGCAGAATCAAATATGAATTGGCTCCAGATGAAGCCTTTAATGAATTTCCGCAATGGATAGTGGCTCAACGAGAGGAGTTGGTAGAAAAAGGTGGTGCTTTCCTATCAATTGTTTCTCAGAGTCCTGACCTATTAAAAGGAATCGATCCGAATCGAATTGCTAGCTTTCAAAAAGCGGCAGGCACTGCATTAAATAAATTTAGACAAGCTACACAATCTGATAAAGTGAGCTGGTGTGTAACAGCTGCTGCAGGGAAGGCCTGGGCTGACAAGATTTTCCCTGATTCCGAAAACAGTGTGGAATTACTTTGGGATGCGATTTTTAAAGCAGTCCGAGTAGATAGTGAGGATCCAGTTGCTGCTTGGAAGGAACACGATGAAACCCTGCGTACAAAAGCAGACTATTTAAATTCAAAAAAATATAAAGTTCTTCATTATAAAGCGCCAGGAACAGATTTATCCATTGAGCTGTCTGATAAACATATATGGTGCGGAGCCGGTAGTGTGAATTCAAAAGGTATATCGTTTATGGCTAATATGCCAACAGAGGAAGTCTTTACGGTTCCTTATAAAGAAGGCGTGAATGGAACTGTTACAAGCACGAAGCCTTTAAGCTATGGCGGAAATGTCATTAACAATTTCACGTTAACATTTGAAAAAGGGAAAGTTGTAGATGTAAAGGCAGAAACAGGTGAGAATGTTCTTAAGAATCTTCTTGACTCTGATGAAGGATCTCGCTATCTTGGTGAAGTTGCCCTAGTACCTCATCAGTCACCAATCTCTGATACAAATATTTTATTCTATAATACTCTCTTTGATGAAAATGCATCCAATCACTTGGCTATTGGCTCAGGCTATGCTTTTTGTCTTGAAGGAGGCAAAGAGATGAATGAAGATCAATTAGCGAATGATGGTGTCAATATAAGTATTAATCATGTTGATTTTATGATTGGTTCTGCTGAAATGGACATTGATGGAGAATTGGCAGATGGAACAAAAGAACCTATTTTCCGAAAAGGGAATTGGGCGTTCTAAACAAAGCTGGAGATAGAGCCGGAACATAAAAGTTCCGGTTTATTTGTATTAGTTCTTTTCTAATAGTATATTGCTGATATCTCAATAAAAAAAGACAGCTTTTGTGCTGTCATTACTTTGTTGAAGCCCCTAGCTAGCATACTAAAAAAATATATTAAATTTTATTTAAGATTTTTTTCAATTCGGTCAAGACGTTGTTTAGTCTCCTGTATATCTGTTTCTATCAGCTTTAGTTTTTGCTCAACTATTTTACTGTTAGTTAGATAACGCTTAAAAATCTTAACAATATATATAATAGCGATAATAATTAAAATCATTACCGCCAATAGAAAAAAAGGTAAAACATTCGTAAAGATATCTACAAAATTCGATGTTTCCACCTCTGGCTTCACTGTTTCCACTATAGTGTCACTCCTTTACATAGTATTTTTCTATAAGTCCATTAATTCTACATTAAACATTGTTATGGATTAACCTCACTTCAACCTGAGTTACTCTTTCTATGATTCCAAAGGGTTAAAATTTCCTTCTCAATTTCCTGCGTAATATCATATGCACCTTTAGATTTGTTAGAACATATTACGGCTGTAATTGACATCTTAGGATAAAATGCCGAATGGAAACTAACTCCCGGGTCATAACTCATAATATGATATTTGAAAATCTCATCATTATGTTTCTCTATCCATACTCCGTAATAGCTGGTGAATTGTTATACCCTTTTCAAAGTTCGGGAATTGAATATTAAGACAATCTTCTAATTTCATCTCCCATTTCTGTGTTTTGGTTCTTATGGTTGTTTATGCTTAGTGAAAAAGCTGAACAAAGCAAAAATATGAATGCTAACCCAACTCCAACTAACATTGAAAATCCGAAAATGTTTTTTAGTGCCATACCACCTGCGATACTTGCAACAAATAGCAACAGAAACATCACTGTGTAGTTCTTCAATTTAAACACCGCCTTACCAATATTATACAACAATCAGTAGGAAAACAGATTTTTATAAAAAGTATGACATCTAATGTATTAAAACATTATATTAATGGGAATGTTTTTTCTAACGAATAAATACGATATAATGGGGAATAACCGAATATGAGGAGAGGAGGATACAATTGAAATCAAAATTACATTTTTGGACATTGGAAATCTTGTTACTGTTATTGATTATATTCGTAAGTACAAAAATTTCCTTCTTATTTAATCCGATTGGGATCTTCATATCTACGCTTTTTTTCCCAATTTTGATTTCAGGATTTCTGTTTTATTTATTAAATCCACTTTTAAAATTTATGATAAAGCGGAAAGTACCAAAAATCATTGGAATCTTGATCGTATACATAGCCCTGATTGGTTTATTTATATTTGGTGGAGCAACAGTTGGGCCAATCGTTTCGAATCAAATAACAGATATAGTCGAGAATACGCCTAAAATCATTGATGATATTGGAAGAATCATTGAGGATGCATCTGATTCCCCTTTGGTTAATTATGTAATTCAACAGGATATAGTTAAAATAGACGAACTGAAGGACAGATTGCTTGAATTCACAACCACTGTGACAAAGAATATAACGACTGGAGTCTCGGCCGTCTTCTCCTTTATCACAAATCTGACATTAATTATCATAACAGTTCCGTTCATCCTGTTTTATATGTTGAAGGATGGGAATAAACTTCCCAATGCAATCATGAGATTTTTACCATCTTCTTTTAGAAAAGAAGGAATGGTTATTATTCAGGAAACCTCTGAGACATTGGCAAGCTATATACAGGGACAAATTATTGTCTGTATTTTTGTCGGTACGTGTTGTTTTATCGGTTTCTTAATACTGGATTTACCATATGCACTGACGCTGGGATTAGTAATTGCAATTACAAACATTATTCCTTATGTAGGCCCGTTTATTGGGGCTGCACCGGCAGTGGTAGTCGGTCTATTCCAATCGCCGCTAACAGCTATTTTGGTCATCTTAGTGATTGTAATAGTTCAACAAATTGATGGTAATCTGATTTCTCCGTTGATTATTGGGAAATCACTTAATATTCATCCATTGACCATTATCTTGATATTATTGGTTGCAGGAAGTTTAGCTGGTATAATGGGGATGATATTAGCCGTGCCGACCTATGCTGTTGTAAAAACGATCACCAAAAATATTGTAAGGCTCTATAGATTGTATAAGACGAAAACGACTGTTATAACCGAGTAATGATTGAGCAGGACCTGTTAAGGTTCTGCTTAATTTTGTTTTCCTGAAGTAAATAAGCTAGCTCGAAAGGATCTTGTAGCTAATCAGGAAAAGAGGCATACATTATAAAAACCGCTTCTCTAAGGAAATTAAATTCCAATTTGGAGAAGCGGTTTGTTGGTTGGTGTTCTATAAATAATTTAAATATTAAGAGAAGAGGACATTATCTTCTTCAGCGACGTTTTTTTGTGGTATACCGATTATCTGATATTCTTTAACCTTTTGCTTAATTTCAACATAATGGATATGATGGTCTTCCATATCGATGATGGTTACTTCATATCCTTCGAGGTCAATCGTATCCCCCAACTTGGCATCATAATTTTCGGTTAGAACCCATCCGCCGATTGTATCAATATCTGAGTCATCCAAATTAGTTCCAAGCAAGTCATTAATTTCACTGATAAGTACTTTTGAATCAACGATATAGGAGCCGTCTGGATTTTTACGAATCTCAGGTATCTCGTCAGCATCGAATTCGTCGCGGATTTCTCCAACAATTTCTTCAACTATATCTTCAATAGTGACTAAACCTGAAGTTCCGCCATACTCATCCATCAGAACAGCCATGTGAATGCGTTCAGTTTGCATCTTGACTAATAAGTCATGAATCGGCATGGTATCTAAGACACGGATTATCGGCCTAATGTAGGGATCAAGAGTGACAGTTGTCACCTGTTTATGCTGGACGATATCTGTCAGTATTTCTTTTACATTTACTAATCCAATGATGTGATCCTTATCTCCATCAATAATAGGATAACGAGTGAATTTCTCAGCATGAAATACATCAATAAATTCCTTTACGAGGTCATCTTTTGATAAGGAAATCATTTCTGTTCGTGGTACCATAATTTCTTTTGCAATTCGGTTATCAAATTCAAATATATTGTTCACATATTTAAACTCAGATTGATTAATTTCGCCGCTCTTCAAACTCTCAGACAAAATAATTTGCAGTTCTTCTTCTGTATGTGCAATCTCATATTTTGATGCGGGTTCAACTCCGACTGATTTGGCAATCAGCCTTGCTGACCCGTTAAGAGCCCATATAAAAGGATACATGATTTTATAGAAAGTCATAAGTGGCTTTGAAGTAAGAAGAGCAATTGATTCCGCTTTTTGAATGGCAACAGTCTTTGGTGCCAATTCACCAATGACTACGTGAATAAATGTAATTAACATAAAAGAGAGAATGATGGTCAGTGTTTTGGCAACAGCATCCGGTAATGTCAAGAATGATATTACTGGAGATATGATAGTGGCAAAGGTTTCTTCTCCGATCCAGCCAAGTGCCAGTGCTGTCATCGTTATGCCAAGCTGACAGGCAGACAAGTATTCATCCAGATTTGTGATGATTTTTTTTGTACTTATTGCCTTTTTATTTCCTTCTTCAAGTAATTGATCTATCCGTGAAGAACGAATTTTAACAATTGCGAACTCCGATGCAACAAAAAATGCGGTTAATGCAATCAAAATGGCTATAAAAACCAAATTCCATATGTCCAATAAATTTCCTTTAACCGTTTATGACGGTCAAGGAGTCACCTCCTGTAGTAATAAGCTGCTATCAGCTAAATGGTTTAAATATAAAAGATCGACTATATGAATGTTTTTGGTCATCAACTTCCCATGTGAATCACCCCTTGGATTATAAAAGAGAAGTATTTGAAAAAGAGTTATTACTATCCATTATATTAAATTTATAAATGAATAGCATTTGTTTTTATTCCTAATTTAATAATTTGACTATATTTTCAATAAATATGAAATTTGGGACTATCTTTTTTTCAGCAATTTAGTAAAATTTAAGTTGTGGAATTATTTACATAAGTAACATAATTATAGTGTTATTTACATAAAATCAGTTAGTAAATAAAACAGATATAAATGTCAAATAAAATGCTTGTATTTTGGTTTGAGGGATTAATATAAGGGTATATTTGTATGGATTAGTATAAATTAGAGGTGGAGATAGTGTGTATGGATATCGTATCTAAATTTAAGGTGCAGGGAATTATCATTGAAAAGACAAAATCACGTAATGAAATATTTTCAAATGTATTTATTTCAGGGTTCTCTGATTTGGGTCATGAATTAATGGCTGAGGAAGCATCTGAGTCCAAGAAGGAAGTAGAACTAAAAAGTCATTAATCAATCTCATACATACATATTAGTTAAAAATACGATCATTTCACAGAAGACGCATGTATGCGTCTTTTTTTGCTGTTGTATGAGGATATGCAGAAAAGACGGAAATATAAAAATTTATATTTATGTGATCAAGGGACAAAACGAGGAAAAACAGGCCCTCACTCAAGCTAAGAGTAAGATTGTACACACCTCCCTGTAATTCTTTCCATTGTCATCTTAGGAATAATCTACTATTATTATATAGAAATAAGAAAAACCATTCTAATTTGTGGGGTGTTTTTTCGTTAAATTCTCCTTTTATGTGGAGTATAGTAGATTTTTTCTAATAGATAATTGAAGGAGGACATCTATGAACCTTACAGTTAAAATTATATTAGGATTGTTTTTTGGTGCGATTGTTGGATTGATGCTTAACATTTTTTCACCTCAATCATTTGAAATCTTAAATGCTTTAGTATTTTCACCAATCGGCAGTCTGTTCATTAACGCTATTACCATGCTGGTTGTTCCTATTGTACTTATCTCAATTACTCTAGGTACGGCGGGTTTAGGGGATCCTAAAAAACTCGGCAGAATTGGTGGTAAAACCATTCTTTATTTTCTTTCAACGACTGCATTTGCTATCACAATTGGTATATTCCTGGCCTTAGTCATTAAACCAGGGAACGGAGGTAATTTTGATATTGCCTCAGCTGAATATACAGCCACTACAGCCCCTTCTATAACTGAAACTCTCATTAATATCATTCCAAAGAATCCAATTCAGGCAATGGCGGATGGAAATATGCTTCAGGTAATTGTAATGTCTATTTTCTTTGGGATCGCAATTACGGCTCTTGGAGAAAAAACAAAAGGTATTATCAACCTTTTGGAGCAAGGTAATGAAGTACTGATGTATTTAGTTAACCTAATTATGAAGGCAGCACCTTATGCAACATTTGCCTTAATAGCAACTGCTGTCGGAAGCCAAGGTCTTCCGGCTATTAAAAATATGGGTCTTTATATGATCGTAGTTCTTTTGGCATTATTGGCTCATACAATTGTCATATACGGGGGAGCGATTGCAATATTCGCGAAACGTAATCCAATAGAGTTTTTCAAAAAGTTTTTCCCAGCTATGACAGTCGGGTTTAGTACTTCGTCGAGCAGTGCAACTTTGCCGGTAGCTATGGAGCTTACACAAAAAGAGCTGAATGTACCAAAAAGTATCAGCAGCTTTGTGCAGCCGCTTGGCGCTACCATTAATATGGATGGAACTGCTATTATGCAAGGGGTTGCTACTGTATTTATTGCCCAGGCATATAGTGTGGACCTTACAATGACGCAATTAATTACTGTCATCCTGACAGCTGTTCTTGCAAGTATTGGAACAGCAGGTGTGCCGGGTGTAGGATTAATCATGTTGACTATGGTTCTTGGCCAGGTTGGCCTTCCAGTTGAGGGTGTAGGTTTGATCCTCGGTATTGATCGCTTACTTGATATGACGAGAACAGCAGTTAATATTACTGGAGATGCATCTTGTGCTGTAATTATTGCCGAATCTGAAAAGAAACGTGAAGAAAAAGAAGATAAAGCAGATACAATAAAAATAGAAGAAATGACTGCTTAGTTAGATTTGGATTAATAATACTTGCTAATGTATGGAAAAATTAGTACGATGTAAGAAATGAATAGTATTCCACAAGGGGAGCCTATGGCTGAGAGTGAACGATCGAGTTCTGACCCTTCGAACCTGTTAGTTAGCACTAGCGTAGGAATGTGGCTGAATGAATGTAATGTAAGCAATGCGAGCCATTTTTGTGCGAGCATTGCTTTTTTGCATTTTTGGATGCCCGATCAAGATGGAGGTTACGATTCAGGAGCTCTTGATTAGAAAGGGGAAGTAAGATGAGAAACAAACGATTATTATTTATGGTGGAAATTGCTGTTTTTTCTGCTTTGGCATTTATTTTTGATTTGTTGGCCACTGTTGTATCTTTTAGTTTATGGCCGCAGGGTGGCAGCGTGTCAATCGCTATGGTACCTGTTTTTTTAATGGCTTATCGATGGGGTGTTAAAGGTGGCGTAACCACAGGATTACTGTTGGGTTTGCTACAAATTCTATCAGGAACTGCTTATATCATGCATCCTGTACAAGGTTTTCTCGATTATATTGTCGCTTATACGGTTGTTGGCTTAGCTGGGATTGTATTTAAATATGCAGATAGAGAACGAATTGGCAAAAAGGATATTAAAACATCAGGTATTATTGTTTTAGGAATACTACTGGGAAGTACGATGCGTTTTTTTGCACACTTTATTGCTGGAATGGTTTTCTTTGGAACTGGCGCAGCAGATGGCCAATCAGTCGCAGTTTTCTCATTGTTTTATAATTTATCCTATATGCTGCCAAGTGTTATTGTAAGCGGAATGGTAATGATGCTATTATTTGCAGCAGCACCACGGGTTATCTTGCGGAAATCTGTACATCATTCCTAAAAAGATTAATAATTTGAATTTAGGGCTCTCGACATAGTCGAAAGTCTTTTTGAGTTTTTCTCATTCCATGTACTTGAACCCGACCCATCTTGGCTTAGCTCCTGAAAGAGTTATAGTTCTATCATCCTTTTTAATTAATAGAAAGCAGTTTTATGTAAAAAGAAGAAGAGAATATAAAAAAATTAGTAAATTTATACATAATAATACCTATCTTCCATTTATTTCTATTATAATGATAGTAGTGAACATTAAATTTGGAGTATAAATATTATATTTTATATTGATGGGAAGTGGGATGATTATGAGTAAGGATGAAATTATTCGTCTAATATCTGAACGTATGCGATTAATCCGTGTGGAAGTTGATTATACACAAGACAAGATGGCCGAAATAATCGGTATTTCTAAAAAAACATTGGTACAAATTGAAAAAGAGCGTAATGAAGCAAGCTGGACTACTGTCGTGGCTGTCGTTTCATTATTTCGTGAAACATTAACAGTGCAGACTTTATTTGGCGGGGACCCTCTCGAGGTCATTGAAACGGTTTCAAGAGAAAGAATTGATTACAGGAAAGAAAAAATGCTTGGCGGTAAGGTATGGTGGAAAGATATTCTTAATGATGGCGGGTATGTTCTGCAGCAAAATATGATTAGTGAGCACTATCGTATTTTAGATGGGGATCAGTATCGAATCTATAGTTCATTAAACGAGAATGATGCACATAATAAATATAAAGAATTGGTTAATAAAGTGTTGCAATAATACTCTGATATTGAGAGATTCCTGTTGAACGTACGTTTGTATGAAGTTGCCTGGAATGTCTCTTTTTTTAGTTTGATGATTTTTTTAGATTTGGATTTTCTAGCAAAATAAATGGCCTCCTTTTGCTCTCTATGAGGCAGGAGGCCTTATATAGTTAAGGAACAATTAATTATTTTGCCACTAACACAGGACATGAGGCATTTTTAATGATTTTTTCAGAGATATTGCCGAGAAACAATTTACGAAGACCGGTAGTGCTGCTATTGCCGACAATAATTAAATCGACTCCCTCTTTTTCAGCATATTGAAGAATCATATCATCAATTGTCCCTTCAAGTACTACAAAATGTGAATGGATAAGATTATTACCTTCCAAGCTGTTTACATAGCGTTCAATTTCCTCAAGTCGATTGTTATTCGCAGAGTTATTGTTTATTAAAGAATTAGTTTCTGGAACGATTGCCTGCCCCTGGCTGGAGTCTGCGTAAAATGTGCTATTGGTTGAGGCTACAAATGTATTCTCAGGAATTAATCCTTCATTATTTTCTTCATAAACATAAACTACTGATAATAAGGAGTTCTCTTTACTCTTACAAAAATTTAATCCCATTGATAAACCCAATTTAGCCGAATCTGAGCCGTCGAACGCCACCAATATATGGTTAAACATATAACTCAGTCCCTTCATTTTATTTGCACTCGTTATTATTTATCCTTTATTTGGCTTTTGGAAACATCAGGCAAGGGAACCTGTCAATCCAATATCCTATATAGTGACCTTATGCCTTAAAAGAGTAGGTATGTTATTTTTGTGATAATTCGGAAAATTAGTCTTAATTTGTTGTGAAATAGGGTCAAATCAAGATTACCTATTTAGAAGTTCGAAAAATAGATAAATATGCCAAAAGACCAATGGTCATACCAGCAAATATCTTGTATTCTTGTATTATAGAAAAAAGAGGTGATGAGGATGTTAGATGAAAAACAACCCCAGGATATTCACCCAATTATTAAAAAATGCTTAACTCACTTGGATGTTTTGGGAGCAGATGTAAAATTAAAGCAAATTGTTTATATGTATATGGAAACATTGCATAAAGAAATTGGAAACTCGAATAATGAGATTAACAAGTGAAAGATATAGGTAAACCTAAAACAACTGTCTATCAGTTGTTTTTTATTTTTTGTGTATAATATGTAACAATGGATAGAAATTTAGTTGATTTTTAGAGAGGATGAGAATTGGATGGGTTATAAGTTTTTAAAAATATTTGACCATTCTCGTTTAGTACACATTCTTCTGCTTGGTCTATCGTTCATAGCCCTTATCATAAGTTCATTCCTTTATCTGCTCTTAAATCAGGAAGTTGATTTGTCTCATCTGAAAACTGAGCTTATGCAGCCAACCATCATTTATGATATGGATGGAGAAGAGGCTAGTAAAATTTCAGCAAATAAGACAGAAGGGGTTTCAATTAATCAGATTCCAGAGCATGTGATTGATGCTGTTATATCAATAGAAGACCGACGTTTTTATGAACATAGTGGGATTGATTATATAGGGATTATTCGAGCAGCATATGAGAATTTCACTGCAGGAACTGTTGTTCAGGGTGGAAGTACTATCACGCAGCAACTAGCAAAAATAACACTTTTAACGCCTGAACAAACCTTGAAGAGAAAGCTGAAGGAGGTTTCGATAGCCAGCCAGATTGAACGTGAATACTCAAAAGATGAAATCATGGAGATGTATTTAAATCAAATTTATTTTGGGCATGGCGCTTGGGGAATTCAAAATGCCAGCAAAGTATATTTTGGAAAAGAAATCGAAAAGGTCAATCTATCTGAGGCAGCTTTGTTAGCTGGTTTAATACATGCTCCCTCTGTTCTGGATCCTTATAAAAACTTTGAGGCGGCAAAAAAAAGGCAAGAAGTAGTGTTGGTTCATATGGAAAATAGTGGGTTTATTACGAGTGAAGAGAGGGAATCAGCAGCTGAAGAAGAAATAAGTTTCACAGAGTTAAGCGATCCCTTAAAAGGAATGTTTCCCTACTATGTTGACCAGGTGATTATGGAAGCTGACAAAACATATGGAATAAAGCAGGACGAGTTGTTAACAGGTGGATATAAAATATACACAGAACTAGATCAAGGTATGCAGGAAGATATGGAAGAAGTATATAAACAAGATGATTTGTTTGCAAAAGGTTCAAATGCAGATGAATTAGTACAAAGCAGTGCCGTTTTGCTTGATCCAAAGACTGGCGGTGTCAGAGCCCTTATTGGGGGAAGGGGAGAGCATGTTTTTCTTGGATATAACAGAGCGACACAATTAAAAGCCCAGCCAGGTTCAGTGATGAAGCCGCTCGCAGTTTATACACCTGCCCTTGAAAAAGGATATAAACCTACAGATTTGATTAAAGATACGGAGATGGAATTTGCAGGAGGTTATTCACCGAAGAATTATAATGATCAGTATGAAGGAGAAGTTCCGATGTTCGAGGCTGTGTATAAATCGAAAAATATCCCTGCAGTCTGGCTTTTGAATGAAATAGGCATACAAGCTGGAATGGATTATGCAGAGAAATTTGGCATTAAACTTGGAAAGAATGACCGAACACTGGGTCTTGCTTTAGGTGGGCTAAACGAGGGAGTATCTCCACTGCAGATGGCTTCAGCCTATTCTGTATTTGCAAATGGAGGTGTACGTCAGGAAGCACACCTTATCCGGAAGATTGTAGATGCGAGCGGCAAAGAAGTTGCTGTCTTTAAAGGGAAAAAAATTAAAGTAACGACCAAGGAAGTAGCAAAAAATATGACTGCCATGCTAAAGGGTGTGGTTGATTATGAAGGTGGAACTGGAACAAATGCAAAGGTTGAAAATAGAGATATCGCTGGAAAAACAGGTTCAACTCAGGTAGATAATGTGTCTAGACAGGACGCGGTAAAGGACCAATGGTTTGTCGGTTATTCTCCCAACCTCGTTGGTGCCGTGTGGATGGGCTATGATAAAACAACAGCCAATCAGTATCTTTACAAAGATAAAATAAGCGGTGCAAATATTGTTTTTCAGGAAATCATGACAAAAGCCTTACAAAATGTCGAAAATCAAACATTTGATGTTCCAACAATAGATGATATGGAAAAGGAAGTAGAAAAGAACCGTTTTAAAAACTATTGGATTGAGCAAAAGGAAAAGATTCAGAAAAACTTTGATGAATGGATCAATCGCTGGAAAAATTAATTAAAAAATAAGTTGCCTTCCATATTCAATAGGAATGAAAAAAGCCCATTTGAAATCGTAAATTTTACGGTCTCAAATGGGCTTTTCTACTATGCTGTAATTAAGACATAGAGGGTGTTAACTCAGTATTTTCTGTCAGACATATTGTTTCGATTTGCTCAATTGCCCCTTGAGCATTTTCGCCTTTAACAAGGACTTTAACATGTGCATCCGTACCTAATGTTAGGAAAAAAGCTGTTAAAGAAGAAATATCCTTTACGTTAATTTCTTGTGTATTCCTTACCAATTTGATTGTTCCATTAAAGTTTTTCGCATATTGTGCTATACACATTAATTGTGGAAGTGTTATTTGTTTTTGAATGGAAAGTTCAGAAGAACCGATTTCATATTTTTGCATTTTGTCTCACCTTTTCCTCTGTTATTGAGCTAATTTATATACTATTTACCCTGTGTTAAATTAATTAAACAAAATATAGATAACGTGGGAAATTAATGATGGATTGGAATCAACATGAGTGATAGTCATAGAATTGTAAAATATTTTCATTTTTTAACCGGTCAGCCCAGAGTTAAATGTGCTATTTTTATCATTATAAGGATATGAGGAGGTAGGGAAAATGATTGATTATACTGTAACGCTTGCTATAGCTAGTATCATGACTTTAGGCTTTTTTATCGGGCACATGCTTTGGGATACGTAAACCTAATATCTCCTAAAAGCTAACAGTCAAGGGGGCTAGATTTAAGCGCTATCATTTGACCATCTGCTATAATAGAGAGTATGTTCTTAATAGTAAGATAATACTTTATAGGGGATGATGAAGGTGGAATATCGGATTGAAAAAGATACGATGGGAGAAGTGCGTGTTCCAGCTGATAGCTATTGGGGGGCTCAAACAGAGCGTAGCCGCAACAATTTTAAAATTGGACAAGAATTAATGCCAATTGAGATTGTATATGCCTTTGCCCACCTAAAAAAAGCAGCTGCTTATTCCAATTTTGATTTAGGTAATTTATCGGAAGAAAAAAAGAATGCGATATCATACGTATGTGATGAGATTATCGCAGGAAATTTAAATAGTCAATTTCCTCTAAAAGTTTGGCAAACTGGAAGTGGAACCCAAAGCAATATGAATGTGAATGAAGTAGTAGCACGTAAAGGGAATGAATGGCTGGAGAATAATGGGTTTGAAGCAACGCTGCACCCTAATGATGATGTAAACATGTCTCAAAGCTCCAATGATACATACCCAACGGCTTTACATATTGCAGCTTATGAAACTATACATAAAAATGTTTTGCCTGAAATTATTGCTTTTAGGAAAGTACTTCAAGAAAAAGAGCAGGAGTTTATGGGAATTGTTAAAATTGGACGTACTCACCTGCAGGATGCTACACCATTAACACTTGGCCAGGAAATAAGCGGATGGAGATTCAGTTTTGAACGTTCAGAACAGATGATTAGGGAAAGTGCCGAGAAGCTGCTTAGCCTTGCGATAGGAGGTACTGCTGTTGGTACAGGCATTAATGCCCATCTCGAATTTGGGGATAAAACAGCGGGATATATATCTGAACAAACCGGTTATAACTTCATTTCTTCACCAAACAAATTTCATGCATTGACCAGCCATGATGAGATTGTTTATGCGCATGGTGCATTAAAAGCTTTGGCTATGGATGCGATGAAGGTGGCCAATGATATACGCTGGTTGGCAAGCGGCCCTCGCAGTGGTATTGGGGAGATTACCATTCCTGCAAATGAACCTGGGAGTTCGATTATGCCTGGTAAAGTAAATCCGACGCAAAGTGAAGCTTTAACAATGGTAGCTGTTCAAGTATTGGGAAATGATACATCCATTGGATTTGCTGCAAGCCAGGGGAATTTCGAATTAAATGTATTTAAACCCGTGATTGCTTATAATTTCCTGCAATCTTCCAGATTATTGTCAGATTCGCTTAAATCCTTCAGGGTTAATTGCCTGGTTGGACTTGAGGCTAATATTGAAAGCATTCAAAAAAATGTAGAGTCCTCCCTTATGCTCGTAACGGCACTAAACCCGCATATAGGCTATGAGAAAGCAGCTGAAATTGCTAAGCTTGCCTTTAAAGATAACAGTACGTTAAAAGAAACAGCCTTGAAATTGGGTTATTTAACTGAGGAAGAATTTGATCAATGGGTAAATCCAAAAG
The DNA here is from genome assembly GCF_058215915.1 of Pradoshia sp. Z3_51. Lineage (NCBI taxonomy): Bacteria > Bacillati > Bacillota > Bacilli > Caryophanales > Bacillaceae > Pradoshia > Pradoshia sp. Z3_51. The sequence continues at coordinate 80,142 of NZ_JBZAJC010000008.1, read as the reverse complement.
ATATGGTCAAACAAAAATCCTAAAAACATTCGTAACCCCCTTCCGAATTGTTCGGAAGGGGGTTTTAGCCATTTTATATGAAATTTTTAATTAAGATTGAGATCTGCCGCTGATTTGTTGTTCACCCATACGAACAAGTCTTTTTGTGATTTCCCCTCCAACAGATCCGTTTGCGCGAGCTGTTGTTTCAGCACCAAGTTGTACTCCAAACTCAGTAGATATTTCGTATTTCATTTGATTGATTGCTTCTGCTGCACCTGGAGCAACCAATTGATTAGAGTTATTGTTTGAGCTGTTTTGAGCCATGATGTTAATCTCCTTTAAAAAAATGATTTATTTGGCTGGGTCAGTCGGATTTGAACCGACATACAGGAGATTATCGTATGAAATCTCCTAAGCCCTAAACGGCTTGACCCATTGATGTGAGTGCGTCTTTCTACTAGCTAGTATGGAAGGTCACACTTTAATTTATACATAGATATAAAAAGGTAAAAGCTGGAGTTGATAATATTCGTAAGGGTGTACAAGCAGGAAAATATTATCTGGATTCCATGAACATAAAAAATCTCATGGGTGAAACGCTAAGGAAAAGAAAAGGTTTGGAGAGGATAATATGGAATGTCCTTTATGTAATGGTCTAACTTCTATAGAATACTTATGTAAAAATTGTGATATAAATATGGAGGACTTTGGGAAGGTAATGGATTACTATGACGACTATAGTGCATACCTGGAAACCAATATACAAAAACAAACGGACGGAGATCCTCAATCGGTAAGACAAAATATATGCAAACATCTTTTATCCTGCAGTCAATGTGGAAACGACGAGGTAGTATCTATTCACGAAATGTATATTTGAGAATAATTATAATTCCTGAAAACTGAATTAAAGCCATATCAGGAAACAAAAAAGCCAAAATCCCGAGAGATTTGGCTTTGAGTTTTTATAATTAATTATGGGCGAATTCTTAACTCAGTGTCTTTATCAAAGAAGTGTGCTTTGTTGATATCTAATCCTAATTTAATGGTATCCATTGGACTGATATCAGAACGGGAATCGATACGTGCTACGATGGATTGACCTTCAATTTGAGTATAAAGCATCGTTTCAGCACCCATTAATTCTGCCACTTCAATTATGCAGCTGACTGTAGTTTCTGGGGATGCATCCATGAATATAGGTTCATCATGGATATCCTCAGGACGAATGCCAAGGACAACGTCTTTACCTATATAGTCTTGTTTACGCAAATAGCTTAATTTACCTTCAGGTACGGCGATGCGAGTGCTGCCGGTTACAAAATATCCATCTTCTAATTTACCATTAATAAAGTTCATGGCAGGAGATCCGATAAATCCACCTACAAAGATGTTTTCTGGATTTTCATAAACGTCTTTCGGTGCACCGACTTGTTGGATGAAGCCGTCTTTCATAACTACCAGACGAGTAGCCATTGTCATTGCTTCTGTTTGGTCATGTGTTACATAAATTGTAGTTGTATTTAATCTTTGATGAAGCTTAGCGATTTCAGCACGCATTTGTACGCGCAATTTAGCATCCAGGTTAGACAAAGGCTCATCCATAAGGAAAACTTTTGCGTCACGAACGATAGCACGGCCCAATGCAACACGCTGACGTTGACCGCCGGAAAGAGCTTTTGGTTTACGATTTAAATATTCCTCGAGACCAAGAATACGTGCTGCATCTTTAACGCGGCGATCGATTTCAGCTTTATCAAATTTACGAAGCTTTAGTCCAAAAGCCATATTATCATATACACTCATATGAGGATATAATGCATAGTTTTGGAAAACCATTGCAATATCACGGTCTTTTGGAGGTACATCATTCACGCGTTTATCATCAATATAGAAGTCACCTTTAGAGATTTCTTCTAATCCGGCGATCATACGTAAGGTTGTGGATTTACCACATCCAGATGGACCTACGAAAACGATAAACTCTTTATCTTTTATGTGTAAATTAAAATCGGTTACTGCAGTTACCTTATTATCATAAACTTTATAAATATTTTCTAATTTTAACTGAGCCATCTTTAAATGTCCTCCTTGATAACTATGTAATAATGAAACCCTTTTCACAAATAATTTTACTAGTCTAATAGTTAAAAATATATGTTCAATTTGCACAAATATAATGATTATGAAATGGGCTGGTTGCACTTATAGTTAATTTGTATTCTCCAGTAACCGGATAGCTAAATAGGCACATAAGCTGTCTTCGAATTTTCGAACATCGAGATTGGTAATTTCATAAAATTTATCAAGACGATATTTCAGACTGTTACGGTGAAGAAAAAGCTGTTTTGCAGCAACAGTAGCATTGGCATTAGCTTTAATGTAAATCATAATAGTTTGGAGTAGATCTTTTTCATTTTCTAAAGTGCCGAGTAGATTTTTAGCTAGAGTTATACATAAAGTTTGATTTTTACCTAGTAATAAAAGATCCAAAAAAGCTGAAGAAAAAGTAATGACTTTATCTTTTGAGTTATACAGACGTATGGTTTTAAAGCAAGTATCTTCTGAAGAAAAATACGTTATGATTTCATTCGAAAGCGGATAATTATTTCCTATAAATAAACGGAAATGTGCGTATAAATCGCTTTCAAGGGTATGAATGACAGCATTAAAATCTTGATTTGTGAGCAAAGTGGATTTGGTGTTTTCTATAATGACTCCGCTAGATGGGTCCTTCCAGCAAATGACCGGGTCATGAAAAAAGCCATTTATAGCATCGGAGAAGTCTGTAATATTAATATCATTGTTTGGAAGATTATAATGAATAAAGCGGTATGACCCATCTTCAATTTTCGGCAATGGTGCAGAATCCTGTTGGTATAATAATTTGTGCCAATGCATTTGCTGTGCAGATCTATTAAGTTCTTCAGTATGAAGCAAAAAGGGTTCTAAAAAAATATTTAATAGAGCCAATTGATCAGATGATACAGACCTTTTTGGAATACCGATATATTGATTCGCATTTTCTATGTACCAATAATAGGATTGATCCTCCAACGGATATGAAACACGGATTGCGTTGGGAAAGAGTATAAGTAAGTCAGTGTTCATGAGTAATCCTCCAAATATTTTGTATCATAGTCTATTGATTATCATATACATGATAAAGCATCAATTCGTGTACTCTAGATTCTAATTCTGCTTTAGCATAGTCAGATGGTTGTGTTTCAATCCAGGTAATAGAACCATCTTTATGGTAAACTCCTTTATAACGTTTTTTTTCAAAGTAGAAGGAAAACTTCCAACCAGGTATTTTTTCTGTTTCATATAATGATTTCCATTCAAAATGATTAATCAATAGATTGCACCTCAAATCTAAATTTAATAGCAATAATTATAATTATACACTTTAAATAAGCATTTATATCCAATTACAACCTCGCATAAAGAAAGCTGTCATCAAAATCTTTGAAAAATGGACACCGATGGTTGCAATTTAATAGTAGATAGGACTAAACTATTTCTTACAAACAGGAAGTTTTAAAAAGGAGTTACTTATGGGTACATTTATAACGATTATCACAGTGGTTGTAGTAGGGGCTTTAATAGGCGGTATTACAAACGCCTTGGCCATAAAAATGCTATTCCACCCCTACGAGGCTATTTATATCTTTGGTAAACGCTTGCCATTTACGCCTGGGTTAATACCGAAAAGACGAGACGAATTGGCTGAGCAGATGGGGAAGATGGTTGTAGAACACTTAATCACTCCAGAGAGTATTAAAAATAAACTGCTTACTGGTACTGTCAAAGTGGAAGCTAAGAGAATTGGAGAAAATATATTAGATAAAACAATTTTTTCTGAGATCTCTATAGAAAAGGCGCTTGAAAAAGCTGGGTTGGCTGACATTCCGGATTTAATCGTAAGAAAAATTGAATCGCATTCAACAAATTGGTTAGAGGATTGGTATTTGCAGCATAAAAATAAACCTATAGCAACCTTTATACCAGCAAGTGTTGAGGAGAAAATAGAGAACAAAATACCGGATGTATCTCATTATATCTTGGATAAGGGAATCGCTTTTTTTGCCAGCAATCAAGGTAAGGAAAGACTTCAAAAAATGGCAGATGATTTCATGAGGGAACGGGGAAAACTCGGTGGAATTATGCAGATGCTATTAGGAAATGTAAATCTTGGCGAGAAACTTCAGCCGGAGATTATTAAATTTCTCTCAAATCCTGGGACTAGGGATACGCTGACACAACTCCTGCATAGTGAGTGGCATAAAATAAAACATAAGCAGATTTCAGACGTGGAGGAATTCTATTCATTGGATGAAATGAGAAGTTTACTCCATAAAGGAATTATAACCGGCTATAAAAAAGTGGATTTATCTAATCTGACACTTAATCAGATAACTGGTGAATGGAATGAGACCATCAAGGGAAGATTGCTGCCAAATGTTATTGAAGAGGTTGCAGCGATTTTAATTGAAAAAGTACCAAGCATAATGGAAAAATTGAAACTAAAGGAAATTGTCCGTGATCAGGTTGCTTCTTTTCCGGTGGCTCGTCTGGAAGAAATGGTACTGTCTATCACAAAAAGTGAATTGAAAATGATTACGTATTTAGGAGCCCTATTAGGAGGCTTGATTGGAGTTTTCCAGGGAATCTTTATGATTTTGATGAATTAAAACCATTCCAGTAAACATACAATGGATGTATAATGCTTTCGATAATGGTATAGTAAGAGAGACTTCAGTGTAATAGAAAACAGGAGGTATATGATGTCAGTTAATTTATATGATTTAGCGTATACAGTAGAAAAAGGAATACGTGAAAGTGCAGAATACCAAGAACTAAAGAATCAATACAATGCGATAATGGCTGATGAGCAAGCAAGAACGATGTTTAACAATTTCAGAGATATTCAGCTAAATCTTCAGCAAAAACAAATGATGGGTCAGGAAATTACTGAAGAAGAAGTAATGCAGGCTCAAAAAACTGTTGCGCTTGTGCAACAACATGAAGCGATTTCTAAATTAATGGATGCTGAACAAAAAATGAGCGTCATCCTTACAGATCTCAATCGTATTATCACAAAACCATTGGAAGACTTGTACGGAACACAATCCTAAGCATATATGGAACCGATTAGTGTCGAAGCTTCTCTGCCAGTTAGATTTATTTAATTGGTGAAGGGAAGTTCAGGGCGCTAAATCGGTTCTTTTTTCTTTATAACTGTTCTATTTCTGCCAAAATCCTCATACAGAATGTATATGGGCATCATGAAAGGTGGATTGGACATCATGGTATATAAACTGTTAATGATTAATATGGATGGTGCACTATTATCTTCAAAAGGAAAACTCCACACTCATACAAGAGAATCAATTGAATACGTTGCTAAAAAGGGAGTAGAAGTAGCTCTGATGACCTCTGAAAATTATGACTATACACAAAGAACCGGAAAAGCTCTTAGATGTAATCCGCATATTATTGCGCATCAGGGTGGCTTTATTTTGGAGAATCTTCATAATCCTATTTTTGTTAAGCGAATACCTGAGAACACTACCCTCGATATCATTCGTTTTTTAGAAAAATTAAGCGGGCACATCCGTTTAATTCATGAGGATATGACAATCGGAAATAGAATGGATCTTCCAACACCGCTCTTTGCAAGAATCAAATGGACGCCGGGAGAGACCAATATATATGCCCAGCAATTTGTAGATTCTCTAGATGAGTATTTACGCACCCATCCGATGTCTCCATTGCAAATTGATATATATATAGATAAGAAACAGGACAGAATAGATGCAAAGTCTGGTCTTGAAGCGATGTTTGAAAACGTAATGATCCAGGAGAGTCATCCGAATAAACTTGTGATTTTACCAGAACAAGTCACAAAAGAGAAGGCTTTTAACTACTTATTAAAAAACAGGGGTATAGCAGCAAATGAAGTGGTCTTAATTGGCAGTGATCAAGATGAATCGGAGCTGGTAAGAAATGTGGGACTTGGTGTAGCTGTGGCAAATGCTGATGCAGCGGTAAAGCGCTCAGCCAAATGGATTACCCGCAGTAATGATGAACTGGGTGTGGCCTATCTCATTAAAGAGGTATTCAGAAGACAGCATCCAATTGGCTTCTTAAAAAAGATGAATATCAAAACTGACTAAATAGGTGTTGAAGGTGTTTTTTACCACCTACCAAAAGGATGGCTCCTCTGGGGTTATCCTTTTTTATTGGGCTTCGGTAATAAATATTGTCGGTTTAGGGTTTCGTTATGATGATAAAGGTGCTATGGAGGGCTGAAACAGTTTTCTTGGCAATTAAATTAATTTTGTGTACTTAATTCTTGGCAAGAGATGTAGGATATTCAGCCCAACGAGGATGAATCCAGCCGAATTGAGCATAGATTCAGCTTAACTTCGTAATAATCCGGCCGATTCAGCTGAAAATCCAGCCAAACTCCGTAATAATCCAACCGATTCAAACAATAATCCAGCCAAACGCCTAAATGGGGCCATTCCTTTACTCTTTTGATGGAATCCAGCTTCGGCTTCTAGGAACTCAAGTCATCAGTAAATACTCAGCGGAGGCCTGCAGGATTTAGTTCACAATGATCTTTCTACGCGATGTGGTGCTTCTTAGTCTTTGCTCAATAGGACCCTTCCTCTCAGTACTCTTCTTATGCTTGTCGCTCCTGGACAGTCTCCTAAGCTTTTTTATTGGCTGAATAGCTTCATTCCCAAATAGTCATGATAAGGAAGAGATGGTTTATTTGTGATTGACCGCTGTCTTGATGTTCAGTAAACTGATATGGATTGAATTTTTGAAAAGGGGATAGGCATGCGTATTTTAATAAATGGCATTGAGGATGAAAGGCTGTATCGGCCCTTATCTTTAATTGCGGACTTATTTTTTGAAGAGGCAACACTGCTTAATAGCGATGAATCACCATCGGATTTATCAATTACATTAAAACAAGAAATGATTAATCATACATTATATACAAAAGCGATACTAGAGGATTCTACATCTAATAAAGTACATGAATCCACATTTGAAAGAGATGTCTTGAATCAGGCGGATGAAAAGGCTCTTTTTAAGCAAAAAAAGCATTCCTATTCTTATGTTTTTTTAAAGGTTTTGGAACAACATACAGGAATGATTCAGAAGTGGGGATTGTTGACAGGTGTTCGTCCCACAAAATTGTGGCATCAATATGTGAAAAAGAATATAGATGCATCTGTTGCCAAGAGAGAGTTGAGCGCCTCCTACTCCATTACAGACGAGAAATTAAATTTACTGGAGGAAATTGCTGACCGTCAATTAGAAGTCATTCCAGATTTATATGATTTGAAAAGGGAAGTGAGCATTTATATAGGAATTCCTTTCTGCCCTACTAAATGCGCCTATTGTACATTCCCCGCTTATGCAATTAATGGACGTCAGGGAAATGTAACATCATTTCTGGGTGGACTGCATTATGAAATGCGAGAAATCGGTAAATGGCTGAAGGACAATCATATAAAAATTACTACTATTTACTTTGGCGGCGGTACACCTACGAGTATATCAGCTGAAGAAATGGACATTCTTTACGAGGAACTATATGAATCATTCCCTGATATTAAAAATGTACGGGAAATTACGGTGGAAGCAGGTCGGCCGGATACGATTACACCGGAAAAATTGAAGGTCTTAAAAAAATGGAATATTGATCGAATCAGTATTAATCCACAGTCCTATACACAGGAAACATTGAAGGCGATTGGGCGACATCACACGGTAGAGGAAACAATTGAAAAATATAAACTGGCTAAAGAGGCCGGTATGAATAATGTGAATATGGATTTAATTATAGGGCTTCCGGGTGAAGGTGTCCCTGAATTAAAGAATAGTTTACACGAAACAGAAAAATTGATGCCGGAATCATTGACTGTTCATACGTTATCCTTTAAACGGGCTTCTGAGATGACGAGAAATAAAATGCGCTATAAGGTTGCGGATCGTACGGAAGTAGAACAAATGATGAATGAAGCTGAAAAGTGGACTGCAGCCCATGGATACCATCCATACTATTTATACAGGCAAAAGAATATACTGGGTAACCTGGAGAATGTCGGATATTCATTACCTGGAATGGAGAGCTTGTATAATATCCTGATTATGGAGGAGCAGCAAACGATCATAGGACTTGGATGTGGGGCAGCAAGTAAATTCATTGATCCTGATACTGGAAAAATCACGCACTTTGCCAACCCAAAAGATCCAAAATCCTATAATGATAGTTATGAGCATTATACAACTAAAAAAATTGATTACTTAAAAGAATTATTTTTGCGCTGAAATTAACAAACCGAGTTCTTGTTTGGATGAAGAACTCGGTTATTTTTTCTTCTAATATACAAATAATTCTAATAAATTACACCTTTTTTGTGTTAAAACGCTTACATAAACCTTTATAATAAATATATATCAAATTTGAAAGGGGATTTTGCCAGTGAAACCTGCCTCTATTATCAAGAGCGTGCTTGTGGAAAAGGAAGGCACTGTAGCTACCGTGTCATTAAACCGTCCTGAAGTATTAAATGCTCTTAATAAAGAGATGCTTGTTGAATTAAACAAGGAATTAAAAGCATTGAGTCTTGATGAGGAAATTACAATTATTATTCTTAAAGGAAATGGCAACGGATTTTGCTCAGGCGGCGATATAAAATCGATGTTTAATTTAGGCAGTGAAAAAGATTTTTATGGAATAATGGATTGTATTAACGAACTAGCCATGGCCATGTATACGATGCCAAAATTAACAATTGCAGCAGTTCACGGGGCAGCAGCGGGACTTGGATTCAGCCTTGCCTTGGCCACTGACTGCATTATTGCAGAGCAGGAGAGTAAATTAGCCATGAATTTCATTGGGATCGGCTTGATTCCTGATGGCGGAGGGCACTTCTTTCTAGAACGAAGACTGGGAGAATTGAAAGCTCAGGAAGTAATCTGGGAAGGTAAAGTGATGAGCGCTGAGCAGGCATCAGAAATTGGATTGGTTGATCTGGTAACAACGAATAGCCTTGAGGATGAGGTTCAGAAAAAGGTAAAAGAATGGCAGGCAAAACCAATTTTGTCTATGATCCGGACGAAGAAAATTCTTGCTGAAACAAATCGTCCTAAGCTATTGAAGATGCTTGAATTGGAGAAATACTCGCAATATGTAATGAGACAAACAGAGGATCATGAAGAAGGTATCAAGGCGTTTGTTGAGAAAAGGAAGCCTAATTTTAAAGGGAAATAAAAAGGTTTGTATGATTCCGTTATAAACGGATCATACAAACCTTTTCTTATCTATGGAATAATAGTAGCTTGCCAAGCGGTGAGGTGAACCGATGTGTCTTTTCTTCGTATTCTTTTTCAGCTAAAAGCTTTTGTCCAAGTTCTTTTGCGCTTTCATCATTCTCTGCCTGAATCGATTCTTCTAAAATCTTTTCACCATCTGCTTCAAACACGGTTAATTTATAGATTTTCATCTTTATTCCTCCTAAATTCAGCTGATCAGCAGTTGATATTATTTTCGCATAAGAAGACAAAATTTGTAAAGTTTAGAATTACCTTTCAATTCTCTGGGCGGATAGATTAGAATATATATAGACATAAAAATTGATAAAAGGGGGAAATGCTTTTGACTTTACTGGTAAATAACGTAGTAAAACAATTTGGAGAATTTACAGCAGTAAATCATCTTTCACTTGATGTGGGAGAGGGAACGATGTTTGGTATGCTCGGGGCAAACGGGGCTGGTAAGACTACTACTTTCAGAATGATTCTTGGTTTATTGGACCCTACAGAAGGGAGCATTAGTTGGAAGGGAAGGAAAATTGACTATTCCACAAGCTCGACGATAGGTTATCTTCCTGAAGAGCGAGGGTTGTATCCAAAGATTAAAACGGGTGAACAATTAATTTATCTGGCTCGTTTGCGAGGGATGAACAAATTGGATGCAATGCAAGAAGCAAAAGTCTGGTTGGATCGCTTTAATGTCCCGGAATATTTCGATAAAAGAGTTGGTGACCTTTCTAAAGGAAATCAACAAAAAATACAATTTATTGCCTCTGTTATACATAAGCCAGAATTGTTAATTTTGGATGAACCATTTAGCGGTTTGGACCCTGTAAATGTTGAATTATTAAAAAAAGCGGTTCATGATTTAAGAAAAAACGGAACAACTATCGTCTTTTCCAGCCACCGTATGGAACACGTAGAGGAATTATGTGAACAGCTCTGCATACTTAAGCAAGGAGAGGCAGTCGTTAATGGTTCACTAAAGGATATCAAGCGTTCCTATGGCAAAAAGAATGTATCTATACATGCTGATTTTGATCTTAAATTCCTGACTGATTATCCTGGTGTGACAAAAGCAGTAGAAGTAACGGAAGGAATTCATTTGCAAATTGCGGATGAGAAGAATGCCGAATTAATCTTACAGGATACAGTTAAGCGTGGTTTCATACGTAAATTTGAATTGGAAGAACCATCCTTGAAGGATATCTTTATTGAAAAGGTTGGTGCTCAATATGAATAAGTTTTGGATTATGACATTTCAGACGTATATATCAAAGGTTAAAAGTAAGTCATTTGTCATTTCGACTGCAGTTATTTTATTAATGGTTCTCGCTTTTACGAACTTGGATCGAATTATCGGTTTGTTTGATGAAGGTGATACAACAATTGGAGTTGTGGAAAATTCAGGCAATTTCTATGCCGCACTGGAAAAGCAGCTTGATAGTAGTGGGAGCGAATTAAGCCTGAAAGCATATAAATCTGAAACTGAAGTAAAGAAAGCTGAAGAAGAGGGAGAATTGGAAGGATATTTATTGCTTGAAGAGCAAGACGGTATTCCAATAGGTGTCTATAAGGCCCAATCCATCGCCAATTCAAATGAAAGTACAGAAATTCAAAATGCTTTGCAGCAAATACAAACAAGTATTCTAACAAAGCAGGTTAACATAACAGATGAGCAGCTGGCAGCTATCTATAAGCCAGTTTCCTTTGAAGTCGTCCCATTAAATAATCAGGCTAAATCAGAGGAAGAGCTTAATCAGGCCCGCGGCCTAGTCTATGTGATGATCTTTGTCATTTATTTCTCTGTTATTGTGTATGCCGGTATGATTGCCAACGAAGTGGCCATTGAAAAATCATCACGTGTGATGGAGATCTTAATTTCAAGTGTGTCACCAATTCAGCAAATGTTCGCGAAAATCACTGGAATTGCTCTGCTGACATTGACACAGCTTGCCATATTTGTGCTGGTTGGATATTTATCATTTAAAAGCAGCAGTGGGATGGGAGAAATTTTCGAGGCTTTTGGCTTTGACAATATGAAAGCGAAGACGATTGTTTATGCGGTTATATTTACCTTCTTAGGCTATTTATTATATGCAACAATGGCAGCGTTTCTTGGTTCCTTAGTAAGTAAGATTGAAGACTTGCAACAAATGATCATGCCAATGACCATGCTGGTTATCCTGGCTTTCATGCTTGCCATGACCGGGCTTGGCAATCCGGAAGCAACCTTTATAAAGGTGTCATCCTATATTCCGTTCTTCACGCCTATGCTAATGTTTATGCGTATAGGAATGCTTGAAATATCCAATATCGAAATTGCGATAAGCATTGGTATTCTGCTTGTGACGATTGGACTATTAGCCTATTTTGGAGCTAAAGTCTATAAAGGCGGAGTTTTAATGTATGGAAATTCAAGTTCTTTTAAAGATATTAAAAAAGCACTTGATTTAACAAACAGCAATAAGTAAACAAGGACTCACTTCCAAATGGGAAGTGAGTTTTTTATGGTTCTTAGCAGTAAATTTAGTTTGCCTAAATAAAGAAATCCTTTGCAATCCCCTTGCTCATTACGGGGAGGTCATATTTATCTAATTGTATTTGTATATGAGATAATTAAATTTACGTTTTTTTTGATTAAAAGAACAATCGTTTGTAGTAAAATGGCATGGAAGGAGTGTGGTACAGTGCGAGGCGTAAAATTTATACATGCAGCTGATCTGCATTTGGGCAGCGTTTTTTCAGGATTTCAGCATATGCATAGTGCCATTTATGACAAAATAAAAAACAGCGGATATTCAGCATTAACAAGGCTTGTGGATACGGCAATTCAGGAAAGAATCGATTTTGTTATTTTTGCTGGAGATATTTATGATAATGAAGAACGAAACTTGAAGGCACAATTGAAATTTAAGGCTGAAATGGAAAGATTGGAAAACTATTCGATTCCTGTCTATTTAATTCATGGAAATCATGATTACATGAATGGGAATTACTTTGATATAAGCTTACCAGCGAATGTTCATCTGTATGGACGCGAAGTAGAAGTTAAACAATTTATTAAAGAAAATGATGCAACTACCGTAAATCTTTATGGATTCAGTTATGATAAGCGCCATATACATGATCGGGTTATTCAGGAGTATAAAAAGGCAGACGATGCTGATTATCATATTGGTATATTACACGGTAATTTAGATGGAGAGAGTGCTCATGGAAACTATGCTCCTTTTACCAGAAGTGAGCTGCTTAGTAAGCAATTTGATTACTGGGCTCTGGGGCATATCCATAAACGAATGGAAATTCTGCAGGAACCACCAGCCATTTATCCAGGCTGCTTGCAGGGGAGAAATAAAAAAGAGACAGGTGAAAAAGGCTTCTATCTAGTCTCCATGTCAGGGTCAGATACTTCTTTAGAATTTGTACCTGTATCGACAGTTGAATGGAAAACGGAAACCATTCAGGCAGATCATATTTCATCTGTAAACGAACTTATTGCTGAACTGGATAAAATAAAAGAGGGTGCGTATGAGCCGGATAAGTCTATTCTGCTGAATATCATGATCGATGCATCTGATTGCAAAATGAATCCTGAATGGCTGTTTGTGGATATGGATCATTTACTTGAAGGTCTACAGGATGAGGAGATGGATGAGATTTCTGTATGGATTCATTCCTGTACACTGATTCCACCCCGCTATGCAAGCGGAGGCGGAGAGCTGTCTGATACATTTATAGATGAACTTTTGAGGACAACTGTCAATATGAATTCTGAACAGTATCTGAAATACGGGGAAGCTCTCTTTACTCATTCTGCGGCAAGGAAATATATAGAGCCATGGGAGGAAAACGAGTGGCAGCAAATCTTGGACGAGGCAACGCTTGAATTAGTAAAGCGCCTGAATCGTTAAAAATGAGGAGAAAATGCTTTGATTATAAAGAAAATACATATATATGGATTTGGTAAATTTGTAGACTACAAACAAGAATTAACATCAGATATAAATGTATTCTACGGAGAAAATGAGGCTGGTAAATCAACGATTTTTTCCTTTATCCATGCCATGTTATTTGGATTCCCTGCTAAGAACCAAACAACAGCCTCCTACGAACCGTCGGGGAGCGGCCGGTATGGTGGAAAACTGGTCATTGAGCTCCCTGAAATAGGTGAAATAACGATTGAAAGAGTTAAAGGGCACCAGGGTACAGAATGTGGAGTTTATAACAGGTTTGGGAGAATAGGGGGGGAGGAGAAAATAAAAGAATGGTTGAAGGGAGTCGACCGAAACTTCTATGAATCTATATACTCCTTTAATCTAGACGGCTTGCAGGATATCTATCGTCTGGAAGAAGATCAATTGGGCAAATATCTCTTTTTTGCTGGCATGAGTGGCAGTGAAAGGCTTTGGGAGATGGAAGCAGGCTTGCAAAAGCAAATGGACAGTCTATTTAAGCCAGGTGGAAAGAAGCCTATTCTGAATCAAAAGCTGGCTGAATTAAAGCAAAGCTCCCAGGCAATTCAAAAAGCAAGGGAGAAAGAGAAAAGCTATAATACCTTTTTGAGCGAAGAAAGGGAACTAAGTAAAGAAATTTCGCTCACTCAAGAACAAATAGAGCGAATAAAAACGAACTTAATTCATTTAAAGGACTGGAAGAGACTGTTGCCATCCATTCAGGAGCTTGCTTCCATTGAAGTGCGCCTGTCAGAATTAGAAGAATCTCCTTTTCCGGTAAATGGGATGGGGCGCATGGGAAAGATAGAGGCTGAAAGGTCGGCAAAGGAAACATTTCTGCAAACTCAGTTAAATAAATTGAAAGTACTCCAAAATGAAAAGGATTCCCTCCAAGTCAATGAACAGTGGCTGGCAAGTGGGGAGAGGGTACGTCAAGCCGAGCTTTATAGTGATAAATTGATCATCCTACTCGAAGAAATTAGGACTCAATCGATCGAATTAAAGCATATAGAGGATAAAATCATTAAGCTTCAGGGAGAATTACATACACAATTTGATCCTGTTATGGTTGAAAGTTTTGATACAAGTATCTTTCGGAAAGAAGAAATTAAACAGATAGAATTAGAGAAGCATACACTTGCCAAAAAGAAGATGGAGCTTGATGCTCAGCTTGAAAAAGAACGAGTCAAATTGGAACAAATCGAGCAAATCACTGAAATTTATGAGAGAAAATTGCTGCCTGAAAATGAAAGAGAAAGGCTTAAAAGAATAGTAGAGCAGTATGAACATGCTGACAAGGCAGCACAGGAAGAGAAGTCAGCCAAGGAAGTCATCCAGCGATTAAAGCAACGAAGGAATCAAGCGTTGGAATCAGAGAAAAAGGGTAAGAAAAAACAGAAAGTTATTCTGGGCTCGGTCTTACTGGCTTCCATTTTGGCGGTTCTTTTATTAATCTTAGGCGGACAGCTTGGCGTTGCATTGATTGTGGCGGTTGTTGGTATCGTACTCGTTATATATATAAATTCGATGAATGGCAATCAATTGCAATCTGAGGAATTAGCGAAAGAAATTAACTACTATGAGGAAATTGTAAAAAAATCATCTTCGATTTCAATTGATGAACAAAGCTACAGAATGCAAAAAAGTATGCTTGAAGAGGATACGGCAAATCGAGAAAAATACAAGCTGGAATCACTGCGCAAAGAGCAACAGGAAGCAATATTTGACAGTTTAATTGATTCCTTTGAAGAATGGGAAAAAGAGTTGGCGCTTTGTAAACATAAATTGATTACGCTCGGAAATGAATGGTCATTGCCTAATGAGGTGTCATGTACGATGCTTTCAGATGCTTTTGAGCGAATTGAACAAATTAAAAACCTTATGTTGGAGAAGAGCAAACTCATTTCATTGCTTGCTTATACAGAGGAGAAAAAGGATGAGTATATCCGCTATATAGGGAAGCTTTCAGAGGAATTTGGTGTTACGGGCACTCAAAGTATCGAGCAAATAAACTACTCTATTGTTCAGAAGTACAAAGAGAATGAATTGGTCAATAGGCAAAAAAATAATATGCTCGAAAAAATACAGGAGCTCGAGGAAGAAATTATACCTTTAAAGGACTTGTGCAGACAGCTAAATCAAGAAAAGCAGCAATTGCTTCAGGAAGCAGATTGTCATGAAGTGGAAGGGTTCTATCAGCGCGGTAGAGATGCCGAAGAAAGAAGTCAGCTCAGCATAGCAAAGAGACAATTGATTGGGCAGCTGGGACGTTATGCAAATCTCGATCAGTACCATTCTGTTACAGACTTGGTTTTAAAGGATAGAATTGAGGAACAAGAGGCTGAGCAGTCTTCCTATGAATCAACATTAAATCGGTTACGAAAAAGACTTGCAGAGGTAAAGTACGAGATAAATAGGCTTGAGGAGGATGGAACAGTAGAGGCGTTGCTTCATAACCATCAGCTTTTAAAACAGGAATTTCAAGTGTTGGCTAAGAAGTGGACAACGCTCAGCCTCATGAAGGGGACTCTGGCTGAGTCTATAACGACGTATAAAGAAGAAAAACTGCCTGCAATTATTGAACAAGCTAATGGGTATCTACGTAACCTTACGAATGGAAGATATGAAAAAATCCTATTCTCAGAAAATGGTGAGGGACTCTCTTTATTGGACCATAGGGGATTAGAGGTTCATTCGAAAAATTTGAGCAGAGGGACGGCAGAACTTACTTATGTATCTATAAGGCTTGCTTTAGCGGGTACGATTGATGGAAGAAAAGAATGGCCGCTGATCATGGATGATACGTTTGTCAATTTTGATGATAAGCGAACGGAAAGAATGATTTCTCTATTAAAGCATATTAGTAAAGAGGGGAATCAGGTTCTCTTTTTTACCTGCCATGATCATATTGCTGCGATGTTTAATGGGCAGAATATCATCCAATTAACAAGATGATTTTTAATATTAATTTGCCTTCGCATGATATAATAAATATTGGAATGGACCGGGGAGGGATATACATGAAGGGAATTGCCCATCATGAAGTTGGAGATACGATAGATCTTCATCTATTCATAAAGAATGCTATAAAAGGAACAGCAAGTAATGGAAAACCTTTTTTATCTTTAATTTTCCAGGATAAAAGCGGAGAAATAGAAGCAAAGCTTTGGGATGTAAAACCTGAGGATGAACAGCTGTATATGCCGGAAGCAATCGTACGGGTAACAGGAGATATACAAAATTATAAAGGTAAGCTTCAGCTTCGGATTCGATCAATTCGCCTAAAGTACGATAATGAGACGGTTAATATTGCTGATTTATTGCCGACTGCTCCTCTTGGAAAAAATGAAATGTCTGAAACGATTACAAAATATATATTCGAGATGACGAATCCTAATATACAGCGGATTACTAGACATTTGGTTAAAAAATATTTTAATGAGTTTTTGGAATATCCTGCTGCCACGAAAAATCACCATGAATTTTTCTCTGGTCTGGCATATCATGTTGTATCGATGTTAAACTTAGCAAAATCAATTGCTGAGCTATACCCATCATTAAATAAAGATTTATTATATGCGGGAGTCATCCTTCATGATCTCGGAAAAGTGAAGGAACTATCAGGACCAATTGCGACTACTTACACAGTGGAGGGCAACTTGCTTGGCCATATTTCCATTATGGTGAATGAAATCGGTAAAGCTGCTGATGAATTAAATATTCAGGGGGAAGAAGTTCTTATTCTTCAGCATATCGTTTTAAGCCATCATGGAAAAGCGGAATGGGGAAGTCCGAAACCGCCATTGGTTAAAGAGGCAGAGGTTCTGCATTATATTGATAATTTGGATGCGAAAATGAATATGATGGATCGTGCGCTTGATCGGGTAAAACCGGGAGAATTTACAGAGCGAATCTTCCCTCTCGATAATCGCAGCCTTTATAAACCGAATATCAAATAGATTATCGATTTTAAAAATATGCTTTCCTTTAAGTGGAAAGCATATTTTTTTTTTAAAAGCATATAGTTTTAAAAAGGATGCTTAATCCTTAAGGAGGGGGAGGACAAGCTTGTCAATTTTTATTGGAGTAATCATAGCTGGTATCTTCTTTAGTGCCTTTATGACCATAAAATCAATCAGGGAAGAGCAAAAAGTTGATGAATCGTGGATTGAACAGGAGGGGAATGTTTATATAGAAAGAATGGAAGAAGAAAAAAGAAAAAGAGCAATGGCACAATAAAAACTCGACCAAACCGGTCGAGTTTTCTGTTTCACCTATTAGAATGCATCTTTTAAATCTTTATCTTTTACTTCAACATCAGCATCATCAATCACTTTTTGAATAGCTTCTTGAGCTTTTGCGGAATCTAGCTTGGTCATTTTAACGTTTCTAGTTACTTCATCTTTGGATTCTTCAAAAGAAGGATTGTCATTTTCTTTCTTCTCTGTTACTTGAATGATATGGAATCCATGCTCAGTTTGTACAGGATCAGAAATTTTGTTGACTTCAAGGCCGTATGCAGCATCTTCAAATGCAGTTACCATTTGTCCAACCCCAAACCAACCAAGGTCTCCACCTTTATCTTTATTGGCTGTATCTGTTGAATATTCTTTTGCCAAATCCTCGAATTTTTCACCTTTATCAAGCTTAGCCTTTACTTCTTTCGCTGTTTCCTCATCTGCTACAAGAATATGGCGAGCTTTTAAGTCGATTTTATATTTGTTATTATAGTAATCCTTAAGTTCTTTATCTGTTACTTTGATTGTATCAAGAGCGGCTTTTTCCTGTAAAAGATTGAATTTCACAGATTCTTTAAAAGCTTCTTCATCTTTAAAGCCAGACTGTGCCAAAGCTGCTTCAAAATTTTCGCCAAGATTTTCTTTGGCTTCTTCAACCTGTTTATTCACTTCTTTATCTGTTACTTTATATTTATCAGAGAGAACTTTTTTATATACGAGTTCTTTTACTGCTTGATCCCCGTATTGATCTTTTAGTTGTTGATAAAGCTCCTCTTTAGTAACATTTCCTGCTTTCGTTTCTACCACTGCTTCATCAGATTCATTATTGCAGGCTGCAAGACTGACAAGTAAAGCTGCTGATGCCAACGTAATTAACCATTTCTTCATCCATTACACTCCTTTTAGCGTGTTGCCAAGTAAAAGTATTTCATAACAAGCCTAACTATAACACAAAAATTCTGTTAAAAAAAGGATAAGCACAAATGTTATTTGATAATTATAATAATTGGAACAATCTTACTTAAATTCTAATCAGCGTTTTCATGGAATCTCATGTGTTTTTAAGTCTGTTTAGGGTCTTCATTAAAAATCATTTATTTAAGCAAAAGGCCCATTCCTTTTTGTGGAAATTGAATATGATACGGTAGCAGCTCAAAAGGAGGTGTGATCATGAGTCAAGGATTTGGTGGAGGATTTGCTTTCATCGTAGTTCTGTTTATTCTACTCGTGATTGTTGGTGCGTCATATGTGTACTAACTAAGTAAGTATGTAACTGAAGGGAGGATACAACATGTCTGGTGGATACGGCGGAGGTTTCGCTTTATTAGTAGTTTTATTTATCTTGTTGGTTATCATTGGAGCATCTTGGATTAACTAATTCAAGATTTGCAAAATCCTCATAAAGGTCACCTATGATCTATAGGTTGAACGAAAGACGAGTGTGAGTAACACTCGTCTTTTATATGGTGTAGAATATTTCAATATAAGTAGAGATTAACAGGATGGTAATAAGGATATTGATTGTTCGAAAAAATTTGGCCTGTTTAGCTTCTGGCAATTCCTTTTTAGTACAGAAGCTGTCTGATAATTTATTGATATAATACAAAATAAAAAGTGCAAATAATGAAAACCAAATGAGAGGTATCATCCTGTTATCCTCCTTGACGCTAGTATCTCTCTAACATTATCAAAAAAGTATCAATTCTGTAAAGAATATGAATCGTTAGAACATTAATTACTCAGGAAATTAAGAGGGGGAAGAAAACGAGGGATATATAAAACATTGTGATTAAATACACAAGCCCATTCAAGATAAAAGCGGAGGTATGATAGATTAGTGTCCGCTTTTATCTATTATTATTGAATGGGCTCTTTTTGATTTTCAATTTTTTCGAGAATTCCATTTTCGTCTGTGAATTCATTCTCAAGATTTGCAAATGATTTTTCGAATATATTCATAAAGTCGTCACCATAGATATTTTTAACAATCGCCATCATTTCCATCATATCAGGGAATTTTCCGTATAAGTCTTTTAAGGGTTGAGCACCTAAATAGACGGAGTTCTTGGATGAATCGAATACGCTTACGATTTCAAGCAATAGTTCGTTCCCTTCATCTGTAAGCTCAATATAGGTGTTACGTTTGTCATTTTCCTTTTTTGAAAATCTGAGAAGACCACGTTCTTCCAGCTTTTTTGAAAAGTTAAAGGCTGTAGATACATGCATAACACCGAACTTGGCCACATCAGATATGGATGCTCCCTTAAGATGATAAGCAATCCATAGAATATGATGTTCATTGATATTTAAATTATAGGGTTTAATCCACTGCTGCCAGTCTTTTTCAATTGCTTTCCAGAGAGCTTTGCTAAGCTGAGCAACCCGCTGGGTAAATAGCATGGCTTCTTTGATGGAATTTAAATTTTCAGTCATAATACGCTCACCTACTTTTCTCAATTTATCTTACTGATTTATTATCCTTATAAAATATTAAATAACAAAAATGGTAATTTGCCAAATTTTTAGTTTTTTTACCGAGATTTTCTTGGCGCTGAGTTATTTTGTAGTGAGCGGAGATATAGCTGTTTCAAGCTCCTGGATGGCTGTTTCAACATCATTAATTTGGACTTGAATAGCACTTGTGTGTGCCTGGCTGTCTTGTTTCCATTCTTCCAATGCTTCTTTTACACCTTTTACGAACACTTGAATCTGTGTCTTGCTGACCGCGGTTGCAGATACGGATTCGTTCTTTAACTGGACGATACTTCTTTTTACATCCTGAAGAAGGTCCATAGTCTCATCTTTCGATTGTTTAAGCTTCAATCTGAGCTCTTGTCCGGATGAAGGAGTGCTTAACAATACTGAGACTCCAGCTACTGTAAACCCGGAAATAAAACCAATTAATAATGATTTTCCTTTCATTGCTATTCACCTCAATTTTATCTTTCCATAACAGATTTCTACATAAAGTTAAAATACCCTTTAAAATTATTCCTTATATTTAACAATTCCTTTTTTTATATTATTTTAAACGTAAAAAGCTATTTTCGGAAACTATTTTTGGAAAAAAATTCATTTGTTTTTAGGTTATACCTTATTTTTCATCCAGTATTATGTTATTTCATATAAATATTGAATGTGCATACAATTAGATATGTAGATGAAAAGGAGGAGGAGGAAGTGTCATTATTTTTACTCATATTAATTCTCTTCAGTGGGTTTATAAGTATATTGTTTTACTCAATCATTTCTCTGGGAAAAGGAGGCGTATATCCAGCTAGACGTGTACTAAAGAAGAGGATTCATATGAGTGGAATATGGGCTTCAGTTCTTCTTTTGGTATTAATCTTAATATGGAAGTTGTAGATAGTAGAGGAACGTAAAAAGAGGATGTTAACCTTTTATGGTTTGCATCCTCTTGTTCTATTAGTTAACTGCTATATTCGAGCGTTTTAAAATGCCGCTGGCAATGGGGTGTATAAGGGCCATTACGACAGTATTAACAACTGTTGCAGGTAAGACTACGCCAGCTGCCAAAGCTAGAAATGGTCCAGGTAATCCAACGATCAGATAGGCCGATCCAAGAAATAGCATGCCGGATACCAGTGTACCTATAAAAGTCAGTACAAGTGAAAAGGCAAAGGTTTTGCCTAACTTTTGAACGATACTAAAAATAGCATATATAAGTAAAGCAGTGAAAAATTTATCAATCAGATTTGGAATTAATCCTCCAGGGAAAGTAGTGGTCAATCCGGATATGACCCCGGTTACGCTGCCTAACAGTACCGTGCTTTTCAAATCAGGGAATAAAAATATCCCTAGGAACATCATAATCAGCATAAGGTCTGGCTTCATCCCAAACACAATTCCCGGCATGACAGTGTGCAATACAGTACCAATTCCAACTAGCAGTGATAAAGTCACCAAATTCTTCGTATTCACTTCTCATCTCTCCTATTCTAAGCTTATCTCATTTTCTTCTCCGATTGTGCACTCGTTGCCAACCGCGAAAAGGTTATATAGAGTATATCACCCATTAGCAATATTTAACACATGTTAATGCTTATTTTTAAAATTATTCATGAAGTCGGCCAGCTTTTGGCAGTGCTCAATCGGAACTGCATTATAGATAGATGCCCTGCATCCTCCAATGGAACGGTGGCCCGCCAAACCGACGAAGCCAGCATTCTTGGACTCTTGAATGAATAGGTCGGATAATTCTTTAGTAGGAAGAGTAAAGGTGATGTTCATGGTTGAGCGGCTATCTTTCTCGGCATGGCCACTGTAAAATCCGTTACTCTCGTCTATTGTCTGATAAATGATCTGGGCTTTTTGTGAATTTATTTTTTCTATTTCGTCAACACCGCCTTTATCTTTTGTCCACTCAAGGACTAAGGCCAATAAATAGATGGCCAAAGTCGGCGGTGTGTTATATAAAGACTTTGAAGCCGCATAAGTATCATAAGAGAGCATGGTTGGTAATTGCTGATGTTCTTTAATTAAGTCATCCCGGATAATCACGACTGTGACGCCAGATGGACCTAGGTTTTTTTGAGCACCTGCATAAATCAGTCCAAAATCAGTTATGTTAATTCGCCTGCTTAAAATGTCGCTGGACATATCTGCAATCAGAGGAACTGTATTTGTTTTGGGGAATTCCTGCCACTGAGTGCCGTAAATGGTATTATTACTGGTGATATGCAGATAGGCAGCATCAGGTTTCAAAGAAATATTGTTATGTTCAGGAATACGCTTATAATTTATATCCTTAGTGGAAGCGGCAATTTCTGTGTGTCCAATTTTACGAGCCTCTTTTAAAGCTTTTTCAGACCAGGATCCAGTCAAAATATAGCTTGCGCATTTATCGGGTGAAAGAAGATTCATAGGTACCATAGAAAATTGAAGACTAGCTCCGCCTTGTAAAAATAGTACTTCATAATTATCAGGAATATCTAATAGCTCTTTCAATAAATGGGTAGCTTTTGAATGCACTTTGTCATATTCTTTGCTGCGATGGCTCAATTCCATAACAGACATATGGCTGCCTTCAAAGTTCATCCACTCCTGTTTAGCCTTCAATAATACTTCTTCCGGTAATGCAGCAGGACCGGCATTAAAATTGTAAGCACGTGTCATGATTATTCCCCTTCCGATATCGCGATTCTTTACTTAATTCCCTATAATACTTTTCAGTACTAAAGTGAGTGAATTCCACCATATTCTACAACAAAAGGAGATAAAAATAAATAAATAATCAGACTATTAGGTTAATTGCAGGGGGCGTGGAGATAACTTGTTAGGATCAACACAGGTTAATGGAATAAATTAAAACTCTAATATGGGAGATTCTATCTTGAGGGTTTTATGAAATTAGATGTAGAGTTTTATAAGGCTTAAGACTTATCTTAAAATACTTCTGAGGCTCATTTCTATTATCTTGTTGCTAACTTATGATAGATAAAAAGAAAGTGGGTCATAAAAAGTAATGAAGAAAACTAAAAAAAGATATCGAATTTGGATAGTTTTAAGAAATATTTTATTCTCCATTCTAGCAGCGTTTGTTATTTGGATTACCTTTAGTAATATTATGACAGTATATGAACAAACAAAATACCAACCCATAGGGGAAGTAGTTGAAGTGGATGGTGAAAATATACACATTTATACAAAGGGTGAGGGCGCTGACACAATCGTTTTATTAAGCGGGCTCGGAACAGCAGCACCAGCATTGGATTTTGACCCTTTAATAAATGAAATCTCAAAAAATAATAAAGTAGTAGTGGTAGAGCCGTTTGGATACGGATGGAGTGATATAACCAAAAAAGAACGGACAGTTGAAAACATTGTAGAGGAAATAAGAGTAGCCTTAAAAAAATCAAACATACAAGGCCCGTATATTCTGATGCCTCATTCAGTTTCAGGAATTTACAGTATGTATTTTGCTAATACATACCCAGAGGAAGTTAAAGGTATCATAGGAATCGACCCGACATTACCACATGCTTTAGAATATTTTAGTGAGGATGCACCTAAAATGCCTAAGTTTTTAAAATATCTGGCACCAACCGGAATCGCTAGATTAGCATTGTATATTAATTCTCAAGTTTTTTTACCTATTGCAGATGACGGCACCTATTCCGAAAAAAATTTAAAAATGACCAAGGCACTTTCCGCATGGAAGGGTTACAACAAAAACGTTGTTGCTGAAGCCAATGAAATAAAAGAAAATATTGATAAAACCGTTGATATGAAGTTACCATCTACTATTCCAGTCTTATTCTTTACAACGAAAGAAGAAAAGGGATTAGAGGATGGCAAGAATAACGTGTCTTTTTATCAGACACAATTAACTAATCATCCTGCTAGTAAAGTTGTAGTCTTACAGGGTCATCACTATCTTCATTGGACACGTTCTAAGGAAATGAACAAAGAAATTAATGAATTCACAAGTTCATTTTCTGTTGAGCAATAACAACATGCGAAGGCCATTGAAGGGGCTTTAACTGAATAAGGAATACAGTCGTTCTATATAGGGGTGGCTGTTTTTATACCTCGCGTAGGAAATTGATAGTAATGTTTGAATTTAGACAAGCAATGAGGAGCATTTGATTTCTTGTCCTTAAACTATCTGGGCATTTTAGTTCAATAACAAGTACAGCCACTTCCTGTATGGAGGTGGCTGTTTTCACACTCAGAAAAAATATTAAACAATAGCAACAATTCTTACGAAACAGCCTTTTAAATAACAGCCTTATATTGGCTTACTCCTTAGAGAAGGCTGCATGATTTCTTGACCAATAGCGTATGCTCCACGAAATGCCATTTTATCATAGTGTTTATATAAAGCATGGAATCTACCGTTGTAGTTTTGTTTCCATGGCTTTTTCTTTCCGCAAAAGTGGAGAAACACGGTGTGATGGATTACATAATCCATATCCATCTTATGATTGGACATTAATTTATAATAATTGTAGTATCTGGCGTCATAGTTATAAATCGTTTCTTCTAAATTTTTAATATATTTGGAGTAAAGTGCGTTTAATATATCCTGATCAGGCAAAATTAATTTTTTCTTATTTTCTTCTACAAATTTAAAAATCTCATCCTCGTTTATTACTTTTCGCTGTTCTTTTAAATTCATTAACAATACACCTGAATTGTAATAAGCATCTATTTCATAAGGGGATAAACGGATTTGATTAATTCCTTTTACTGATATTTTATTATGACAGGCAGCAGCAAATAAATTATTGCCTAGGTCCATCTCATAAAGGTCATCAACAGAGTTTAGAACAAGAATATCCGGATCCAGGTACAGGATTCGGTCCAAATTTTTCGGTAGGAACTTGAAGGCCAATAATCGATAGTACATTTCTTTTGTATAATGCATTAAAACCGGTGCATCTTGAAAATGTCCATCATCCACCTGAACACTTATAAGCTCACTTCCATTTCTATGGACAAATTGTTCTAAGGAATGAATCTCTTCTGTTTTAATATCAGTATGCATAATAAAAATTTTAAAGGTTTTATGTGAGTTATTTAGGAACAAGGACTGAAGCATTACTTTAAGTGGTTTTAAATAAGTGGAATTTAGCGTTACCAGTATATTAATCACTGTAAATCATCCTTCCAATTGCATTTATATAGGCTTGTAAGAAATACACCTTTTTTATCTGAACGATTATGTAACATCTACATCTAATAATAAATAAATAATATAAAAATAGTATAGTATATTTTTAAAATATTTCTCAAATCATTATTTCGACTTACTATACCGTTTTATTGTAATTCTAACAATTGAGTTAACAGTTATTTTCAAAAAACACCTGTATCTTAAAATGAACATTGGTTGTTTGAATGTATACTAATAAGACAGACAGCCTTCTTAGCTGTAAAATTAAAAAAAGGCTCCCCTATTGAAAGGAAGCCATTTTTCTTATTATTGTATATGCTGATTGATTGATGCAGCAATATTAGCGAGGTCTTCGCCCGTATATTCACTTGTATGTGTTTTCCAAACAGCGCCAAACCCATCGTTTTGTCCATAGCGTGGAATCAAGTGGATGTGGAAGTGGAATACGGATTGTCCAGCATGTTCACCATTATTATTTAGAACATTCATTCCGATCGGTTGATATTCCTGCTTCAAGGCACGAGTTATTTTTGGAACTACCTGGAACACATGGCTTGCTATTTCAGGAGTTAATTCATAAACATTTTCTTTATGTACTTTTGGGATGACGAGAGTATGTCCCTTAGTGACCTGGCTTATATCTAAAAATGCCATCACATGCTCATCTTCGTATACTTTTGCAGAGGGGATATCACCTTTAATAATTTTACAAAATATACAATCTTCCATGGTTAACATCCTTTCTATTTATTGATTCATTATGTATTAGTGTAGCACAGACAAAAACGGGAAAAAAGGAAAGGGACGCAACATATAATGTTACGCCCCTAAGTCCTCGAGGGGAAGCTTAATTCCTGGATATTCTTACAGAATCTTCTCTGACAATTACTCCAATCGTTTAGATGAAGCAATTTTGTCGTTTTCCCATGTTATGTCCAATGCAACCATCCCCTTAACACTTGGAATTATTGATCCCAATTTCAGGTTCTAGGCCTTTAGCGAACACCCCATTTTCGAAAGAAGTACACTGATCAAACCCTAGGTTAAAGCCTTACGTTATCGCGAACCAACACCCCATTTATCAATGAAGTAAAGTGAATGTTGTTCCCCTCTGATTATAGATTGCCCATGTTTTTTCCTAATATACATATTAAATGTCCAAAAAAGTTCCACATTTACTTTTAGCGTTTTCCGTTTTAGGAACCGTTTGTTACAATGATAGGGAGAAAAAGAAAAGGAGACTGTCTCTATGTCATTGCTTGAAATTAATCATATAACAGGCGGTTACACAAAAACACCTGTATTAAAAGACGTGAGTTTTGAAGTGAAACCCAATGAACTTGTCGCATTGATTGGATTAAATGGGGCAGGGAAATCAACGATCATCAAACATATTATTGGTTTAATGACACCGAAAAATGGCGAAATCAAGATAAATGGAAGCCAGTTTAAGGATGATAAAGACAACTATCGCAAACAATTTTCATTTGTGCCTGAAACCCCTATCTTATATGAAGAACTGACTTTGGAAGAGCATTTAAAATTGACTGCTATGGCCTATGGTATAGAAGAGTCTGTTTATCAAGAAAGAGTCGAAAAGCTATTAAAGGAATATCGAATGGAAAAAAGGCTGAAATGGTTTCCAGCTCACTTTTCCAAAGGGATGAAGCAAAAAGTAATGATCATGTGTGCATTTCTTGCTGAGCCTTCTTTATATATTGTTGACGAACCATTTGTTGGGCTTGATCCGATTGCCATCCAATCCTTATTGGATATGATGAAGGATATGAAAAATCAGGGGGCAGGAATCTTAATGTCTACCCACATCTTGGCTACGGCTGAAAAATATTGTGACTCCTTTATCATTCTTCATGAAGGTGAGGTACGGGCTAAAGGAAATATTGAAGATTTACGCAATCAATTTAACATGCCTGGAGCTTCCCTGGATGATATTTATCTGCAATTGACAAAGGAAGATCGCCATGAATAGGGAAACATTGTGGAAGGACCGTTTTAATAATTATCTGAAGGAGACAACTAAATACTTGCGGTTCATATTTAATGGACATCTGGTCTTTGTAATGATTATTCTGCTGGGAGGAGCGGGGTTCTATTACAGTGAATGGCTTAAAACATTAAGTCCTGATTTTCCAACCGTATGGATTATGGCGATTCTCTTAGGATTAGTTACAACAATTAGCCCGGTTTCAACGTTTTTCCGCGATCCGGACATAGTGTTCTTACTGCCAATCGAGTCAAAATTATCCTCCTATATAAAAAAAACGATCATATTTAGCTTAGTCATGCAGGGCTATATTCTTATCATGGTTCTGGCTGTATTAATGCCAATGTATATGCAAACAATGCAAGAACAAACGGTATCCTTCTTGTGGATGCTCCTATCCTTGTTGATTGTAAAGGGGATTAATCTTTGTTCGCGCTGGTTCGTTTTGTACTATAGGGAAAAAAGTGCATCTTTCGTTGATGGATTAGTCCGTTTCGTCCTAAATGCGGCTTTTGTGTATTTTCTTGTTAAGAATGAGTCTTTTCTTTTTATGGGAATTGTCCTCCTTCTTTTAGGAGGGCTTTGCTTCTATTATTGGAAAAGCACAAGAGAGGAAAGTTTACATTGGGAAAAGCTGATTGAGCTAGAGAATGGAAGAATGGCTGCTTTTTATCGAGTAGCAAATTTGTTTACGGATGTTCCAAAATTACGTGAAAAAATCTCAGAGAGAAGATGGCTTGGTGGTGTTATGACTCTTCTTTCGGGTAAGTCTAACAATCCATTCAGCTATTTATATGCCAGAACATTTGTAAGAGCGAATGACTATCTAGGTTTATTTGTGAGGTTAACTTTCATTGCGGCTGTTTTATTCCTGTTTACAGATCTGGGATGGGGAACATTATTTATTGCGATTCTCTTTTTATATATAACAGGTTTACAGCTCCTGCCAATCTGGCATCATCATGATCAAAAAATGGTGATGGATCTTTATCCATTGCATACAGATTATAGAAGGAAGGCTGTTCTTAGACTGCTCATTACCGTTCTAGTTATTCAAAATTTAATTTTCTTTATGACGGTTCTGATTGGTGCAGGAGTTAAATTGGCAATTGTAACATTAGTGAGTGGTTTTGCGTTCATTTTCATTTTCAGACCGTATGCAATGAAAAAAATGTGAGTGGCATTGGAGGTTTTGTATGTCATCTGAACGGTACGAGGAAAGAGCCAAGCAGGATTTGATGTTATGGAAGAAGAAAATCAGCGCTAAGCCAAGTATGGCAATGCGTATCTCCAAACAGGCCCAAACGGCAATTAATCAAAAGATACCTCAAAAAGTACATGATATAATTAGCTCTTCTATTAAAACAATGGTGGACGGCGTATTATACGGTTCAACCTATTTTAAGAAAGTAGACCATGTTGGGAATACGCTCGAGGAAAAGGAAGAGCTGGCTCAATCTATGCTGAATATATATAGAAGAACAGCAGTCATTGAAGGAGCGGGAACAGGGGCAGGAGGAATATTGCTTGGTCTATCGGACTTTCCACTGCTTCTATCTATAAAAATAAAGTATCTATTTAATATCTCTCAGCTTTATGGTTTTGACCCAAGAAAATGGGAGGAAAGAGTATTTATCCTGTTAGTATTCCAGCTTGCTTTTTCTTCTTTAGAAAAAAGGAAAGAGCTTCTCCCAGTGATTGAAGACTGGGAAAACAAAAAAGGATTGTACCAGGAAATTGATTGGCAAAGCTTTCAGCAGGAGTACCGGGATTCGATTGACTTTATAAAAATGATGCAGTTGGTGCCGGGAATCGGCGCAATTGTAGGAGCCTGGGCCAATCATCAGCTGCTTGAACAATTGGGTGAAACGGCAAAACACGCTTATCAAATGAGATGGTTTACTGAAGAGGAAATGGGCTGAAAATAAAATTATTAGGCTTAAAAACTGGCATCGATTAAAGATATGCCAGTTTTTCTGTTTTTCATATTAAAATGTCGAAGATAAAATTTGCTGGTGGAAGTAAGGGGATTAGAAATAGCGCCATTCCTGAAAACCGATGGCTGCACTGCCCAAGGTCTTTGCGGCAATTAACATGGCTTTCTCATTAAAATCGAATAAAGGATGGTGGTGTGGATAAGGGTGATCTGTGTTCTCGGGAGCAGCGCCTGTAAAAAACATAGATCCCCTGACCTGTTGAAGATAGTACGAGAAATCCTCTCCTACCAACAGGGGTGTAAGTTTTTTTATGTTTTCGCATCCGACGATTTCGGTTGCCTTATATTCAATATAGTCAGTCTCTGATGGATGATTAATGGTTGGAGGATATCCTCTGAAGTATCTCAGTTCATATTGGCAGTTATTTGCCAGGCAGACACCTTGAACAATTCGTTCAATTTCCTCAATAATTTGTTCTTGAACTTCTGATTCAAAGGTTCGGACAGTACCTTCTAAAAAGGCTTTATCAGGTATGATATTAAATGCTTCCCCAGCTTTAAATTTCCCGATTGTTAAAACGGCTGCTTCCATTGGATCAATTCTTCTGCTCGTTATAGTTTGCAGGAGAGATACGATTTCTGACGCAATGACCAATGAGTCTTTTGAAGTATGAGGCTCTGCCCCATGACCACCCTGACCGTATATGGTCACTTTAAACCGATCGGCAGTGGCGGTTATTGGGCCAGGGCTTATATAAATAGATCCAGTAGGGAATGGAGACCAAAGATGTGTTCCAAAAATGGCATCTACACCATCAAGGCAGCCATCTTCAATCATAAATTTTGCCCCACCGGGAGCAAGTTCTTCTGCATGCTGATGTATAAAGACATATGTTCCTTCCAACAGATGCTGCATTTCTTTAATCGCTTTGGCCAATATTAGCAATAAAGCTGTGTGTCCGTCATGGCCACAGGCATGCATGACTCCAGGGACTGTTGAGCGGTAAGAGACATTTTTTCCATCCTGGATGGGGAGGGCATCAAAATCTGCACGCAGGGCAACTGTTCTGCCAGGGGATTTACCATGTATGGTCGCCACAATCCCGCCACCTCCAACATTGCTTCGGATAGGGACATTTAATTCTTTATAAAAATTTTTTATGAATTGTACTGTTTTCTTTTCATGAAAGGAAAGCTCAGGGTGCTTATGCAAATAACGGCGAATGGCCACCATTTCTTTGAAATCATCTTCTAATCTTTGAAATAGCTCCTTTTCCATATAATCCCCCTAATTAAATGACATGGTTTCCTAGTATCCTTATTTACATAATTAACCATTATTAAACTAAATTTAGTAAAACTTCTATAAGTTTAGTAGATTGACATTTTAAAAAAAGGATAAACAATGATTAAGGAGCCAAATAGATGATATGTCAGTATGGTTATCATTGTAGACGGTTTTCAAATATGATAATTGCATTCCCCTACTTGTTTTCTTCTTTGTAAGCATGAAAGGTGACAGTGTAAGGACTGCCTGTAAACAATACCTGTGTGTTAAAAAGGCTGGACTTATTTGGGACTAGTGCACTTGTATCCCCTTTTGCATAGGCCTGTTCGTTCTTCCAGTTTGTCAAAACAACATAGGTATCAGATTTGATAGGGCTAAGTATACGCATCGCATGGATCCCAGTTTCATTTTTGATGGACACTAATTTATTTTTAAGGTCAAATTCAAATGCAGGCCGATCTTCAATAGAAACAGGTATATTATGTAGAGCATAAAATCCTTCTTGTTTAAGTGGACCGAATCCATCCAAAACTTCGAACTTTCTTGCTGAAGAAAAGATTGTTTTCTGATCCGTTTCATGAATCAGAGCGGCAGTTTTAGGATTGTTCAATAAAATAAGCGGTAAATTTGCTCGTTTATCTTGTATCCTTTTTAAAAAGCTGAAGGTTCCTGTCGTTATATAGAAGTTCATTATTTGCCCCCTGATTAGATATTTTAGTATAATGGAGTCGTTAGTTAATAGTAATTATTCTAATTTGTAACATTTTATTTACCCATTATTAGTTAAGTCATAACCTACATTGCTGTTAGGTAAGGAGCATTTAACTATAATGGTTTAAATTAAGTCTATTTTTTGACAATTTTTTCACGATTATATACAAGGAAAGGCTGAAAGGATATAGTTGTTATTGATGCCTAAACGATGTAATTTAGGAAAAAAATATAAAATATATAGTAAAAAAGAGGGGCGGAGCGGCTTTGAGACAAAAATTCAATGATACCTTCCTAAAAGCAATTAATAAAGAGAAGGTAAATCACACTCCAGTATGGTATATGAGACAGGCGGGAAGATCTCAGCCTGAATACCGAAAAATTAAAGAAAAATATTCCTTATTTGAAATTACTCATCAACCTGAATTAGCAGCCTATGTAACTCGACTACCGGTTGAACAATACGATGTAGATGCAGCTATTCTATATAAAGATATTATGTCTCCGCTGCCTGGAATTGGTGTACAGGTTGACATTAAATCAGGAATTGGTCCGGTTATCGACAATCCAATTCAATCATTAGCCGATGTCGAAAAGCTTGGTGAATTAAATCCAGAAGAAGATGTTCCTTATATTCTCGATACGATTAAACTGTTGACTGAAGAACAATTATCCGTCCCGTTAATCGGATTTTCAGGAGCTCCTTTCACAATCGCAAGTTACATGATTGAAGGCGGTCCTTCTAAGAATTATACAAAAACAAAAGCATTTATGTATACCGAACCAATGGCATGGTTTGCATTAATGGATAAGCTGGCAGATACCATTATTATCTATGTGAAAGCTCAAGTAAAAGCAGGCGCAAAAGCAATCCAAATATTTGATTCATGGGTCGGTGCCTTAAATGTTCAAGACTACCAATACTATATTAAACCAATTATGAATCGGATATTCACAGAACTTAGGGAAGTGCGAGTTCCTTTGATTATGTTCGGTGTGGGAGCAAGCCATTTGGCTAAGGAATGGAATAGCCTTCCACTTGATGTTGTCGGTCTTGACTGGAGGCTGTCCATTACTGAAGCAAGAAATATCGGAATAAACAAAACAGTAATGGGAAATCTTGATCCGGCATTGCTTACCTCATCCTGGGATGCCATTGAGAAGAAGGCAAAAGAGATTATCGAACAGGGATTACAGGAACCGGGTCATGTATTTAACCTTGGACATGGGGTCTTCCCAGAGGTAAATCCTGAAGTTCTAAAACGCCTGACTGCATTTATACATGAGTATTCTGCAACTATCATCACATCAAAAGGAGAGGCTGAATAATGGCACATACAAAGAAAAAAATCGGTTTATTAGTAATGGCATACGGTACACCTTATAAGGAAGATGATATTGAGCGTTATTATACACATATTCGTCACGGAAGAAAGCCGTCTGAAGAAATGCTTGAAGACTTGACTTCAAGATATCGTGCGATTGGCGGGATTTCACCGCTTGGAAAGACAACGGAAGATCAGGCAGCTCATTTGGAAGCAGCGCTAAATAAAGTACAGGATCAATATGAATTTGTAGCTTATATAGGTTTGAAACATATTGAGCCATTTATTGAAGATACTGTTGAAAAAATGCATGCTGACGGAATCACGGAGGCAGTTAGCATTGTGCTTGCACCTCATTATTCCACTTTCAGCATTAAATCATACAATGGACGTGCAAAAGATGTTGCTGATAAATATGGCATGAAAATTACTTCAGTTGAAAGCTGGTACAAAGAACCAAACTTCATTAAATATTGGGTTGACCATGTAAAAGAAGCATTTAATCAAATGACTCCGGAGGAAAGATCAGCAGCGGTATTAATCGTATCTGCACATAGCTTACCTGAAAAAATTAAACAGCTAGGCGATCCATATGAACAGCAATTAGAAGAAACAGCAAAACTGGTTGCTGAAGGAGCAGGCGTTGAAAACTATGCGGTTGGTTGGCAAAGTGCCGGAAATACACCTGATCCATGGCTTGGACCGGATGTTCAGGATTTGACAAGAGATCTTTATGAACAACATGGATATAAAGCGTTTGTCTATACACCGGTTGGCTTTGTGGCTGAGCATTTGGAAGTTCTTTATGACAATGATTATGAATGTAAGGTGGTTACGGATGAGATAGGCGCAACATACTATCGCCCTGCCATGCCGAATACGCATCCTGATTTCATCAATGCCATGGTTGATGCAGTTATGAAAAAAATGGAGCTTAACTGATAACCAACAATGAAAAGAAGGCGATAAAATTGGATTCAACGAAACAAAATATTGCAATCATTGGTGGTGGAATCGCGGGTCTGACGGCAGCCTATTACCTTGATAAAAAAGTAAAGGAAGACAATCTTCCATATAATGTAATTCTAATAGAGTCTACAACTAGGCTTGGCGGTAAAATGCAAACGGTAGAACGTGACGGTTTTGTCATTGAAAGAGGCCCAGATTCATTCTTGGCTCGAAAGAAGAGCATGACAGAATTGGCGAAAGAAGTGGGTCTTGAAAGCACGATTGTTCCAAATTCAACAGGGAAATCTTATATTCTCGTAAAGGATAACCTTCATCCAATTCCGGGTGGATCGGTTATGGGGATTCCTACGGAGATAGGGCCGTTTATTACAACGGGGCTGTTTTCTCTATCAGGTAAAATGAGAGCAGCTATGGATTTTATCCTGCCGCGTTCTAAAGAGCCAGGCGATCAGCCATTAGGGAAATTTTTAAGGCGCCGTCTTGGGGATGAGATAGTGGAGAATCTGGTTGAGCCTCTTCTTTCAGGAATTTATGCAGGCGATCTCGACAAGTTAAGCACAATGTCCACGTTTCCTGATATGCTAAAATTGGAGAAGAAATACAGAAGCATTGTATTGGGTACAAAAAAGAACCGTCCTAAAAAACCAGTATCACAAGACAATAAATCAGCAGCAGATAGCAAAATTGGTATGTTCCGAACCTTTAATAAAGGGCTGCAATCATTGACGGATGCCATTGAAGCAAAGCTTCCAGCAAATCAAATCCTTAAAGGGACAAGAGTTGATGGGATTATTAAAACAGGTGAAGGATATATGCTGACATTAAATAATGGGGATCGGTTACCTGTCATTTCAGCTATATTGGCTACTCCCCATCAGGCTGTTCCGCAAATGCTGCCGGATTATGGGATGTTTGAGCCGTTTAAGGTAATACCTTCCACATCGGTTGCAACGGTATCAATGGCATTTGATGTAAGCGCGATTAAAGAGGATATTGATGGAACAGGATTCCTTGTATCAAGAAACAGTGATTATACGATTACGGCTTGTACATGGACTCATAAAAAATGGCCGCATACTACGCCTCATGGCAAGGTTTTACTGCGCTGTTATGTAGGAAGAGCCGGTGATGAGGTAGTCGTAGACTTATCAGACGGTGAAATTGAACAAATTGTATTGGATGATTTAAACAGAATCATGCAAATTACTGAAAAACCGGATTTCACCATCGTCACTCGTTGGAATGAAGGGATGCCTCAGTACGAAGTCGGTCATTTAGATCGTTTAAAAATGATTAAAGAAAGAATGGACAAGGAGCTTCCGGGAATTTATCTGGCCGGAGCATCCTATAATGGTATTGGAATGCCTGACTGTATTGATCAGGGGATTGCTGCCATGAATCAGGTCCTTACATTTATTAAAGAAAAAAATCTATAACTTTACAAAATAAACAAATCCGATTAATTCCTCTTATTATGGAGAAGAATTAATCGGATTTTTTATATCTTTTTATTGGGCTCTGTTCGTAGATATTGTTTTCTAATTAAACTTACTTCTTATTTAACTATCGGGGGAAGGATTAGCTGGATAGCTAGCTAATTGCAGGAATTTGCCTATAAGGAAACGAATTACCTATCTATTATAAATAATAAGTGAGGAATATTTATGCTGTTTCAAAATGGTAATCTAAAGGTTCGAAGATTAGAAAAAAAGGATAAATATCTATTTGTAAAATGGCTATCAAACCCAACGGTTCTCGAATTTTATGAGGGTAGAGACAACCCATTTAATTTAGAAAAAGTTGAAAAAGCTTTTTATCCACCTGAAGATAGTGAAGTGAGATGTATTGTGGAAATCGATGATACCGAAATTGGATATATTCAATTTTACCAATTGGATGATGACACAAAAAATGACTATGGATTTTTTCAAGAAAATGTTTTTGGTACTGACCAATTTATTGGGGAAATAGATTACTGGAATAAAGGGATTGGAACATTACTTGTATCATCTATGGTTTATTTTTTAACTGAAGAAAAAGGAGCTGAAAGAGTAGTGATGGACCCTCAATTAAGAAATACAAGGGCTATCAGATGCTATGAAAAATGTGGATTTAAAAAGGTTAAAATACTGCCTAAGAATGAATTGCACGAAGGGGAATTTCAGGACTGTTGGTTAATGGAGTACCATAAATAATTTTCCCCTTCAACTATGTGGGGTATTAACCCAAGACGGATTAACGCCCTTTTTATAATACGAAGGACAGTTTAGTTCAAAGGGGATTTTATTAATATCAGTAAATACATTAGATAATTCTATAGTGGTTAATTAAAATAGAGATAACGCAGGCGATTGCAAATAAGGTGTCGCACCCTAGGAGTTAGTTTTACTCTAACTTTTCGGATATGGCACCAAAATAGTCTCTTTTTATTAAGCTATTAGTAATAACCTCTACGAACAGCATTTTGTTTTATAAAAAAGAATCAGCTGAAAA
This sequence comes from Pradoshia sp. Z3_51, assembly GCF_058215915.1. Lineage (NCBI taxonomy): Bacteria > Bacillati > Bacillota > Bacilli > Caryophanales > Bacillaceae > Pradoshia > Pradoshia sp. Z3_51. Next base: position 44,258 of record NZ_JBZAJC010000008.1, on the reverse strand, counting down.
ATATTTAATTCTCTTTCAATGCTGCATCCTCAAGATCATGTGAAGATTGTATTAATTTTGTTAAATAGATATTACCTGCCGTTTCACCGATTATTAATAGTATGATAAAAAATATAAAGGCCAGCATCCAGGTTATCATATTCAATCACTCCTTAGCTTCTGAAGTATTATATATGAGTCCTATTACAGCTTTATACCCACATTCAGAAGGAGGCAATCACCTTGAATAATAAAATTGGAGATATGACGATGATTCAATCCCTAGCGGCAACGGGGGAGAACAGATAGCTGTGTAAAAACATAGGCTATCTATTATTTAGAAGGGATTGCATTTTAGAACCTAGTTATTTCTTATCTAAATACAATGAAGACAGTCTAATAACGAAGAAACGCTCAAATGATGTGAACCACCGTTTGAGCGTTTCTTTATAAAGACTGTTTTCATAGAGATTGCTGTTATTGTTACTATTAATCTGAGATGTAAAGGAAGGGCTATACTTGTTATCAACAAACGCTACATCCATGATAGGAATAAAAGATATAGAATTATTTTATTAATGTTTCCCCTGTTAAAATTTTATATAGGTCTGTTGAATCTTGCTTTGATAATTTTATATATTTATCGCTATCGGTAACTATCTCTATATTTTCATTATTAGAGCTAATCCATAGTAGATAGGATGCTAATTTTTCGGAGCTATCTTTATTATTCTTGGAGCGTTTTTAGGACTTATTACAATAGCAAATGGAATTCTTATAGTGTTGATTGGAATTATAAGATGGATTATTGTCTTTTTTCAAAGGGGAGATTAACAATTCTTTCTTCTATAGAACCGAAATTCGAATTGATAAAGGGTTTAAAGCAGAAGCAGACCATTGTTTAGCTATATGTTGAAAAGTTAACATCAATAAAGGATTTCTTACTATAGGAACTCTTATCAAGTGAATTTATAAATGAATGATTTATTTATGTTTTCTTTAAAAATAACCTAAAAAATAACCAGCCATATATAATTGGCTGGTTTTTTGCAAATCGCAAAATAGAGGGAATTTAAAAAATCAGGGACTGTATGAATACAGTCGATATGAGCACCCCAGGATTAAAGGGGATTGCTGCTAACATTATTTAAAGACTATTCAGATACATGACGCAGGCATTTATCACAGACGATTCCGTAGCATTCGTGCTGTTCTTCAATGTTTTCACCGCATTCTGAACATTTCTTAGGGGGCAAATTTCTGAAGAATTCCATAACGTTTCGTACCATGTTTAAAACCTCCGTTTTTTAATTGATTTATAACAGATAATCCATTTTCGAATCTGTTATATAACTGCTTGATAATGTCATTGTATTATAACAGATATGGAAAGTCAACACTGTTTTAAGACAATTTTGAAAAAGATGAAAAAATAGGCTAATTGTTATATATTGAGTGTGAAGCTATATTAGATTTTGCGGAGTCATAACCATGAAATTGGTTATAATTGCATGCAATTAGTGGAAAAGGACAGATTATGAGAAAGAACGATAGGAATTTTATAGCTTATAGATTTCGTTACAGCCATTTGCCAACAAACAATATAAAGTTAGATTGATTTTTAATGGGGGGATAAAATGCGTTTAACAGTTATCGGGTTTTGGGGCGGCTATCCTGGGAAGAAAGAAGCCAGTTCGGGTTATCTGATTGAGCATGAAGGATTTAAATTGCTGCTTGATTGTGGAAGCGGAGTATTATCTCAGTTACAGGAATACATAAGACCAGGCGATTTGGACGCCGTTCTTTTATCACATTTTCATACAGATCATATTGCAGATATAGGGGTCCTGCAGCATGCATTATTAATCGATCAAATGGTAGGAATTGAAAAAGAGCCATTGCCTATATATGCTCATACGGAAGATAAAGCTACAGCTGTTACTCTGACATATAAAAGCCAGACTGTATGGGAACCTATTGTGGAAGGGAAATCTGTTCAAATTGGTCCTTTCCATGTTAAGGCACTTAAGACGAAGCATTCCGTTCCATGCTATGCTTATGTTATTGAAGCAGGGGGCAAAAGATTGGCTTATACGGCAGATACAGCCTATTTTCCTGAACTCGTGTCTTTTTTCAGGGATGCGAATGTTTTACTATGCGAGTGCAATTTTTATGAGGGCATGGATATGGCTGAAAGGGCCGGTCATTTAACCAGCATTCAAGCCGGAGAAATAGCCAGGGATGCAACAGTTCAAACCTTAATCTTGACCCATTTGCCGCACTTCGGGAATCAGAATGATCTGGTAAAGCAAGCCGCAAAAGTCTATAAGGGTGAGATTGATTTAGCCAAGACTGGTTTACAAATTTATATTTAATTTTAGGGGGATTGAGTAATGCTATTTTTAGATAATAGAGGAATAACAGATCCACGTATTAATTTGGCAATTGAGGAGTATGCATTAAAACATTTGGATATTGATGAATCATATTTATTATTTTATATTAATCAGCCATCCATTATTATTGGAAAGAACCAAAATACAATTGAGGAAATCAACAGTGATTATGTAGAAGAGAACGATATTATTGTTGTCCGCAGACTTTCCGGCGGCGGTGCGGTTTACCATGATCTCGGTAATTTGAACTATAGCTTTATCACTAAAGATGATGGTGAAAGCTTCCATAATTATAAGAAGTTCACTGAACCTGTGGTGGAAGCATTGAAGGAACTAGGCGTAAATGCTGAATTAAGTGGTCGTAATGATTTAGTAGTTGGAGAACGCAAAATTTCAGGAAATGCTCAATTTGCCACTAAGGGAAGAATGTTCAGCCATGGAACATTAATGCTTTCCAGTGAAATTGAAAATGTGGTTTCGGCCTTAAAGGTGAAAGAAGATAAAATTAAATCAAAAGGAATAAAATCCATTCGCTCAAGAGTTGCCAATATTTCCGAGTTCCTGTCTGAACCATTGACTATGGAAGAATTCCGCCAAAAGCTACTTGAACATATTTTTGGTGGAATGGAGAATGTACAAGAATATCAATGGACTGATGAAGACTGGAAAAAAATTATGGAAATCTCTGAAGAACGTTATCAACAATGGGATTGGAATTATGGAAAATCACCTAAGTTTAATATTCAGCATTCTCATCGTTTCCCAGTTGGACAAATAGATGTTCGCTTAGAGGTAGCTAAAGGTAAAATTGAGGAATGCAAAATATTTGGTGACTTCTTTGGAGTGGGTGATGTAGAAGAAATCCAAAAACGATTAGTTGGTGTTAGATTTTCAAAATCTGAACTAGAAAATGCATTGAAAGATGTGAATATCAGTCATTATTTTGGAAATATCACAAAAGAGGATTTTGTTAATCTTTTATATTAAATAAAAAGTGAAAATACTTTCTATCAAAAAGCTTCTAATGGGTTAAATCCGTTTGAAGCTTTTTATTTATACAAATAACTATATCAATAAAAATACGATATTTTTGTGAAAACATAAAGGTTATAGGTAAATTATCCTGTTTATGAATATTGTGAATGTAGGGATTGCTTAATCTATGATTTCGATTAAATAGTTGCTTATACCTAGTTCTTTTTCTATAATAAAAATTGGGTGTATTTAGAATATTTTAACAAAACTTACACCTTTCTAACAGGGGAGGGAATAATATGAATTTATCAACCCAACTTCTAGAAACGGCAGAAAAGTTTAAAACAAAACCAGCTTATATTTTTATGGATCAGGAAACGAGTTATGCTGAATTGAATGCAGCTGTTACACGGTTTGCTGATGGTCTTCAGAGTTTAGGGGTAAACAAAGGAGATAATGTTGCTCTATTATTGGGTAATTCACCGCATTTCATAATTGGTTTATATGGATTAATGAGATTGGGTGCAACGGCTATCCCGATTAATCCAACGTATACACCAGATGAAATAGCCTACATATTGAAAAATGGTGATGTAAAAGCAGTAATCACATTGGATTTGCTGATTCCTATGTTTGATAAGATGAGAAAGATACTGCCAGATATTAATCATGTGATTGTTTGTCCGTCCGGTACAGGACCAGATGAATTGCCTCAGAACCTATCTATCAGCGACAAAATGAAACCGTTTACAGATATACTCAAAATTGCTACCGGACAATTTTCTGCCCCGAAAGTGGAGGAAGATGACACCGCCCTTATTTTGTACACCTCAGGGACGACCGGTAAACCAAAGGGTGCTATGCTTACGCATAAAAATCTCTATAGTAATGCCCGGGATGTAGCAGATTACTTACAGATCAATGAAGATGACCGTGTTATTACGGTGCTGCCAATGTTCCATGTATTTTGTTTAACGGTTTCTTTAAATGCGCCACTAATAAATGGAGGTACATTAATCATCCTGCCTAAATTCAGTCCACAAGAAGTGTTCAGAGTGGCCGAGAAATATGAAGTAACCCTTTTCGCAGGTGTGCCTACTATGTTCAATTATCTATTGCAATATCCCGAGGCTAATCAAGATAGCTTTAAAACTCTCAGGTTCTGTATTTCCGGAGGTTCAGCTATGCCGGTTGCGTTATTAACAAATTTCGAGAAGAAATTTAATGTTATTGTGTCAGAGGGATATGGTCTTTCAGAAGCATCTCCAGTTACCTGTTTTAACCCAATTGATCGCCCTAGAAAGCCTGGCTCTATTGGAAAATCCATCATTCATGTTGAGAATAAAGTCGTAAATGAATTGGGTGAAGAGGTTCCAGCGGGTGAAGTTGGAGAATTGATTGTTAAAGGTCCAAATGTCATGAAGGGCTATTATAAAATGCCAGAAGAAACTGCAGCTACCATTAAGGATGGTTGGTTATATACTGGTGACTTAGCTCGTGCAGATGATGAAGAATATTTTTATATTGTTGATCGGAAAAAAGACATGGTTATTGTCGGTGGCTTTAATGTTTATCCTAGGGAAGTTGAAGAAGTTTTATTTGCACACCCCGAAGTATCGGAGGTAGCTGTAATAGGGGCTCCGGATCCGAATCTTGGAGAAGTCATCCGATGTTTTGTAGTATCCAAAAGCCTAGATTTAACGGAAGAGCAATTAATCAACTATTGCCATGAGCATTTAGCAAAATATAAAGTACCTACATCGATTGAATTTATGGAGGAGCTTCCTAAAAATACGACAGGTAAGATTTTACGCAGAGCTTTAAGAAATACTGTGCTGCAGCAAACAAAATAGAAAAACGAACTTTGGACCCGCAGTGATGCGGGAATTTTTTTTGCTTAATCCGTATTTATCTATCATTTTTATGGGTCTTATCCTGCTAAAACTAATCAACCTACTCACCCAGCTAAAAAACAGCATATTATAGTTTAAGTTTCAATTTTTACAGATATGCCACTGCTTTATTGTCTGAATATTCTATATTATTTATTGCAATTCTAAAATTTTCAGGCTATAATTTAACGAATAAAAGCATAAAAGCGATAAAGGGTGGGGGAGCATATCATGAAATGGAAAAGTTTATTGGCAAGTATAGCTGTAATATCAACCATTGCACTTGCAGGCTGTGGTTCGGATGAAAAATCGTCCGGCGAAGGTGAGAAAAATGGAGAAGGAAAACAGTATACAGTAGGGATTTCTCAATTTGTTGAACATCCATCGCTTGATGAGGCCACAAAGGGCTTTAAAAAGGCTCTTGAGGATTCTGGGTTGTCCATTAAATATGATGAACAGAATGCTCAGGGGGAGTTAAATAATAATCAAACGATTGCTACTAATTTAGTGAGTGAAAAAGTCGATTTAATCTTTGCTAATGCTACTCCAAGTGCTCAAACTGCAGCCAATGTTACAAAGGATATACCGATTGTATTTACATCTGTTACAGATCCAGTAGGGGCAAAATTGGTATCCAGCATGGAAGCACCGGATAAAAATGTGACGGGAACAACAGATACTCACCCTGAAGCGATCCCTAATACAGTGAAGTTGATAAAAGAAATGGGCTATACGAAAATAGGAACGATTTATAATGCCGGTGAGCAAAATTCGGAGGTTCAGGTCAAAACTGTTGAAGATGAAGCAAAGAAAAATGGAGTGTCTGTTGAAAAGGTTTCTGTTGCAAACACTTCTGAAGTAAAGCAAGCTGCAGATTCTTTGGTGGGTAGAGTAGATGCTATTTATATCATTACAGATAATACAGTTGTATCCGCACTCGAGTCTGTGATCCAGGTTGCAGAAAAAGAAAGTATTCCTTTATTTGTTGGAGAATTGGATTCAGTCAAAAGAGGTGGCTTTGCAGCATATGGCTTCAATTATTATGATATCGGCTATCAGGCGGGGGAACAAGCTGTGCAATTACTGAAGGGTGAAAAAGAGGTGAAGGACTTGCCTGTTGAAGCACCGAATGATTTGAAATTAGTTATTAATAAATCAGCCGCTGAAAAAATGAAGATAGATCTTACTAAAATTAAAGAGGAAGCTGAATTTCTGGAATAAGGTTCTTCAGCCGTAATTAATCCAAACAGAAAGGAAGGTTAATACGTGTTTGCATCTGTTTTTGGTTCGGTGGAAGCCGGCATTATTTATAGCATTATGGCCTTAGGTGTTTACTTATCATTTCGAATTCTTAACTTTCCTGATATGACAGTGGACGGAAGCTTTGTAACAGGGGCGGCCGTCGCTTCCATTTTAATTACAGGCGGAACAAGTCCTATCCTTGCTACGTTTTCGGCGATATTTGTAGGGTTCTTTGTAGGAATAATTACGGGGTTACTGCACACAAAAGGGAAGATTAATCCACTGTTATCGGGAATTTTAATGATGATTGCCTTATATTCTATTAATCTAAGAATTCTAGGTAAGCCAAATGTATCCTTATTATCAGAGGATACAATTTTTACTAAGCTTGGTACATGGTGGGCGAGTCTTGGAATTGATAACTGGATTGCATCACTTTTCACAAACATTGGATTAGAAGGCTATATTCCGCATACATGGTCCATTGTATTGCCGATGATTTTATTTGTTATCGTAGGCAAGATGTTACTGGATGCATTTTTGAAAACAGAAATAGGCCTTGCCATTCGAGGAACTGGAGATAATGAGCAAATGGTGCGCAGCTTTTCGGTTCATACAGATATGACGAAAATGCTGGGACTTGGAATCGCCAATGCGCTGGTCGCTTTATCAGGAGCTTTTGTCGCACAGTATATTGGGTCTGCTGATGTCGGAATGGGGATTGGAATGATCGTCATTGGGCTTGCATCCGTTATTATCGGGGAAGCAGTCTTCGGTTCTAAATCCATTGCCAGAGCGACCTTAGCGGTTATTGGCGGAGCGATTTTATATCGATTGGTTGTAGCCTTTTCCCTTAAAGTGGAGTTTCTTGAAGCGGGAGATATGAAACTAATTACGGCAGTAATTGTTATTATTGCTTTGCTTATTCCAAAATGGATAGACAGTACGAAAAAATCCCGGAAAAGACGCAATCGAATGAAAGCCTTGAATGCTGAAGCAGTTAAACCTAGTATAAATGAGAATGGGGGAGAGCAGCTTGCTGCAACTAAGTCAGATATTAAAAGTGTTTAATGAAGGCTCTCCTGATGAAAAAATGGCATTAAATCAGATTAATCTTGAATTGAAGCAAGGGGATTTTGTGACGGTAATTGGAAGTAATGGAGCGGGTAAATCCACACTTATGAATTTAATTTCAGGGAAAATCCTGCCCGATTCAGGAAAAATCATCCTTAACGGAACCGATTTGACGTATGCGGGGGAACACCGCCGTGCCCGAAAAATAGGAAGGGTCTTTCAGGATCCTCTGGCAGGTACTGCTCCGACGATGACAATCGAAGAAAACCTGGCCATTGCCTATGCAAGAACAAAAAGAGCAGGGCTCAGTTTCGGAGTTACAAATAAGCGCAGACTGTTTTTTAAAGAAAAACTAGAGGAGCTTCATTTAGGTTTGGAGAACCGATTATCTGCGAAGGTCGGCTTGTTATCAGGAGGGGAAAGACAGGCGCTATCCTTATTAATGGCTACTTTTACAGAGCCGGATATACTCCTCCTTGATGAGCATACTGCAGCACTCGATCCATCACGGGCTCAGCTTATAACCGAACTTACGAAAAAAATCGTAAAAGAACATAAATTGACAACCTTAATGGTAACCCACAATATGCAGCAGGCCCTTGATTTGGGCAATCGATTAATCATGATGGATAGCGGTGAAATTATTTATGAAGCAGATCAAAACTCTAAACAAACGTTAACCATTGATCAGTTATTGAATGAATTCCAAAAACTAAAACGGAATACGCAAATTTCTGATAGGAGCTTGTTGGGATAATAGATGTATAGGAGTAAACAAACAGAAACAGCAAGCATTATGCTTGCTGTTTCCATCTATTTTAGCCAACCTTTCTTGTTGGAACAAATGTTTCTTTGTATGTATCTTCCCACAAATCAATTCGGCTCTGGATATGGATTTCATCGCGCATGCTTTCATGATGCTTTTCGATTTTTTTGGTGATTCTCTCTCTCCAGAAGCTTTTGAAATTTGGTTGAATCGTCATAGAATGCTCTACACATACATGGTTATTGTTTTCGTGGAATACGACTAAAACCTGGCAATCTTTATAGGAATGGCCCATTTTAGAGAAAACTTCATCTAAGTGATTAACTGAAATTATTTTTTGTAAACGTTCTTGTTCGTCTGGATCAGGATGATGCAGAGTGTTTGGACAAATATGTGCTACTTTGCCAACTTCATCAATAACTACTCGTACATATCCTAATGTTTTTTCATTACCTTGCATAAGTATCCCTACTTTCATCTTCATCATAAATCCATTATATGAGGGATGAATGTAATTCTACAATATTCAAAAAATTCCAATACAAAAGATAAGTTAGATAAGACAGACTTTTGGTATAACCATTAAAAGAATAAGTAAAATACGTAAATCTCTTACAGAAGCTTGGTAGATAAGAGTAAAAACCCTTGAATTATTAGGAATAGCTTATTTTATCTTGAAGAAGATTTATATTCTTTATGGGAATTAGTTTATAAAGAAGAATCTCCTGAATGGAAAAAGTGGGATGCCCCCTATTTTGAACATAAGTCTATATCCTATGATGATTACTTGAAGAAAAGGGATAAGATTATCAATCAAGATTACTACTGGGGAATAGAAGTAGATGGAAAAATAATTGGTACAGTCAGTTATTACTGGGAGCATGAGCCGTCAAAGTGGCTAGAAATGGGCATTGGTATATATAGTCCTCAATATTGGAATGGGGGATATGGTACGAGAGCTTTAAAATTATGGATTGACCATTTATTTAAAACGATGCCTTTAGTTCGTGTAGGGTACACAACCTGGTCTGGTAATCAGCGAATGATCAAAGTTGGAGAAAAATTAGGTATGCAAATGGAAGCAAGGTTAAGAAAATGCCGTTTCTATGATAACGAATATTACGATTCAATTAGAATGGGCTTATTGCGAGAAGAATGGGAAACTATTAAATAAAATCAAGAGCTGTCAACCAGTTCTTTTTTGTTTTCGATAAAGCTTTGGTTTTTGGAAGGTATTTCATATCTCAATGTAGAATCAAATAATTGAGAAATTTGTCGAATCAGAGGTGAGTCAATGGGTGGATTTAATAAAATAAGTCCAATTGAAGCCGGGCAACGGTTTATTAAAATTTATTTTCCAAACTGTCAGGGTGCTCTATTGGCAGGGAGCGTTGTTCGGGGTGAAGCAACTGAAACATCTGACTTGGATATCGTTATTTTCGATAAAAATATCAGTTCATCCTATCGAGAGTCATTAGTTGAATTTGGATGGCCTATTGAAATGTTCGTATATAATTTAACCTCTTATAAACTGTTTGTTGAAAGTGACTGTGAAAGGGCAAGACCTTCACTGTCAAGAATGATTTCTGAAGGGATAATCTTAAAAGATTGCGGAATAATCGATTCGATTAAAAAAGAGGCTAAAGAAATACTGGCTAAAGGTCCAGAAGAATGGACAGCCGAAATAATCAATACGAAGCGTTATTTTATTACGGATGCACTCGATGATTTTAAAGGCTGTACGAATCGGGCAGAGGAACTCTTTATAGCCAATACACTTGCTGAATTGGTAAGTGAATTTATCTTAAGAGCAAACCGTCAATGGATTGGCACATCAAAATGGGTAGTTCGTTCTCTAATATGATGAATTATTTGCAAACCAATTTGTAGAAGCATTTGATTGTTTTTATAAGACAGGAGAAAAGGATCAAGTAATCCATTTAGTTGAAAATATATTAGAACCTTTTGGAGGGGAGTTATTCCATGGCTTTTTACTGGGGGAAAAATAAAGGAAGTCGGAATTACTAAAGAATAGAGTAGAACAGGCAAATTGCAAGATAAAATGACTAAATATTCAGAAATAAGAGGTGGATTATGGATCCGTTCACGATTAAAGAAATTAAATCAGTAAATGAAATAGTTGAAGCATTCCCTGTGATGAAGCAGCTGCGTACTCATCTCGATGAAAACTCCTATCTTGAACTCGTCTTGGATGCACAAGAAAGCGATAGATACAAAATGTTTGCTTTGGTTGATGCGGGTGAAATAGTTGCGGTAATTGGTTTTAAAACGATGATCACTCTTTATTATGGACGATTTGTTTGGGTATGTGATTTGGTTACGGATATAAATAAACGTTCCAAAGGATATGGTGAACAATTACTTACATATGTTCATCAATGGGCTAAGGAAAACAATTATGAAACGATATCCTTATCATCAGGATTGCAGCGTAAAGATACCCATCGTTTTTATGAAGAGCGGATGAACTATGACAAAGTAAGTTATGTATTTAAGAAGTCTTTAAATTAGAGATGTTCTATATATCTAGACCAGTATTAAGGGGAGGTGGTAATCATGATAGAACTAAAGTATTTTGAACGCTCTGATTTTAAACAGCTTATCAATTGGATTGATTCGCCTGCATTTTTACTTCAATGGGGTGGCCCTGGGTTTAACTATCCCTTGAATGATACTCAATTAGAAAAGTACATGGAGAATGCCAATCATGCTAACTCAGAAGCTCTGATTTATAAAGTGGTTGATCAAGAAACAGGCAACGTTATTGGACATATCTCTTTGGGGAGAATTGATAGAAAAAACGAATCTGCAAGAGTTGGAAAAGTCCTAATCGGTGATAAAAACACAAGAGGTAAAGGGATCGGTCAGCAAATGATTAAAGAAATACTTAAAATCGCATTTGAAGAACTTCACTTACATAGGGTTAGTCTTGGAGTATTTGACTTTAATGACTCTGCCATTGATTGTTACGAAAAGGCAGGATTTGTAAAAGAGGGTTTACATAGAGATGCAAGTAAAAATGGCGATGAATACTGGAGTTTATGGGAAATGAGTATTTTAGAAAATGAATGGCTGGAGATTAAAAACGTATAGTAGAAGAGATAGTTTATACTTTAGATGAATACAAAATGGCAATTTGTGGTGTAATCGGTAATGAGATTGTAATTAAATCTATTAGAAAATGACCAACCAGCTGTTCATTCATAAGTTGAGGAATGAACAGTCAAAAAAGTCATACCTCGTCTTAGCTGAAGATGATTTTTAATAATCCTATTTTTGTAGACGGAGGTATTTTCAAAATGAAACAAAGTTTACTCGGAGCTGTTTGTTTATCCTTGGCCGCCAGTTTGTGGGGCGGTATGTACGTAGTGAGCAAATATGTTTTGGATTTTATTCCGCCATTGACGCTAGTATGGCTAAGGTATGTAGTTGCATTTGTTGTTTTGTACGCTATTTTAAAGACCATTCAAGTCAAAAGTAAAACTCGTGAAACGATACAGATGAAAGATTGGCTGCTGCTGGGGTGGATTGGGTTTATAGGTTACTTTGTATCAATTGCTTTTCAATTCATTGGTACTAAATTATCCGATGCCCATACGGGATCTTTAATAACATCAGCTACACCAGCTTTTATGGTTGTTTTTGCAACGCTTATTCTGAAGGAAAAGCTAACGGGCAGAAAAGTTATCTCGGTCATACTCGCATCAATCGGAGTCACCATTGTTATTGGATGGGATACAAAGGCTGGAGATTATTTTTTAGGTAGCATGATATTAGTGGGAGCTGCCATTACCTGGGCTTTATTATCCGTCTATGTAAAAATTGCCTCTGCGCGTTTTACGTCATTAACAATCACTACCTATGCGGTCATGTTTGCGCTTGTGTTTACAACACCTGTAATGATATGGGAACTTCAATCAAATGCTGCTGACTATGATAGTGCTTTAGTTATCATGGGGGTTATCTATCTGGGGGTAGTTTCAACTGCGGGAGCGTTTTTCCTTTGGAACAAAGGATTAGAAATGATGGATGCAGGAATCGGCTCATTATTTTTCTTTTTTCAGCCACTGGTTGGTTCTTTCTTAGGGTGGTTCATACTAAATGAAAAGTTGGGCATTAATTTCTTTGTAGGTGCCATTTTAATTATTGCTGGTGTTGTAATAGTTACTTTTCAAAAGGAAAAACAGGTGTAAATTCTTTCAAGAGGGCAAGTTATCTTGCTTTCTTTTTTACAGCTAAGGTGAATAAAAATAATGAGGAGTGAAAGATAGAATGTCATTTGAAATATATAGTATGGCACAAGAACAAGCAGAAACAATTGCTTTCACCTGGCATTATGATAGTGAATATTCTTTTTATGATTTGGAAGCGGATAAAGATGATTTAGAGGAATTTTTAGATGTTGATAAACGAGGTAACTCTATGTTCGCTGTATCAAAAGATGAAGAATTAATAGCTTTCTTGAGTATTCACAGAATTGACGATAACACGGTTGATATCGGTTTAGGGATGAGGCCTGATTTAACTGGAAAAGGGATGGGATTAGAATTTTTAAAGGAAGGTATGGAGTTTATTAAATTTGAAGCGAACCCTCAAAAAATCACCTTATCAGTTGCTACATTTAATCAAAGAGCAATTAATGTATATAGAAAAGTTGGATTTAAAGATGTTGAGATTTTTATGCAAGATACAAATGGCAGCACTTTCGAGTTTTTAAAGATGGAATACATATGTTAAATTTTGTTGTTTTATATTGAGAAACGAGTATCGTAAAGAGCGTTGTCTTTGAGCTTTCAGATAGAGTAAGTTCGATGAGGAGGAGATTTTTATTATAAAACATATCATTGAACATTTTGGATTGCAGGTAATATCAATGAATGAAGTTGAAGATTCCTTTAGTTCAAACGTCTATAAATGTGAGTTGCTTAGGGGAGCGACGGTTTTTATTAAAATTCCTTATACAAAGTTAAAGTTTCAGCGGGAATTGGAAGCTTATGAGATTTTAAAAGGAAGAATTGCGATTCCTGATATGCTAGATTGTTGGTTTGGAGATGAGGAGTGCCCTAGTGCTTTTTTGCTTTCCGAATTAAAAGGACAACCTTTAACACCTGTGGCTTCACCCAAAGCAGTATATCATGTTGGAGTTATACATGCTTCAATGCATTCTATTCAGCTGCCGATAACGAACGAGTTGATTGCCATACAAAATGAATTCCCGAATTGGTCCGACTTTCTTGAATCAAAATTCTATAGTTTTGCTGTGGATGTAAGAGATGTATTGGATGAACATTTATATGAACAGGCTATAGAAAAGTTTGAAATCATGAAACGGCAACTCCCTGCCCCAGACGGACCAAGCTTAGTACATATGGATTTTCGCCCCGCCAATATTATAGTGGACGACAATCAAGTCTCAGGAATCATCGATTTTGAATCCGTACGATTTGGTTCAACAGAAATCGATTTCACTAAAATTTATCGTGATATTTTAAGCTGCGATCATACCCTCTACCAGGCATATAAAGAGGGCTATAAAAGTATCCGACCTTTAATTGATTTAGATATTGTATTGCCCTTTTATCGATTTACAGATGCCTTCAATAGCATTGGGTGGTGTAAGAAGCGTGGAATGGAAAAAAACGCTGCATTTCTTGAAGAAAATTTAGCGATTTTGAAAAAACTTTTACCATCAAATAGAAGTGAAGGTAAGTAATAAAAAGCTGCCCTATGGACAGCTTTGCTTTTACCGAAGTACATCTCCCTCATTATTAAAAAACGTAGAGCCAGTAGAGGTATGTCCATTAATCCATTCCTGTGAGATTTTTGATACATTAGCCCAATTAGGGATTTTTGCATTATGCTCTGCGATCCAGCTTAAGCAATATTGGGGATCGATATTTTCTTCATAGCATTGGGTTAAAAAAGTCTGGATATTGGTTTCTGTACAATTTTCAAAGGAGCCGCAGGTATGAGATAAAATTTGCTCCATTTTTATTTGAATAGAATCCTTGCTAGAGTTAGTCATCCAATTGCTCCTTTCATTTGGCTGATATCATTAGATCACTCATCATTCGTCTTGATATTTGAACCGTGACGGCTATTTACAGTGGGTATATGTTTTAAGGGAGTATCACCGTTTTTTGATGTCGTTTCCTGATTTCGTACCCGGAATTGATTAGATTGATTTTGATTATTCTTCATTTACTCTCACCTCCATTGTCTAACATTTGAAGAAATACAGAAAAATATTCAATTTCAAGCGCAAAATGTTAAGATACCTCACCAGAAATGAGAATGCTACACCTAATTTGAAAATAAATATTAGATAGTAAAAACACAATTAGTAGATAAAGGGCTATAAAATAAGCGGATTAAAATAATAATGCGTTAGTAAAGGGACTGATTAAATGGATGTGAAATTAAAGGAACAATTAAAGGAATTAGAAGAAAGCCATATTGGATTTGAAGTTCGTAAAAGTCGGGACAAGCTGGATAACATACTGGCAGACGATTTCTTTGAGATTGGCAGTTCAGGGTTTATGTTTGATAAAAAAGCCTGTCTGGAAGATGGAGTGGTTTTAACTGAGATGTCACTCTATAACTATAATATTTATCCGTTAGCGCAAGATGTTGTTTTATCTACTTATTTCATTGTTGATAGCACTCGTAATCGTAACACCTATCGAAGTTCAATATGGAAATTGATTGGTGGCAGATGGCAATTATATTTTCATCAAGGAACTATCTCTCCTTTACAATTAAGTGAGGTTCTTAAAAACCCTAATCCGAATTAGGATAGTTACTTCTCAATAGAATAACTTAGTTTTCTCTTTAAACCTAAAAGGATTTTTAAAAACTTGATTGGAGGTAAATTGTGAGGTACTGTAATAAGCCGTTTCATTAACACTGTATTCTATGCTTCTCTACAAGAGCTCCTCCTTATATAGGAAGTAGATAATCTAATCATTGAATATAAGGAGGATAACTAAATGGAGAATGGACAATTAATTGATATTAAAGGGAAAAAGATATATGTGGAAATCAGCCATAAAAAATGTGATAAAGCGATTTTATATTTACACGGAGGCCCCGGAGAAGGCTGCTTCGATTTCACCTATCACCAAAAGACTCGTTTAGGAGATAAATTCAAACTAATAGCATTTGATCAAAGAGGGGTATGCAGGTCTGAAGGCATAAGTATTGGAGAAACATTTTGTCTTGATGACTTGGTTGACGATTGTGAGGGGCTTCGGCAATTACTTAGAATAAAGAAATGGTCTATAATAGGGCATTCTTTTGGAGGTTACTTGGCAGTACTTTATGCATCACGGTATCCTAACTCCGTAGAAAAAGTAATTTTTGAAGGACCAACATTTGATTTTAGACTAACAGCTAAAGCACTTCTTAAAAAAACGGCTAGTTTATTTGAAAAATATAAGATGGTCGAGCATGAATTAAAGTGTATAAAACTTTATAATGACGCCACTCTTTCAGCACGAGAACTGGTAGAGGGATATATGGAGATTGGTGAACTTCTAGAAGAAAATAGGATGGAAATCTATACTCATAATTTTACTAATCCAACTGATACAGGCGTATATTCAGATGATCAGTGGGATAACTTCTATAATAAATCAGCAATCCATTTCGACCGCTTAAGAGATGAAGGAAAGATATTTGAGTCAGTTTTGCCTCTGTTGAAAAAAATCAATATCCCCTGTCTCTTAATTTTAGGAGAGCATGATGTTGTGACCTGCCCGATTCAAGTTCAAACGTATATAACCGTGGTTAAACAAGGTGAAATATATACGATGAAAAATAGCGGTCATACACCTCATTATGAAGCTGCAGATGAATTCTGTGATGTGGTAACAGACTATCTAACATAAATAAGATGTAATGAAAAGGCTGCTAAATTGAAGGTGACCCCAAAAGTTGCCTTTTGACTCTAACTTTTAGGGTGCACATCCATTGCGGTCTTTTTCATCATACATTTTGTTGCATATACAACAAAATGTACTATAATAATTATAATAGCATAATTTAAGTGCTTAAAGTAATGGAGATGTATTTATGAAGGAAATTCTACGGGAAATAGGCATGATTGCCAGGGCTTTAGATTCGATTAGTAATATAGAATTTAAGGAATATGACCTTACTAAAGGGCAATATTTGTACCTGGTCCGCATTTGTGAGAATCCTGGTATCATTCAAGAGAAGTTAGCTGAGATGATAAAAGTGGATCGAACCACGGCTGCACGAGCTATAAAAAAACTTGAACTGAATGGTTTTATTGAAAAGAAAGCTGATCATCAAAACAAAAAAATAAAAAAGCTCTTTCCGACGGAAAAAGGGGCAAAGGTTTACCCATTTATAAAACGAGAGAATGATTATTCTAATAAAGTAGCATTAGCTGGATTATCTGAAACAGAGATAGATATTATTTTTGATCTCCTTCAAAGAGTTAGAAAAAATATTGAAGTAGATTGGGAATTTGTGAAAAAAGGAAATAAGAGAACGTATTGATTACATAAAGGAGACATCCATAAAATGAATGTAAATATACAAAAGTGCAATCATGAAGATATACAGATCCTCCAAGAAATTAGTATTCAGACATTCACTGATACATTTAAGGATCAGAATTCGCCTGAAAATTTAAAGGCCTATTTAGAAAGGGCATTTAATCGCGAACAGTTAGAGACGGAATTATCCAATGCTTCCTCTGAATTTTATTTCATCTATTTCTGTGAAGAACTCGCAGGCTATTTAAAGGTCAATTTCAATGATGCTCAAACTGAAAGAATAGCTGATGAGGCACTAGAAATTGAGCGGATTTATATAAAGTCAAAATTTAAAAGAAGCGGATTGGGCAACTATCTGATGGATAAGGCAGAGGAAATAGCCATTGGACAAAAGAAGAAGCTTATGTGGCTGGGCGTTTGGGAAAAGAATGAGATTGCTCTTAATTTTTATAAAAAAAGAGGATTTGTTCAAATAGGATCTCACTCCTTCTATATGGGTGATGAAGAACAAGTCGACTTTATCATGAGTAAATCATTGATATAACTATTTATAGATCCTTTCATGATTAAAAACGATGAAGTGGAGTGTTGTGTGATGGTGAAATTTATTGTCGATACTGAATTTTGGGATGTTTTCCCGGATGCTCAAATTAATATGTTAATTGTTAGAAATATTAATAATCGAGGTTCGGAAGAAAACCATGATGATTTCTCTGAACTACTTAACAGAGCGGCTAAGGAGGCTACTCAGTTTCTGACAGAAGATACATTTAGCCAAAATCAAGTTGTTGATGAATGGCGTAAAGCATTTGGCAAATTTAAAACGAAAAAGGGTACTCGTTCATCGATTGAAGCATTGCTAAAGAGAGCCAATCAAGGTAGAGAGTTTACACCAATTAATCCTTTGGTGGACATCTATAATAGTGTTTCTCTAAAATATGCTGTTCCCTGTGGCGGAGAAGATTTAAATTGTATCACTGGGGACTTACGTCTTGGGAAAGCAAAAGGAGGAGAACCATTCTTGCCACTTGGTGCTGATCAAGATTCCCCTGCTTTACCGGAGGAAATCATCTATTATGATCAGGACGGAGCTATTTGCAGATGCTTAAACTGGAGAGAAGCTCAAAGAACGATGCTAACTGATGACACAACGGATGCTGTCTTATTCATTGAATCCATTAACAAAGAACAAGCTGAACGTGCTAATCAAGCCATGAATGAATTGAAGCAATTGATTGATTCCTATTTCAACACTATAAGTACGGATATGATATTGACGGCAAAAGATTCAGCTTTTGAATTTTAATATTTTTACATATTTTGAATCATATCTTTTTAACTCTTCTTTGTTCTTTTCTTAGACGAACTTAAGGAGGAATATCACAATGTTCATGCCTGAGTGCTTTACTATCGATGACGAGGAAACCATTTATGATTTTATTGAAGAATACAGCTTCGCTACTCTTTTTTCACAGCATAACGGCGAACCATATGCTACGCATTTACCCCTATTATTAGATAGAGATCAATTTGCTTTATATGGCCATATGGCACGTGCAAACAAACAGTGGGAAGAAGTAGGAAACCAGCAGGTCCTTGCTGTTTTCCATGGCCCTCATTGTTATATTTCTCCTACTTATTATAAAACGACTAAGGCAGTACCTACTTGGGATTATGTATCTATTCATGTATATGGAAAAATGGAGATTGTGAGTGAAAAGAATGTCATCCATCATACCTTAAATAGCCTGGTTAATAAGTATGAAAAGGCAGATAGCTCATACCATTATCTAGACTTAGATTCCAGTACGGTTGAAGGTATGATCAGAGAGCTTGTTGCCTTTAAGATTAAGATTTCTAAAATAGAGGCACAGGCTAAGCTGAGTCAAAATCATCCTGTGGAGAGACAAGAGTTAATTATTAAACATTTGGAAAACAATCCAGATCAAAATGATAAACAAATCGCAGCTTTAATAAAGAGAAATTTAATTAACAATTGACTGAAGGTAATAGTGGGAAAATTTGATTTTCTTAGAGAGCATTAGTCCATATGGATTAATGCTTTTTATTTGGACAAAAGATTTCTCTTATTAATAATGGATTTGATAGGATCTTTAATTTTTGGTTCTAATATAAGCTACAATAATTGCTGATAGGAACAAGGAAATGCTAGGAAATATGTTCCATTCTGAAAATGAAATATCAGGATATTGATAATAGTATTTAGAATGCCAAACTTCAAAGATCAGGTTGGCTATTAAAGTCACTAGCGGGCCAATAAAAATTTTATTGGTTATGGCTGAGACTAATACGCCTAATCCAATCACAATGGTTGGGACAATAACTAGCTGCAATAAAAAAGGATCCATAGTGTCAAGAAAACTCATATTTATATTCTCCTCAAGACAACGGTGTATATGAATCTCATAAACGCTAAGAATAGATTGTATTAGGTAAAGAGATACAAATATACAATAGAATTATAAATAAATGAAAATCGTTACAATAAGTGAGGTTAAAAAGTATGCAAGAGAGCCAAAGAAAACATAGGAAGGATTAAACTTACTTTGAGTTCCTTCTGGTCGTAGGCCAGTACTGCCTTGAATTTGAACATCAAGACTGCGACTTGTGTAGCCGCCAGTTGAAGTAAAAAAATAAATAATTATTGTAGAAAAGAAGCCAACAAACACACTGTAATCAAAGAAAGAAGCATCAAGCGATGAGGTTAATGCAAAGTTAATAATTCCAATGATTAAAAAGGTACCTATAAAAATAATATATTTTCTGATTATATTCACCTCCATAATTTAATTATATATTATTTGGGAAATTATGTCACTTCATACTTTCTACAATATGTAAACAAATAGTAATAATATGAAGTTTAAGGCTGAATGATTCAATTTTGTTGCTTGAGGTTAATATAGGTTCAAATAGATGGCTAGAGACACTAATTCAACACTTAGGAGTGTGTTGAGTTAGTGTCTTTTTGTTTGTTTGCAGGAAGGATTTTTATGTGATTTATATATCTAATGGTCCAGGTTAATACAAGAAGGATATTGCGTGTAATTGAAGAATTATTTAATCATCACACATTTGAAGGATAATGATATGAAAGAAATTAATACCGAAAAAATCCATCCATTAATACGGAATCTTCTTTCCTATGCGACATCAGAATTTAGGATTGACGAGGAATACAATAAATAATTAAAATCTCCAAATCGAAAATTATTTGGTTTAGAATGCAATGGGAAATATGTTGGGTGCATAGGATTTGAAATGATTAGTCCAAAAGAATGTGTCATTTCACATATTGCTGTATTTCCGGAACAAAGAGAAAAAGGGATTGGCAGCAAAATGATAAATTTCCTGTCCAATCAATTCTGTCTTATCTCTGCTGAAACGGATAAGGATGGGGTGGATTTTTATCGTAAATATGGCTTCATGATAACAAGTTTAGGAGAAAAATATCCGGGTGTGGAACGATTTCAATGTGAATTTAGAAATGAAAGTATTTGTTAAACTTGCTTGGTATGAATCTAAGAGAGATTGATAATTTTTTTGAAATGAACGAAAAGGAACCGCAATGTTCCCATAAGTTACAATTGAAGAGGAGTTTATGATGGAAACACTATCAGACCGTTTATTGCTGAGATCATATAATAATCATGATTTAGATTTTCTTGAATCACTTTTAACGAATCCTAATATTGTGCGATATATAGGAAACGGACAAATAAGAGATCAAGAAGGAATTCAAAAATTTTTGAATTGGATTATTGATACATATGCCATTAATCCTAATTATGGATTGAAGCTCATTTTAGAAAAAGAAAGCAACAACAGAATAGGTCATGCAGGATTGGTACCCCAATTGATAGATGGAAAAAAAGAGATTGAAATTGGTTACTGGATTTCACAGGAATATTGGGGTAGGGGATTTGCAACTGAAGCAGCCAGAGGGGTAATGGAATATGGGAAGAATAAGCTGAAGCTTGAAAAAATGATTGCCCTTATTCAAAAAGACAACACTGCCTCTCAAAAAGTTGCTCAAAAGATTGGTATGCGAATAGAAAAAGAACTACTATTAAATGGAAAAGATGTTTTTGTGTACTATTGCTAATTTTCTTTTTTGGTCTGAAGCCGATGCAGATTTTATTGTGGATGATTTATCTGAAATTCCTGTGATTATTAAAAAGATGAACAATGTGTATTGTTGATTCAACATGAATTTAGTGCATAGGTTAATAAATGAAGATATATTATTTTAACGATATGTAGTTAACTACTATCAGGTTCTGATTAAAGATAGAGAACAATGGTGAGACACGCTATATTGATACCAGACTAAATCAGGCGCTCACTGTGCTAAAACTTTATACATAAGCGAATAATGGAGGACTGCTTTTTGCGGAAGATAATTTTTATATTTATCATCTATGCCACTTATATTAGTTTAGGGTTACCCGATCCCCTTTTAGGGATAGCTTGGCCTGAGATGGTGGGAGAATTTAATGTAGCACATAGTGCGGCAGGCTTAATCTCAATGACTATTGCAATTTGTACGGTTATTTCTAGCTTGTCGACTATGCGAATTAATAAAAAAATCGGAACGGGAAGACTAGTTCTAGGTAGTGTATTGCTTACTGTGATTGGATTGATAGGGTTTGCGTTTACACAAAATTTCTTATTATTAATTGTCTGTGCATTACCTTTAGGTTTTGGAGCTGGCGCTATTGACACCTCTGTAAATGACTACGTGGCTGCTAACTTCAAAGCACATCATATGAATTGGTTACATGCTTTTTGGGGAGTAGGAGCAACTCTCGGCCCAGTTATTATGGGTGTCGTTTTAAATAATCAATTTTCCTGGAGAAACGGTTATTTTATTATTGGCGGTATTCAAATTGTATTAGCTATTATTCTCTTCCTATCTATTCCTCTCTGGAAGACAAATCAACAAAAGGGATCCGAAAAGTCTGAAGAGAGTCCCGTGTCCAATGGCTCGGTTTTGAAAGAAAAGGGAGTTGTTTTTGCGCTATTATCTTTTGTATTTTATGTTGGTTTAGAAGGTACAATATTTTTGTGGGGAAGTAGTTATTTAATAGAAATGAAGTCATTATCAGTAGCTACTGCTAGTTTCATAATATCAGTATTCTTTGCAAGTTTAACCATGGGAAGGTTTATTTCTGGTTTTATTACGTTTTGGCTATCTAATCAGAAATTGTTACTGTTTAGCGAAATTGCACTACTCATAGGAATTATTACGGTTGCTTTTGGAACAGGCAGCGTTTTGTACGGTGGATTCATATTAATTGGTCTTGGATGTGCGGCAATTTTTCCAACCATGATACATGAAACTCCAAGAAGGTTTGGGAAAAGGAGTGCAAGTGCAATTATTGGGCTTCAAGTAGCTTTTGGCTCTGTTGGGGTAACCATTTTACCTCCGTTAGTAGGAATCCTGTTTCAGAATTATACAATGAATCTATTTCCGGTCGTTTTAGTAATTTTTGCTCTTACGTTACTTGGGGCAACCATTATTATTGAAAAGAGGAAAAGAGCAACTGAGTTTGATACTTTATCTAAACAGTTGTAAAAAACTCTGGGGTGTATGAGTGCTTACTGATCTGAACATTAAGGAGAATCTTTACAACCTTGCGGGGTTATCATTTCTTTTGATTTACTTACAGAAAGTCCAAGCAACTTTTACCTTTTAAAGAATTATAAAGAAACAGGATTAATCATCATGACAAACACAGATATAGGTGTCCGCCAGCTGAAAGGAATTATTGGAGAAGTATTTCATTCATTCAATTTCAAGCTCTGAAGGAGATACCCAAAATAGGCGCAGATTTCATCTTTAAATGAATGAAATCCGTGCCTATTTTTATTGCCGGGCCAATTTCTAGTTAGTAAAATGAGCCAGTTTAGCGAAAGAAGGATTACTTCTTATCGTTATAGAATAAAGGACATAGAGAAAATAATACTAAACGAGGTGTTTGGCTTGGTAGGAGTTTTAGAATTGGTTCTAGATGTAAAAGCGACACTGGGAGAAGGTCCATGCTGGGATAGGCAAAGACAATTGTTATATTGGATTGATATTTTAGAAAAAAAGATATACATCTTTAATCCAAATACAAATGAAAACCACGGAATTCAGTTAGAACAATATATTGGGGCAATAGTACCTCGAAATATAGACGAAGCAGTAGTGGCATTAGAAAATGGTTTTTATTTTTTGAATTACTCCACGGAAAAAGTAACCCTGATAAATGAACCGGAGAGTCACTTGATTAATAATCGGTTTAATGATGGAAAATGTGATGCTTATGGACGCTTTTGGGCAGGTACAATGGACAAATCTTATATTAAAGAACAAGGTTCCCTTTATTGCTTAGATACAAATAGAAAAGTAGAGAAGAAGCTGAGTAAGATTGGCTTATCCAATGGCATGGCATGGTCACCTGATAATAAATTTATGTATCACATAGATACTCTATCTAAAAAGGTTAGTTGTTTTAATTTTAATCTTGTTACGGGTGATATTGAAAATCCCGTGGAAATTATCAGTTTCAAAGAAGAAGAAGGAATGCCTGATGGTATGACTATAGATGAAGAAGGAATGTTGTGGATTGCCCATTGGGGTGGTTCAAAAGTATCTAGGTGGAACCCTAAAACAGGTGAACAGATAGGCTCCATAGAGGTCCCAGCACTAAATGTTACATCTTGTACTTTCGGAGGGAAAGATTTAAATGAATTATATATAACTACAGCAAAATCGGGACTTAGTGAAGAACAACTTAAGAATTACCCATTATCAGGAGGACTTTTCAGGATCAAAATGGATGTAAAGGGAAGTCCATCTTATTCGTTTAAAGGGTAATAAACCTGATTGTTGAAAGAACATCTCTAGGCTGTTTTTTTATAAATATAAAAAGGGTGAGAATCGATGATAGGATTCTAACCCTTTTTAATTTGCATAATAATATTTATCCTTTGTATAAGTTTAATTTACTTTTATAAAAGTGTAGTTTATTATATATTTATGGTAAAAAAAGGAAGGTGTTGACCTTGAAAGAAAAAATGGAGGATTACGTTGAAAATAAAGTATATGAGCATCGAGTTTTAAAAAGATTGTCCCAAAAAGAGCTGGCTGACGCTGTGGGAGTATCCAAACAAACCATATATGTGATGGAGAAGAATAATTACTCTCCTTCCCTTGTTTTAGCTTTTCGAATTGCTGAGTTCTTTAACGTAGATATTAACCATATTTTTACTTATGTGAAAGGGTGCGATCAAAATGAAAAGTGAGGAAATATCAAATACAACTTTTTATCCATTAAAAACTTGGGCGGAAGCATCAACTGGTAATTGGAATATGCTTATTGGCATCGGTATTTTATTGCTTATAGTCGGAGTAATTCTGTTGTACGTATTTTATAGAAAAATAGGTAAGGCTGACGAAAGAATAAATCAAATACACTTAAAAAGTACCTTCATTATGTTAAGCGTAGTAATTTTATGTGACGTAATTTTCCCGAAAGAATATATGTGGCAAATTTTCTTCTTATTTAAATATTCTCTTGCATTCATTGCTTCAGGAATATTTCTAGCTGTTCAATATAAAAAGGATTTTTTAAACTAAGTAGGAAACAGATGATCATTTAATTCATACAAATTTAAAAAACGGGATATTACAATACTATCCAGAGCTGTGAACAGCTCTATTTTTTATGCAGCAAAAAGGGGATGTTTTGTAATAATATGTATATAACAGATATAATCATAGTATTGTATATTTGCAAGCTTCATTTATAAAGTTGAAATGGGGATTAACTAATGATTTGGAAACAAAATAGAAATTGCAACCATACTTCATATAAATTTGAAGCTGATTTTATGAGTGACCCAATTTGGTGTAATGATTGTGGAGTAAATTTGGAGATAGATAATTTCCCTATATCAGATAAATTACAGGAAGAACTATTGGAATGGATATCGGAATATGGCAATTGGATTGAGTTAGAAACCGACCTATTAAAGGAAAATGGAGTAAAGCTAGAGGAATGGCACAATGAAAAAGGATTGCGGCTGTTCCAGGAAGTGAAGAAACAATTACGCGGAAAATATCCAATCGTATTTGTCCCATCTAGTTCAGCACAACAATATAACGAGTTAGAAAATGGTTGAAGCAGTTAAAAGTTGAAGACCAAGACTGCTACTGAGTAGTAATTATGGAGGCTAATGGGACAGATTCTCTATTAGCGAAATAATAAGTTTTTATGGATAAAAGTATTTAAACAAATGAAGTCTTTCTAGAAATAACAAAGGACATAATCTATTATCCTAATAGGTTATGTCCTTAATTTATATATCTATTTTAAATTTGGTGATGATAAATTAAAGCTAACTGTAAGGACAGTAGATATTTTAAGGTTTAACAGATTTTACTTTCTTTGGCAATGATATAAATGAATATGAACTTCATTGATAACCATTATCATTTATGATAATATTATTCAGAAATAATTTTGTTAATCTTTATCACTTCTAATTAGAAAGGAGAAGGAAGTGAAAAAATATATTTGGCTAAATCCTGTTGTTTTAAAAATGTATGAACAGGAAGAATTATATTCTACCTTAGAATGCTTAGATTTTCAGGTTGTTACTTGTGAGGAAAATCACTTGATGACTGTGAAAAATAAATACAAAGAGCGATACGAAGGATGTAATCAGCTCCTTTGTGATAATAGATGTCCTAAAGCAATTTCCTATGTAAAAACTCATTATGATCAAATTGGCCAGGAGTACGCTACTATCCAACCAATCTTAATTCATTGTGCTGAAGAACTGGCTAATAGATATAAAGATGATGATGCAGAACTATATATCATCACTCCTTGTACAGATTTAAAAGACCTAGGAACTAGCTTGGCATTGAAAAATACGATATTTCAAACATGGACTGAATTTTGCAGAGATCACCAAATCAAGCTTAATAGTAAACCAACTGAAAACAGTCCGATTCCACCAGGCTTTTTTGATAATATCCCTAATGTAGTCAGCCTTGCATCGAAGGATGATATTGATTGCTTTTTCCAGAGTACTCCTAAGCAAGAAAAACAATTAATAGAAATGTTATATTGCCAAGGTGGCTGCCATAATGGAGATGGAGTTAGGATAACAAATGAATAATCTTATAAAAAGATTGATACCGATTGCTTGTATTTTAATCGCATGGTATTTATGCAGCTATTTCGAAGTTTGGAGTGCCTATATTCTGCCTAGTCCAATGCAAGTATGGAATACCTTTGTATCAATGGTACAAAACGGAGAATTATTTATTCATATCTTTGCAAGTTTATATAGAGTACTAGTCGGCTTTTCGATTGCCTTTGTATTCGCCTTTTTTCTAGGCATCATTGCTGGTTTAAAGCCTGCCCTTTCTCCTTATTACAATCATATTGTGGAGTTCTTCAGAAATGTACCTCCACTTAGCCTGATTCCCTTGCTAATTTTATGGGTTGGTATCGGAGAAGAATCCAAAACAATCATAATCATTTTAGCTTCCTTTTTTCCAATGTTTTTAAATATAAAAAAGGGCTTTGGTTCTTGTGATTATAAGCTTTTGGAGGTCGGAAAAGTTTTAGGATTAAATCCAAGGCAACGTTTTCTGAAAATAATTCTTCCGTCTGCTGTCCCAGATATTCTTTTAGGAATGAAGGTTGGCCTGGGATATAGCTGGAGAGCTATTATTGGTGCTGAAATGATTGCCGCTGCAAGCGGTTTGGGGTACTTCATATTGGATGCGCAGACGATGTCTCGCTCTGATAAAGTGATTGTGGGAATTCTGGTGATCGGCCTCCTGGGAGTCATCTGCGATAAAACTTTCTCGTTCTTTAGCAAGAAATTCACTCGTATTGGAGGTATAGACAATAGCTGGGATTAAAATAAATCAACTTTATAAAAGTTTTATGGTAGATGGAAAAAAGCATGATGTTTTAAAAAATGTTAATGTCGAATTCCCTCAGAATAGCATCAGTGTCATTCTCGGAAAAAGCGGATGTGGGAAGACGACACTCCTGCGCATATTAGCCAATCTGGAGCAATACGATGCAGGAGAAGTGTCCATTAATAGCAATGAAAAAATTAGCTTTGTATTTCAAGAACCCCGTTTGATGCCATGGTTACCCGTATCTAAGAACATTACATTCGGTTTAGAAAAACAAAAGATTAATGATGTGGAAATAGAAGAGTTAATGAATTTGATAGGATTAAAAAAGTTTGAAAAAGCCTATCCACACCAATTATCCGGAGGCATGCAACAAAGAGTCGCATTAGCAAGAGCATTAGCCTATGACCCATCCATTATCTTAATGGATGAACCATTTGCTGCACTCGATTATTTCACACGTGAGGCAATGCAGAAAGAATTAATAAGAATTAACCAACTAAAAAAGAAAAGTATAATCTTTGTTACCCATAGTATCGAAGAAGCCATAGCAATAGGACAAAATATCTTTGTAGTTAATGAAGGAAGGATTCATGCTCAATTTAACTTAGAGCAATATGAATATCCAAGAGATGTATTATCGCCTTCTCTAATAGAAATAAAGAAAAACATCATAGAAAAACTAGCGTGAGAGTGGGACATAAAATGAAAAAATGGTTATTATCTTTACTTGCTTTACTGAGCATATCAGTTATCGTTGCTTGTGGAAAAGATACCGATTCTGATAAGAACAGTACAAAAAATAACGAGGAGAACACGTATACTGTTGATAAGGTGCAGACAACTTATGTGCAATCTCCTTTAAATATTCCTTCTATTGTAGAAAAGGAAAAAGGATTGTTGGCCAATTCTTTTGCGGAAGAAGGGATTGAATTCGGCTATTCCAATTTAACAACCGGCCCTGAACAAACTCAGGCTTTGGCTTCAGGTGATATCCAATTCCTGAATGCAGTCGGTGCCACATCTGTCATTTTATCTGCATCGAATGGAGCGGATATCAAAATTATGAGCATGTATAGCCGTTCTCCTGAGGCTTTCATGTTATTTACAAACCTGAAAGATATTAAATCACCTGAAGATCTAGCAGGGAAAAAAGTTGCTGGTCCAAAGGGAACAATTTTACATGAACTGCTTATCAATTATTTAGCAACTGAAGGCTTAACAGAAAAGGATATTGAATTTGTTCAAATGGATATACCTTCTGCACAAGCAGCGTTAGTAGCAGAGGAAGTCGACTTTGCGTTACTAGCTGGCCCTACCGCATATAATATGATTCAAGATGGGTACCAGGTGGTTACAAATGGTGAAGGGCTGGTCGATGGAACAATTGTAGTTGCAACTAGTGAAGATTTCTACTCGAAGAATCCTGGCTTAGTAAAGAAATTTTTACAAGTACAAGAAGAGACACTGCAATATATCGATGAAAATTATGAGGAAGTCATGGAAATTACAGCAAAGGAAACCGAACTACCTCTAGATGGTGTAAAAGAAATGTATGAAATGTATGACTTCAATATGGAAATCAAACCATCAGATATCGAGAGTATGGAAAAAACAGTGAAATTCATGAAAGAGAATAATATGATCGAAAATGATGTAGATATTGAGTCCTTAATTTTAGATGTAGAATAATAGTAAAAAGCATGTTTCTGTATCAAGAAGCATGCTTTTTTTGATTAAAAGATATGGCAATACTAAACGGCCTTAATTTGATAGTGTAGAGGTGTTTTATTGTAAAATATAAAGGTAAAATCAAAAAAGATTCTTTTTTAAAGAACTATTTGCAAGATCATTAATAGAATATTGGCTCAAGACATCTTTTATTTTATGTTGTGCTTCTAGTAGAATATCTAAAATATTTTTGTCCATTTCATCGATTTCTTTATCCATTTTAGTCGGATGTGCGTCTTTCACAATGGCAACATACACATCATAAAGAGTTGTCTTTTCGGGATTAACAACCAGCTTATAACCACCGTAGCGCCCTTCAAAACCTTCAACCATTTTTTCCTGCATTAATTTAGCTAATACCTTCCTAATAAAGCTCGATTCAACATTTAGTTTTTCAGTTAAAGTGCTGCTAGTTACAAGCTTTTTTTCGTTTGCAAGTATTGCTAAGGACTTAATGGCAACGATGAAGTTCGTTTTACCTAAGTAGCTTAATTGTAAGAGGTCTTCCATACATTCACGTCCAATCTGTTACTATTTTAGCAATGAATTGTTTGAAATTAAAGATAAAATGATTGACCTTAAATGGATGGATTGTTAAGTTTTAAATGTGATAAAAAATCACATTTAATCGAATGGAGGGATTTTGATGGGACGTTTAGATAATAAAGTAGCAATTATCACGGGTGCTGCGTCAGGTATGGGGTTAGCTGCAGTTCAATTATTCATAAGTGAAGGCGCAAAGGTTGTAGCAACAGATATCGCATTTGATAAGTTAGAAGAAGTAACTGCTGTAATAGAAGGCGATATACTATGTGCTCGTTTAGATGTCACTTCTGATGAAGATTGGAAAACTGTAATGGAACAAACAAAAGAGGCATTTGGTAAAATTGATATTTTAATTAATAATGCCGGTGTATCGTTTCATAAAACACTTTTGGAAGAAACATTAGATGGATGGAATCGTACTATTAACTTAAATTTAACCTCCGTGTTCCTAGGAATGCAATCCGTTATTCCTTATATGCAAGAAAATAGCGGTGGATCAATCGTCAATTGTGTATCTTTAGCAGCGATTATTGGAAGCGCTGACAATGGTGCAGCTGCGTATGCTGCAGCAAAAGGTGGTGTCCGTGCCCTATCAAAACATGCAGCTATCAACTTTGCTAAAGATAATATCCGAGTAAATTCTATTTATCCAGGAGCCATTTTAACAGGTGCTGCCGAGCGTCATGGTGTGACATCCCGAGAAGTATTGGGGAAAGCATTTGAAGGTACAATACCATTACCACCATTCGCAGGTGAAGCGATTGATATTGCTAACGGTTATTTATATTTAGCCTCTGATGAATCCAAATTTGTTACTGGTGAAGAATTAATCATTGATGGTGGATGGAGTTCTAAATAGTTTTATTTACCTTACTGAATTTACGGGGTAAAAACGGTAAATAAAAAGAGATATTTTACATTACTGGTGCTTTGACTTTGAATATGTATAATGAACCAAATGTTGCGTTGATTCAAAAGGATTAACGCTTTTTTCTGTTGAACCTCTTATGTGGTGGAGAAACAGTTAGCTGAAGAAGGATTTCTTAAACCTAATAGAGAATTTACTTGTTTAGAGTGACTTTTTGGAAGAGTATGCTCGTGATAAAGGGGGAAATATGATGCGTTTCACTGTCACAGGTCATGAGTTGAATACGGTACATGATATGAAAAAAATAACTTTATTATTAACTCAAGCAACCTTAGATGAGCTACATAAAGAAGAAAATAAAAAAATCCAAATAACGACTTCTCATTGTTTAATCATTGCCGACAAAATCAATACAAAAGAACCTATTATGGGTGAGATGTCTTTATTGGAACAATCAATCCTTGAAGCAGAAGATGATATACACAGCATTATTAATGAAGGCAATACTACCAATTTATCTGGAATGATATTGCTTAGAAATGTAAAAATAATTCCATTTTCAGCACCTGATAACATCATTGAATTAGAATCCTATGCACTTTATACGGATCATATTATGGGCTTTAGTCTTACTGATTGATATGTATAGGTGAGAGTGATACTCCGAGCAGTCCGCTTCATATGATGTGACCAGCTCTTTTTTTCTAATTCTATAAACTGGGCAAGAAGGCCATGGAACGAATTATAGAGAATATTGAATGTAGGATTTACTGCTTAGAAATGAGGTTAATAGGATGCCATATTGCAAAGTCTGCCAGGCAGAAATATATTATGAAGACATAGGTGAAGGTAAACCCATTTTAATGTTACACGGGTATTCCCTCGATCATCGATTAATGAAAGGGTGTATGGAACCCATATTTACTGATAGAAATGGGTATCGCCGTATTTATTTTGACCTTCCTGGCATGGGTTTGACGAAAAACTATGATGACATTACAAATGCTGATGATATGCTGAATACCGTTCAAGATTTTATTCAAGCCATCCTGCCTGACCAAGAATATATCATTGCAGGTGAGTCCTATGGGGGATATATAGCAAGAGGAGTTATTCAAAATCAATATGATAGTTTATTAGGTGCTGCTTTTATCTGTCCGGTTATCTTCCCCTATTTAGAAAACAGAAGAGTGGAGAAACATCAAATATTTAAGACGGATGAAGAATTTTTAGCCACATTAACAACGGAAG
This sequence comes from Pradoshia sp. Z3_51, assembly GCF_058215915.1. NCBI lineage: Bacteria > Bacillati > Bacillota > Bacilli > Caryophanales > Bacillaceae > Pradoshia > Pradoshia sp. Z3_51. The sequence goes on along the minus strand of NZ_JBZAJC010000008.1, from coordinate 13,037 downwards.
ATGTAGAGAATTTCAGCAAAAATAATGTCATACTTGATGAATACACATGGTTGAGGTATAAACGAGAGATTGTAAGCGGCAGTAAACTAGGTGATGAAAAATTTTTGATGGCGTACATAGACCAATATGGATTTTCCTTCGAGATTGACCAAACAAATTTTATTAAGCCAAGCGTTTTCCTGCTGAGCAGACAAGATTCGTCTGTTGGCTATCAGGACGCACTCGAATTAATTAAAAAGTATCCTAGAGCAACTTTCGCTATTTTGGATAAAGCAGGCCATAATTTACAAATTGAACAGCCCGAAATTTTTAACGTTCTAATAAATGAATGGTTGGATCGAATTGAAGGATTATGATAGATTATTAAATAATACAAAAAACAGGTACTTTCTCTTTTCTAGAAAGTACCTGTATTATTATTGTTTTTTATACTTGAATATAATAACTTCTTTTCGAATGATCAGATATAACAAAATTAATGACCAGCCCCAACAGGAAAAAAATAAAGGAACCCATGATATAAACAGGGCGAATATCAAATAGTTCGGCAGATAATCCAATTAAGGCTGTACATATGATGATTAAAACTGCCTCTAGCATCCCTAAGACACTGGAGAATCTGCCCATAATATCTACAGGCACATTGTTTTGGTAGAAGGTTAAAAAGCCTGTATTTGCAAATGATAAAGAAAATGTTAAAACGAAAAATCCTATTGAAGCCCATATAAAATCGTTTGAAAAGGCAAAGATTAGATAACCAATCGGAGTGAAGAACGCTCCAAGTCCCATTAGTACATTTATTTTCAATTGATTCGCAAAGATTGTATTTACTAGTGAACCCCCAATGATTCCTGCACCGGCAATACTAACAAGAAATCCATAGGTACTTTCGGATAAAAAGAGAACTTTGGTTGCAAATGCAGCCTCTAATGAATCTAAGGCAGACATACATACAGAAATTCCGCTAAACAGAATATATATTAATGTTATATGTTTATTTGTTTTATTGAATTGAAGGATGATTCTCCAATCATTCACCATTAATGAAGGTTTAATTTTTTCATATATACGATCTTCACTCCCAAATTCTACATTTGGAAGAAACAAAATAATGATTACTGAAAAGAACAAAGCGAAAGAATTTATTTGGATTGCTAAATTAGGAGAACCAATGATAAAAAGGAAGCCAGCTATGGAAGGCCCTAGTATAAAACCACAGGAATTAATAAAATTTCGCATGGCATTAAATCGTTGTCGATTTGTTTTTGGAATTAATTTTGTCATGTAGACCATTGAGGTTGGTTCAAAAATAGACCTGGCAATATTGATGATAAATACAATGAAGTAAATAAATGGAAGTGAATCTAAAAACGGTAAGATAAAAATAAAAATGGCTCTTATAATATCTAGATAAATCATGAGCTTTCTTTTATTGAACCGATCAATTAAAGTCCCAGACCAGAAATTTGTACATAAGGATGCAATAGGCAATAGGATATATAGGATAGAAACGGCTAAGGGTGATTCTGTCTTATCCAAAATAATTAAATTTAATGCAATCAAATAAATCCATGCACCAACATTCGATACTCCAATTCCAAGTAAGAGTAAAAGGGGGTATTTCCACTTCATTTAATCCACTCCCAGACATTGATTTTTAGGCCAATAAAAAAGTCTCACCTCCAAGGTTAACAACCTTGGGGACGAGACTTTTGGAATTTAGTAGTTCGCGGTGCCACCCCAGTTTATTCCTGTGTCGCCACAGAAATCTTTTCGAGTACGCAGGACAAGGCCTGGTTATACTCTATCTCTTTAACGGGAGAAACCGACGCATAATCAATATCAGATGAAATATCCTATACGAAGCTCCGAGACTTGGTTCGGCGGGCTATTACATCCTCCATTCTCAGCTACTGGAGTTCTCTGTTATGCTTAAGCGCGCTTACTCTTCTCTTCATCGCTTTTTCCTTATTATGGATTTATAACATTATATATTGTTTTGGATAATATGGAAATACTAAAATAAAAATGGGGATGTACTTCCTGATTTATAATTTTGTATTTACTAAGATTGAAATAGTATTTTTTTCAGTCACCACTTTGGCAGTCATTACAGTTAGAAAAATATATATTATTTGCCTTATAATAAATGTAAAGGGTCATAGCATAACTTCCTTGTTGAGGATTAGTTGTTCAACTTATTTAGTGGTATCAATAGATATATCAACAACGTCCTTGTATTATGGTGTTATGTGACCGGATTGTAGTGGAAGAATAAGTTTATTACTATCCTACCATTTAAATAGAATGTAAGAGCTGTCCTCTTATTAGCCATACTTCCCTGGCTTTCGGGACAGCTCCTTTTTACTAGGAAAAATAGTATAGATTAACCAGCGTTATAGAAGTTTTGATACGTTACAATTGATTGTGGATGAAGAGAGGCTTATGGCTTAAACAACATCTATAAACATCTATAATGAGCATGAATAAAGGAGACTTTTTGATGATTCCTATCAATATAAAAAATACGAGCTTGATCTTAGAGGGCGGAACATTCCGCATGGTATATACAGCGGGTGTCTTAGACGGTTTTTTAGAGAAAGAGATGATGTTTCCTTACATATTGGGAATCTCTGCGGGTGCTATTAGTGCTTGTTCCTATATTTCTGAGCAAAAAAACAGGACGATTCGCTTTATATCTACTTACCGGAATGATAAGCGCTATGTCGGAGTGCGCAATTTTCTAACGGAGCGAAGTCTGTTTGGGCTGACGTTTGCCTATGATACGGTTCCTAATCAGTTGGATTTCTTTGATTGGGAGACATATCAAAACTATCAAGGTCAAGTTTTGTTTGGCGTGACAAATGCCTATACCGGACAGGTAGAATACATGGATGGTAAAACAATGGACAAAGGGGCTACAATTTTGCGGGCCACATGTGCTATTCCAGTCCTGTTTCCTGAAATTAAAATAAATAATGTTCCTTATTATGATGGAGGATTAGCTGATTCGGTACCAATCCAAAAGGCGATAGCAGATGGCTATGAAAAGCATGTCATCATCTTGACCAGGCCGCCGGGCTACAGGAAGAAGCTCGACAGTCAGACAAAATGGGCAGTGAAACTATTGCGTAAGAAATATCCGCAACTGGTTCAAGCCATGGAGAACCGTGCACATCATTATAATCAAACCATGGATTTGATAGAAAAGCTGGAGCAAGAAGGGAAAGCATTCGTTTATCGACCGCCGTTTGAACTTAAGAGTTTTGAAAAAAACACAGAGATTATGTGGAAATCACATAATAAAGGGTTAGAACAATTTCATGACCGAAATCAGGAATTACTAGATTTTCTTGGAGCTGATTATGCAGGCTGCAAAGCTGAAGCTTCTCTCATGGAAATTTAGGTTTCTCTAATTGTGCGAGGGATAGTATTTCCGCATAAGAACAAGACTGTCAATGGACAGTCTTTTCTTATACTCTTAGAGTGGATGGAGAAGGTTGATTGGTTTGATAATTAAAAGAGCTGTCTTTTTTTGCCTACACCTTTATATACAAATCTTCTGGAATCAGCTACATCTTTTCAGCATTCTTAACAATTTTCTTGTAAACTTCTTCTCGGTCAAAATCCTTTTCTCCCATTCCAAATACTTCAATGACACGGTTTTTTTCATTAATAAGATAAGTGGCATTTGTGTGGATTAGGAATCCTGAACCGGGGTCTTTATATTGGAAACGGAATGCATCTGCGAGCTTTCTTGTATCCTCTGCATCTCCACGCAATACATACCATCCGTCTGCAGCAGTTGTTTTAAAGGTCTCACCGTACTCTTTCATAATCGGGAGTGTATCCCGAGCTGGATCAATTGTGACTGTCAGGAATTCGACTTTATCGCCAAACAGACCGTCTTTCACAAGCCGATCGCGTATATCGACCATTTGATAGGTTGTATTTGGACAGACATCAGGACAGTTTGTATACATAAATTCCAATAGGCGTATTTTTTGTGGAATTTCCTTGAATGAATAATCCGTACCGGTAGTGGATTCCATTGTAACTTCATTAGGAAACTCCATTTGTGACTGCCTATAACCAGTGAAGTAGTATATACCAGCACCGATACTTAAAATTAATAAGATAGTAAAACCTATATATAACTTTTTCATATCGTTTAACAGTTCCCCTCTGTTTGTTATTCCTCCCCTATTTTACCATTATATAGATAGTGGTTATGGTAAAGTTGTTGGAAACTTGTGAGAAATGAGTGTCTATTTTGTGTCGTATGGAGAAAGAATGAATTAAGGTTCTAACTTGTACAAATGCCGGTAAACTATATAGATGGAATGTTTGAGGAGGGGTATATTTGCGGAGAAAATGGATTTTAATCATATTAGGCCTATTTCTAATTTATGCATTGGCGATATATGTTTATCTTTTTCATGGTGCCAATACAGCTATTCCTGAATCGATGAGGGGAACCAATGCAGATCCCTCTACGTTTATGAATAAGGAATTGTTAGAAAAGAGTGAAACGTATTCTAAAATACGAAACTTTTTCTTTTTTATCAGTACACCGCTTGAGTGGCTATTCTATGCGATTGTTCTGATATCTGGATTGTCCAAAGGGCTAGAGAAATGGGGGAAGCAATCCTGGAAAAGACATTCCGTTCAAATTAGCGCCTATGTCTTTTGGCTTTCACTCCTTTTATTTATTGTCTTCCTGCCGCTTTCATACATTCGATATAAAATATCGCTTGCCTATGGCATATCCTCTCAGGTTTTCTCCTCCTGGATGAAGGATAATTTTATTGAGTTTTGGGTGGATCTAGGAATGACATTAATTGTTGTTCTTGTCTTGTATTGGCTCATTCGGAAAAGTCCCGCTCGCTGGTGGCTGTATAGCTGGCTTTTATGCATTCCATTCACGATATTCGTCATGTTTATTCAGCCGGTTGTCATCGATCCGCTTTACAATGATTTTTACCCACTGAAAGATAAAGTATTGGAAGAACAAATCCTTGATTTGGCAGCAAAAGCCAATATTCCGGCTGAGCATGTGTATGAAGTAAATATGTCAGAGAAAACCAATTCTTTAAATGCTTATGTAACAGGGGTTGGCTCAAATTCCAGAATTGTACTCTGGGACACCACATTGAACAGCCTAGAGGATGATGAGATTTTATTTATCATGGCTCATGAAATGGCTCATTATGTGGAAAAACATATATACCTCGGTATTGCCGGGTATTTGGTTCTCATGTTGGTTGGTTTATGGCTGACAGATAAATGGATGAAAAGAGCCATACGGAACAGAGGGGAATTGTATCACTTAGAATCCATGAGTGATGTTCGGTCATTGCCGCTCTTTTTACTGATTACGTCCATTCTGTTGTTCGCAGCAAGTCCCGTTACAAATTATGTATCCCGTGTGCAGGAAACAAGAGCAGACACCTATGCATTAAACATGACCGATAATCCTGAAGCAGCTATTTCCTCCTTTCAGAAACTTTCTGAAAAGGGGCTAAGCCAAGTGAATCCGCCTTTACTGATTAAAATATTCCGGAACAGTCATCCAACCATGCTTGAACGGATTGAAATGGCAGAGAAGTATAAAAAATAAAAAGTTATAATGAATAAAATGAAGAGCCCTTCGTTAGACGGAGTGGCTCTGTTTTTGCTATCGTGCAATAAAGGAATTTAAGCAATGAAGGTGGAATAAATAGAGGAAATACATAAAAGGAGAGGGAATATGCGAAAACAATTAAAACAAAATGAATATGCTCCTTATTATCAACCATATGTAGAATTAGTTCCGGAAGGTGATTTGATCCAAATTTTATCCGAACAAATAAAACAGACGATTGCCAATCTGGAAAAAACAACTGATACTCAGGCGGAATTCCGTTATGCCGAAGGAAAATGGAGTATCAAGGAAGTTATTGGGCATATGATTGATACAGAGAGAATCATGGCATACAGGCTTCTTGCAATCGCGCGAGGAGAACGCAGAAACTTGCCAGGTTTTAATGAAGAAGAATATGTTCAGCAAGCATCCTTTACAAAACAAACAGTAGAAGAGCTCCTACAAAACTTTTCTATCGTCCGTCAGTCAACGATTATATTATTAAAAAGTCTCCGCAGTGAAGAGTGGCTGCGCCGAGGCACAGCTAATGATTGCGATATAACGGTTCGGGCTCTGGCTGTTATCATTGCCGGGCATGAATTACATCATCGCAGTATCATCAGTGAACGATATATGAACGCTGACTCAATTCCAAATCAATAACCATATGAGCTGGATTTTCAGCTCTTTTTGTAATTTAAAATACATAGATAAAGGGATGAACGATGATGCCGATTCGAAATTCTGCTAAAGCCATTATTATTCAGGATGATCAATTACTTGCGATAAAAAAAGAAGATCAGGAAGGTGTCTATTATATATTGCCTGGTGGCGGGCAAGAGCATGGAGAAACCTTTCATCAAGCGTTAATAAGAGAATGTATAGAAGAAATAGGACAGGAGGTTGAAATTAGTGATTTAATCCTGATTCGTGAATATATCGGACAAAATCATGAACATGCTGCTTTTGATATGGAAACCCATCAAATTGAATATATGTTTTTATGTACGATTAAAGGAAGGAATACAGTGATTCAAAATGGACTAAATCCTGATGAGGGACAAATCGGAGTAGAATGGCTGCCGTTAAGTGATTTATTAGCATACAGACTCTATCCTCAAGCAATGAGAAAACAGGTAATCAACTATCACAAAGGTGATAAGGTTCCCGTCTATTTAGGAGACATAAATTAAAGATTTGTATATTCTTTTGGGGGCGTCAAAGGTGAGGGATGATTGAATGAAGATTAAATTGGATGATTTAAGAGGAACTGAAGTGGCTGCTTTAATTAGTAGCCATCTTTACAGTATGGCCGAGCATTCTCCACCTGAGAGTATACATGCTTTAAATCTGGAAGAGTTGAAAAAAACAAATATCACGGTTTGGAGTGTCTGGGAGAATGAGGAGTTAGTTGGCTGTGGGGCCCTGAAAGAACTTGATATGACTCATGGAGAGATTAAATCGATGAAAACTTCACTGAATCATTTAAGAAAAGGGGTAGCTAGAAAGCTGCTAGAGGACATTATCAATATAGCGAAGGAACGTAACTATAAGAAACTAAGTCTGGAAACCGGATCAATGGCTGCCTTTAAACCAGCCCAAAGGCTTTAGAGAGTGTTGGATTTCAATATTGTAAGCCGTTTGCAGATTACAAAGAGAACCCGAACAGTGTGTTTATGACAATAGAATTATACTAACTATAGTAATAGAGGGATAGGTATGTTGAAAATACCAAAAATCGTAGAAACTATTTTGAATGAATACGAAGGATTATTCAATGAATATCTGCCAAATGAGTTGGAGGGCTTGTATTTACATGGCTCCATTGCACTGGATGCCTTTGAAAAAGGTAAAAGTGATATCGATTTTATTTCTGTCACAAGTCGGCATTTCACAGAAGATGAAGCTGGTATTCTCTCAAAGATTCATAGAATGATCGCTCAAAAATATAAGACTCCAGAGATGGACGGTGTCTATATTACTTGGGGAGACTTAGGGAAAGTGAACAATAATCATCAAAATCATTTTTATTATAATAGCGGAAATTTAAGCTTTGGCCCCTATTTTAATTTCAATCCTGTGACATGGACACTTTTTGCTAAAAAAGGAATTACTGTTCTTGGGCCTGCTTCCTCGGATTTTGAACTGGAATTCCGCTCGAAACAATTACAATCCTATGTATTCGCGAATATGAATACATACTGGGGCGATCGAGTTCAGTGGTTGGAATCCTCATTCGATGAATTGCTGAACATGCCTGCTCACGATATACGGGAGGAAATAGAATGGACAGTTCTTGGGCTGCTTTGTCAATACTATACGTTAGCGGAAGACGATATCATTTCCAAGACAGGGGCAGGGAGATATGGTTTAAGCCATATGCCAAAAGAGTATCATCAGATTATTAATGAAGCTGTTCTTGCTCGCACAACTGATAAGGAGACTTTATATAGTTCAAACAAGGAACGTTTGGATTCGACCCTAACATTTTCAAAGTATTTGATTAAATACTGTCAACGTTTTCATTTTATTTAGGGAAATACCGTGATTAAAGAGTGAAAACAAGAAAATCACAGGGCGGGATTAAATGATCCTCGCTCTGTGATTTTGTTTATACACCGTATTTATTCGTTACAAGTTGTTTGAATTAATTCCCAAAGTTTTTCTCCAATTCAATTAGCTCGGCGGAAAGTTTCATAAATGCTTCTTTGTCCTTATTGTCCAAGGCATGATCGATTTCTTCTTTCAGTTTCCTATGTGCATGGGTTAGTTGAGCTTCGTAAATCATCATATCCATCAGTAGATCTTCCATGGTCCCCTGGTCAACAGTCACATCAACAGCTTTTACGATATCTGTATTTGCTTTTTCGTGATTCATGGATATCCCCCCGTTGCTTTTTTTTATTATAAGTCAGATGAAAAGAAAAATCAACTAAATATTTAAATTATTCAGAAAATTTACTTTGGTAGTTTGAAATAGTTATTTATCATATACCCAGAATATAAAATGAATTAACCGTAACAATCATGGGGGTTCTGGGTTAAAATTGAAATTTTGGTGAATAAACCAATTATTTTAAAATATTATGTTATATTGAAATTGTAGTTTAATTGCAGGATTTATAAGGAGGAAGCTATGGAAAAGAACGTGATTACCAGGAGAGAGGATTACGAAATAAGTCCATTTACATTTGCTGTTGTTCCAGTAGAATACGGATCGAAAACGTATTCTAAAGTGATTGAATTTGATGAAGAAATTTTAGTACCTTTTAGGCCATCGGAAGTAGTAAAATCCAGCTGTGATTATTTTGGGGCTGATTATCCTGGGAGGTGCCAGTCGACGAAAAAGCTCCTCGGTATCTCGCATAAAGTGCCGATATCGTTAGAACCGGCTAATCGATTATTCTTTTTTCCTACTACATCTCCTGCAAAAGAATCATGTATTTGGCTTTCTTATGAACACATTGTATCCAGAGTTAAGATTGACGCGACTAAAACCCAAATTAATTTTCATAATAAGCAATCTATCGTTGTTCCAGTTTCATATAGTATCATTGAAAACCAGATGCTCAGAACTGCAATGCTGAAGTCGAAGCTGCTTCAAACCTTAGCAGAGACGGAGCGAAAGACACATTATTTATATAACGCCATGCAAGTTAATGATAGGAATTCGGATTTCCAAGCAAAGCATGGTTTAATGCATTCATCAAATAGTTATAAGGAAGGTCGATGAAACTTATTGCTGTTAATTTTTCAGTTGGTCAGTCCACTGCTTCAAAAAATAATACTCCAGTAATTCCTGTACTTTATTTCGAATACGGGGATTGAAATAATTATGGTATTCCTCATAGCCTTTATACAGAAATAAAAAGGAGGTGAATGATTCGTCTCTTTTTGTTTCTTCCACTTTGAGTTGATGTGTCCTCATATAGTGGCTTGCTTGCTTCAATTCTGCTTGGACCTGTTTCATGGTTTCATCAATTAATAATATGTATGGTTGTTTTAATTTAAGGGGCGATGCTTTTACCACTTGAAGGTCTCGGGCAAGTACGGTGAGGACCATGGGTAGATAGATCGCTTTTTCCATTATATTGCGCTCTTCTGTAGGGATGCGGGTCATGTAAATCGCGTCCTTTCAATGTCTGTAAAAAAAACGAACGTATGTTCCTATATAGAATAATCGCTTTTCACATTTTTGACAAGTTTATTTTCTAACTAATTCTCTCCTTACAGCAATCTGATATAATAGGGGTAAGGATTGTTTCAATCTAATGTATATGGGGATATTTATATAGTATGGACTGAATTTGTTATTTGTTTGTGAGGAGAGACTATGGATCTTAATTGGTTAACAGAATGGCTAACATTGGAGCATTTAGCCGAATTAATAAGTGATTATAGAAACTTAGGTCCCATTCCGGGATTGTTGCTCCCGTTTGTTGAAGCGTTCCTTCCTTTTTTGCCTTTGTTTGTTTTTGTGACGGCTAATGCCAATGCTTTTGGCTTATGGATTGGATTTCTTCTCTCCTGGACAGGTGCTGTCGCTGGTGCGATGGTTGTGTTTTATTTGTCCAGAAAATATGGAAAGAAAAAAGCCCTTTCATTTTTACATAGACATTCGGCTGTGCAAAAAGCGATGCTCTGGATCAATCATCATGGATTTGGCCCGTTGTTTATCTTGCTTTGTTTCCCATTCACTCCTTCCGCGATCGTAAATATAGTTTGCGGATTATCTGACATTAGTCCAAAACAATATATGCTTGCTGTCTTTGCAGGGAAATTGGTCATGATCTTTACTATTAGTTATATTGGCCATGACATTATGTCTTTAATTCGCGAACCAGTAAAAAGTATTATTGTTGGTATCGTCATTTTCCTTTTATGGCTAGTAGGCAAACAAGTAGAAATCCGTTTGAATCGGGTGGAACAGAAGGACCATTCGTAGAATGGAAGGATATCTGTGAAGAGTGAAAAAAGCAGTTGTTAATAGTTGACTGAAAGTTTATAATTATAACTAAATTATTCCATTAAAGGAGGTGTAGAGATGAATCGTTCTGTGAAGGTATGTTTGCAATGGCTTGAAAACTTGTCATTGATCCGTGCCATTTTTCATGTGCAATTTCGCCAAGGGGGTAGTCTGCCCTTTTCAGGAAATTTCATATGAAAAAGAACGATAATAAGTCTCTATACCCTTGATAAAATAGGAATTCAAAAGCCATGGGGAAGTCTTATATCGACTTTCCTATGGCTTTTTTTCATGTACAGGGTATGAGCATGAGAGGGGTTCATACACATGATTGTATGCAGTGTACAGCAAATTGAAAAAAACTATGGCGGAACAAAGCTATTTGAAAATATTACGTTTGAGATCAAGGAAGGAGAACGAGTTGGATTCGTCGGTCGGAATGGCTGTGGGAAATCAACAATTCTAAAAATGATAGCAGGCGTCGAAACAATTGATGAGGGGGCTATTCACATTAAAAAGGGTGCAGCAATAGGCTTGCTGTCACAAATCCCTGACTTTACTGACGGCATCACGGTATATGAATGCTTGCAATCTGCTTTTGGCCATATGATTGAGCTGAAGGAGAGACTGGATAAATTAGAACATAGTATGGCTACTGAGACCAATGATAGCTCATTGGCTCGCAGTATAGAACAGTATGGAGAAGTTCAGGAGCAGTTTGAACGGCTTGGTGGCTATGAGATGGATAGCACGATTATGAAGATAGCCAATGGGCTGATGCTCGATTTGATGCTCGATAAACGTTTTGTTTCCTTAAGCGGAGGTGAGAAAACAAAAGTTTGTTTAGGAGTGCTGCTTCTGCAAAAGCCAGATCTCCTATTGTTGGATGAACCAACCAATCACCTGGATATTGGTGCAGTTGAATGGCTTGAAGGATTCCTCGAAGACTATGATGGGACAGTTCTGATTGTCTCGCATGATCGATTTTTCCTGGATCGAACAGTTAAGAGGATTTTAGATTTGGACGATGGAGAGGTATTCGTATACGAAGGAAACTACTCTGAATTCGTGCAAGCAAAAGAAAAGCGGCTTTTGGAAGAATTTAATCAATATAAGGAACAGCAGAAGAAAATCAAAAAAATGAAGGAAGCGATAAAACGATTGCGGGAATGGGCCAATCAGGCGAATCCACCGAGTGAAGGATTGCATAAACGTGCCCGCAATATGGAACGTGCCTTAGAGAGAATGGAGAAAATTAAACGGCCCATTTTAGAAAGACGTAAAATGGACCTAGACTTCGACCAATCTGAGCGAAGCGGTAAAGATGTCCTGCAGCTTCATGGAATTACGAAGCGATTTGGTACGCAAACACTGTTTGAGAATATGAACCTGCTTGTTCAATACGGTGAACGAATTGCGATTGTTGGTGCTAACGGCACCGGGAAATCAACCATTCTTAAACTGGTTCTGAATGAGTTTACACCTGACGTTGGAGAGGTCAAACTGGGCAGCAATGTGAAGATTGGATACTTGTCTCAACAGCTATTTCAAGAAGGAAAAGACATGACCGTTTTGGAGGCCTTCCGCCAAGAGGTCCATGTTACAGAAGGGGAAGCCCGTCATATTCTGGCCCGGTTCCTTTTCTATGGTTTTCAAGTCTTTCAAAAGGTAGAAAAATTAAGCGGGGGTGAGCGTATGAGATTACGACTCGCTCAGCTAATGTACCAGGATATTAATTTATTGATACTGGATGAACCAACGAATCATTTGGATATTGATTCGAGAGAAGTGCTGGAAGAAGCATTAAGTGAATTTTCGGGGACCATTATTGTGGTCAGCCATGATCGATACTTGCTGAATAAGCTATTTCAAAAAACATATTGGCTACAAAATCGAATATTACAGGTTTATTTAGGAAATTACTCTTGGGCGAGAGAGCATATGCTTGCAGATATGTTACAAGTAAAGCAAGCAAGTCAATTGGTGACTCAGAGTCAGAGTAATGTGAAGCTTGTACACCATGTAATTTCGAATGAGACTTACGAATCACTGGAGAAAAAAATTGATAAAGTGGAACATCGCTTATCAGAAATCATTCGTGATATGGAGAAGGAGACAGCGGTAGAAGCACTTCAACTACTATATGTAAAAAAGAAAGAAGCAGAAGAGGTACGTGAAGATCTTTATGAAGAATTGGATAGGTTGGATTGTGGAGAGTAGATGATCTAAAATAAATCAAATATGGGCTGAAGAGACGGCAAACTAATGATTGCCGTCTTTTTCTTGCTTTTGAAAAAGAAATTGTGCAGGGAAAAAGTGGAATTTGTCGAATGAGATTGTTGTAGGCGAAGTGATTGATATTTTTATTTTTGGCTCTTTTCGTATAGATTGTTGCTTTTAGGTACAAAAAGGAATTATTTTCTTTTTATGGTATATTATAATATAAAT
>NZ_JBZAJC010000007.1:0-122853 GCF_058215915.1 Pradoshia sp. Z3_51 | reverse complement strand
AACGTTTTCAAGGTGTTGCAACGAAATATCTGGACAACTATCTCTATTGGTTCCGATGGCTTGAAATTGGCAAAAAATAGCACTTGATGAACGAGTCAATCAAATGCTTATTTCTGCCTGTCAGAAATCTGATAAAACAACTGTAAATACATTAAGAGGGATAATGTAACTTCAATTTTTATTAAGTTTCTGTACCGAACGTGAAGGAATAAACCTATTGCACTTGTAATATTCAGTATCCCTGAATGAGGTATTAAAAAACAGCCATTCCTATGTCGGAACGACTGTATTTCTTATTCAGTTAAAGCTGGCTTTAACTCAATTTTTCAGGATTTAAAGCGTAAAGTTCTATAAAGCCACAGTTAGAACAAACATAGCAAGGAGAGACCTCACTCATAGTTTTTGAGTTCGCCTTCTCTGTTGATTTATAAACCCTGATTGGGTAGCTATCTAATTTAGCTTCAACCATTGCCGACTCGCATTTAATACATTTTTCCCTCATAATTCTCAACCTCCTATTATTTACTCACCTATTTCATTTATATTATAATATACCATAAAAAGAAAATAATTCCTTTTTGTACCTAAAAGCAACAATCTATACGAAAAGAGCCTTATTTTATGAACAGTAGAAACAACCCTGCACTAGACTTACCAATGCAGGGTTGTTTTATTAGTACGTATTAAGTTCATTAATTGGAGTCTGAATAATGACTGGTTTCTTTTTAGGGTCTAACCATTTCAAAATCTTTTTCACGTTTGCTTCAGATGTTGCGGTGCAGCCTAAAGTATAGCTGTTGCCAATGTGGAAGAAGATTGCGCTTCCCTTATAAGGTGTTCGCTTCGTATTGTAGTTGATTACAAACCCATATGTGTAGGCTGATATATTCATATTTTCTGCACTTTTCCATTGACCCTTGGTTTTCTTTTTGGACTGCCAAGTGTTGTATAGTTTCGATTTCGGATCATCAACCCATACGTCATCCGCTGTGATTTTACGATAATTCAGCTTTGTTCCGGGATTTGCTTTTCGGCCAAAAGCTGTACCGATTGTATACTTCCCAATCGGAGACCTCTTGCCACTTTCTTTCATGTCCTTTTCCTTTGCAAATCCATACTTCCCAATATAACCTTTGGTTATTAATACAGGTACCCATTTTCCTTTAGAGTTCCTCTCGAATGTGCGGATTTCAGCTTTCGATGTATTATATCCACTTGAAGTAACGAGAATGAGTTGCTTGTTGCTTTCGACTGTCTTTAAGCCTTCAGCTAAATTTTTCGGAGCTGCGGGCTTTTTGGAAGTTAAATAGTTACTGGAAGCCCAACCGGTTTTGCTGCCAATGATTACTTTGCTCCAAGAGCCTTTCGTTTGAGTTACTTTAACTGAGCTGTTCTTTTTAACAGTTGTAACTACTTTGTACTTAGTTCCGGCTCCACTGCGAATATTTAATGTACTTGCTGTGACATACATCGTTTTAGAAGTTACTTCTGCAACAGGTTTTTTAGATGTTAAATATTTGCTGGAAACCCAGCCAGTCTTGCTTCCAACCGTTACTTTTTCCCATGAGCCTTTCGTTTGAGCTACTTTGACTGAGGTATTCTTTTTAACAGTTGTAACAACTTTGTATGTAGTTCCTGGACCACTTCGTACATTTAGTGTACTGGCCGTTACATATTTGGATGATGCAGCTTGAACGTTATTTTCCACGGGAAGACCTGAAAGAATCACGAACAGTGCGATTATGATTGCAATCCCCTTTTTGATCATGTATTCACTTCTCCTTAATAATTTATGTACTTCCTTATTCTATTTACTTCTAAATGTAGTCGTAAACGAGCTCTTCTTATTTTACTAGATTTAAATTTTTTAATCATGTGGTCCTGCCCAATTTCGTTCTATTGTTCTATGAATTTTACGGATATTTAATGAAATATTTTTAAAATTAATACATGGTTTACCAATATAGCAGATCTCAAGTAATAATTTTCAGCCAATGGATGAATGTTTATGCTAATTGCCATCGGGAAGAAGAAAAAAGAAGTGATAGAAGGGGAAAGGAGGAAATATAAAATGGAAAAAACAATTTTTATTACTGGAGCAGGGAGCGGACTCGGCAAAGGATCGGCTATTGGTCTGGCGAAAAAAGGTCATCATGTCATAGCGACGACTGAGACGACATCTCAGAAAACAGCGCTTATGCGGGAAACGAGAGACTTGGGAATAAATATGGAAGTTTTTAAGCTCGATATTACCAATCCTATTGATTTAAGAGAAATTGATAAATATGATTTTGATATTTTTGTGGCGAATGCCGCGATTAATGAAGGTGGACCGCTCGCTGAAATACCAATGGAACGGTTCCGCGCTATCTTTGAAGTGAACGTTTTTGCCACGCTTGAGACAGCTCAAATCGCTGCAAGAAAGCTGGTTAACAAAGGTATGGGCAAAATTGTTTTCTTAAGTTCAATGGCAGGCATTATGACAACTCCTTATGCAGGTCCATACGCAGCGACCAAGCATGCCATTGAAGCAATGGCTTTGACATTAAAGGATGAATTAAAAGAGTTTGGCATACAGGTGGCGACTATTAACCCGGGTTCATTTGATACGGGTTTCAACGATCGGGCTGTAGAAGAAAAATGGAAATGGTTTAATGAGGAAGAACACTTTACCCGTAAAGAAGATATGAAAGCAATGGAAGAGGGATTGAAAAATCAAATGGATCCAGAGGATATGATTGAAAAAATGATAGAAATTATCCCGGCAGAACACCATAAATTCCGTACAGTTTATCCAGAGCAAACAGAAAAACAGATGAAGGAAGCTGAACAGAAAAAGTGGGGGATGGAAGTTTAATTCGACAAAGTATTAATATACTTTCACTCTTTTTTCTCTTTAACTACTAATTGTCACATTGTGTCCAACTTTTGATCTAGTAGGTTAGGTGTTTTAGTTTTATTTAAATTTAAATATAAGTTAAAATATTCCTGAAGCAAGAATATCATTTTTTTCGGGTAAACTTACTTTCTTTTATGTCTAGGCAAAATTAGGCTATGTTAAAGTCCGTTATGTTGGCTAAGCAGGTTTTACTTGAAATGGATCTGAGGACATTGGGGATGTCACGCTTTTATGCTGGATTAATACGAAGTGTCACAGACAAATCCAAGTATAAATTTTAAAATCCGTATGGATAAACAGAGCCTATACTTTAATGAGGAGGTAGTTCAAAATGAAATTAGAGGGAAAAGTAGCGGTTGTAACAGGTGCAGCATCCGGAATGGGGAAAGCGATTGCAGAGCTTTATGCAAAAGAAGGAGCTAAAGTCCTTGTAACAGATCTTAACCTTGAGGGTGCCGAAAATGTAGTCGAAGGGATTACAAACAATGGTGGTACAGCGAAAGCATTGCAAGTGAACGTTGCAAAGCTTGAAGATATCGAGGGAATGATTGATACAGCTGTTAGTGAATTTGGTACATTAGATATACTTGTTAACAATGCAGGCATTATGGATGGTTTCGAACCTGTTGCGGATATACAAGATGAAAGATGGGATTTAATTTTTGATGTAAATACAAAAGGTGTTATGCGTTCCATGCGTAAGGTCGTTCCATTATTCCAGGAAAAAGGCCAAGGCATAATTATAAATATTGCTTCTACTGGTGGATTAAACGGTGCTCATGCAGGTGCAGCCTATGGTGCTTCCAAGCATGCGGTGGTTGGTCTTACTAAGAACACAGCCTTTATGTATGCAAAAGAAGGCATTCGCTGTAATGCAATCGCACCAGGTGCGGTTGAGACCAATATTTCTGCATCGATGGGAAAAGTTAATGAATTTGGAATGGGACGTTCTAGATTAGCACAAGCTGCGATTCCTAAAGTGGGACAGCCGGAAGAAATTGCAGCAGCTGCCTTATTCCTTGCTTCTGAGGATTCCAGCTTTGTAAATGGTACAGTTTTAGTAGTTGATGGTGGTTGGACTTCAGCATTCTAATAAATATTAAATAATTGATTACAATTAGGCAGCTTGTTTCTCTGATTTAGAGGGACAAGCTGCTTTTTCTTTTGAATAAGAAAATATATATTTAAATAACAAAATTTCACATAATCACTTTAAATAAAATATATTCAGTTAATAAATATTATTTTAATATAATTAATTGACAGGTGACAGGTTGTCACTTATAGTAGTCTTACTTGATAAACTGTCATGAAACTGACCAGACTAATTACATCAAGAGACTAATAAGTAAAGGGTGTCATCAAACGTATATGAAAGTACTTGAGTTGCATCATGTGAACAAACAATACCCGATTGCAGATGGTCAATACTTCCCTGCTCTTAAAGATGTTAATGTTTCCTTTGAGAAGGGAGAATTGGTCTCCATCATTGGTGAATCAGGAAGTGGTAAATCCACTCTAATGAATCTGATTGGCGGGTTGGATTCTGATTTTACCGGTTCCGTTCAGTTTGAAGGGAAGAATATTGGTGAGTTTAATGAAAAAGAAATGGATGAATATCGAAAAAATAAAATAGGCTTTATTTTTCAAAGCTTTAATCTGATTCCGCATTTGTCTGTCCTCGATAATGTCACGATTGCGATGACTTTATCGAATGTAGGGAAAGAGGAACGCATTAAAAGAGCGGAGGAGATTCTAACTCAGGTTGGTTTGAAAAATCATATTTATAAAAAGCCAAATCAATTATCCGGCGGTCAAAAGCAAAGGGTTGCGATTGCGCGTGCATTAATTAATGATCCTGAAATCATCATTGCCGATGAACCAACCGGAGCACTTGATTCTGAAACAACGGAACAAGTATTGGCGATCATAAAAGATATTGCTAAGCAAGGTAAGCTGGTTATTATGGTTACTCACTCTGAGCGAGTAGCGAACCATTCCTCAAGGGTAATCCAAATTGCAGATGGGAAAATTATCCGTGATGACAGAGGAGAACCTCTAGAACAAATGGAACCTCAATCCAATCAAGTGGAAAAGAAGGTTGGTGAAAACCTTAGCTTTGTGGCGGCCGTGAAACTTGCATTTCTGAATATGAAAGAGAAGCTTGGTAGAAATGTTTGGGTTTCATTAGGAGCAAGCATAGGAATCATGAGTGTCATCTTTTTCCTTTCATTAGGAAATGGTGTGAAGACCTATATGAATGACTCTATGAACAGTATGGTGAATCCGCTTGTCGTAGAAGTTAATATGCCTTCTGAGGAAGAGGAACTTCCGCCATCAGTGGATGAAAATCAGGCAATGATGCTATCGATGATGGGAGAACAGACACCATTTGAGGAAAAGGATATCGAGAAATTATCCGAAATCGAGCATGTTTCTTCAGTGGAAAAGGGATTTAATCTCATCTCATTTGGCTCCAATGCGGTTAAATATGGAGACAAAAAGGTTGATTTGATGATGATTACAACCATTTCATCTAACATAACAGATACGAGTATTAAGGAAGGCACTTTACCTGGAAAACAAGAAATTCTCCTTGCGGAGGGTACCGCTGAAAAATTAGGCGGAGATATGATCGGTAAAGATGTTAACGTAACGCTAATGCTTAATGAACAGTTATATGAAAAAACCTATACGGTTAGTGGAATTATTTCATTAGGCAGTCAATTTGCAGCGATGGATTTAATCTATGCCAATTATGAGGATCTGGTACAGCTTGCAGAGGATAACGGTCAGACATTGGATCCTACAAGTATCTATTTAGTTGCAGATAATGAAGAGTTTACGGAAGATATAAAAGCAAAAATCAAGGATATGGGCTACAATGGTTCATCGCAAGAAACAATGACAGCTATGATGAACGAAATGCTGGATGTTTTGACATATGTATTAACCGGGATTTCAGGCATTTCACTTTTTGTTTCAGCAATCATGATTTTGGTTGTTCTCCATATTAGTGTTGTTGAGCGTACGAAGGAAATCGGGGTCCTAAAAGCGATTGGTGCAAGACGCATGGATATTAGAAGAATTTTTGTATCTGAAGCATTCCTGATTGGATTATCGAGTGGAATTATCGGTGTTCTGGCAGCCTCTTTATTAACCTTTGTAGCTAATAGCCTTTCAACTAAATTAATTGATTTTGAAATTGTACAAATAACCCCAGCATATCTTGTTTTCGGTGTTGCTGCTAGCATCATTATTAGCATGCTTTCTGGACTTATGCCCGCCAATAAAGCGGCTAAATTGGATCCAGTTGACTCTTTACGCAGAGAGTAGGAAAGTATATGCCGAGTCAAACATTTGTGAATTTACCAGCGGAAAAGAGAATCAGGATTATTCAGGCTGCTAAGGAGGAATTTAGCCAATATTCCTTCTATGATGCATCAATTAATCGAATTATTAAAGAAGCGCAAATTCCTCGGGGAAGCTTCTATCGTTACTTTGAAAATAAAGAAGATCTGTTTCTGTATTTATTAAATGAATATAAAAGTGACCTCTTGGATCAGATTAACAGCAAGATTAACGCCGGGGTAAACCTCTTTTCAATTCACTTTCTGCTATTTGATTATATAACTAAGAAAGCGATGGATCCTGCTCATTCCAAGTTTTTGGTCAATGTATTTACGCGGACGGATAGTAAGCTAGCTGAACATTTAATGAGCTTTACGGATGTACGTGAAATGGAAGAGAAGCAAGAGAAGTTTCTGAATCTAGTTACTGACACTCATTTACTAAAGGTTGAAATAAAAGAGGAATTGTTTCAAGTTATTGAGATATTGAGAACTATCACATTCAATCAAATTATCCTGGCGTTAAATGATTTTTCGACTGTAAGCCAAAAAAGAAAAGACATGGAGCGTCAATTTCATTTTATTAAATATGGTGTACTGAAATAAACAAAGTAAAAGCCTTGAACGTGTGTTCTAAACAGGTTCAAGGCTTTTTATTATAGTCAGGTAGCTTCCACTCGATCTGCAAATATATGAATATTATCTTTAAGAATAGAAGGCTGTTGGTCTGCCGGGTACGATTTTAATGCTATTTTGGCAATGAATTTCTCGAAAATTCCCAATGCGTGAGAACGAATTTCTCCACCGAAGCAGTCAATTGCTGTTGCTTGCTCAAGTAACTCATCTGGAAAGTTGGTTTGAAAGTATTTTTCAGCATTTCCGACATCAGCGCAGCAAATAAATAGACCGACCTCTTTCTGTTTAAAATCTTTAAGATGGTTTTTTACGAATTTTTTAACCGACGAATGAAGTTTCCCATAACGGATGGGACCGCCAATCAAAACAGTATCATAGGCATCCAGCGAAGGATCAGTGTGCGTAAGATCAACTAATTTTGCATGCCCATTAAAGTCTTGTTCAAGGATATGTACGCATGTTTCTGTAGTTCCGCTTTTTGAAGCATAAGCAATCAATATGTTCATGACTAATATGGCTCCCTTCTAAGATGACGTGTCTATATAAAGCATATACCCTTTTTGTCATCCTACCAAGGGGAAATATCAGAAACTTCTAATATTATCTGACATTAGGTTTTAGAGATAGAGGGCAATCTGTAGAAATAATCTTTGGCCGCAAGTAGTTGATTGGTCCGTCAGCTACTTATCCATGGAAAAGGTTAATAGGACAAGAGAGAGGTGTATAAAGCCAATAAAAAATCCTGTCCGCTGGTTTAGCGGACAGGATTTAACATTTATTAATAGGCTATGCTGAATAAACCTTTAATGTGTGAAAGATAACGGATATTACTTGCTTCTTTCATCATTGTAGCCGGTAAGCCTTTTAATGGTGTTGAGTTCCCGCCAATAATGGCTACGCCATCTTTACGTCCAAGACTTGCTAATGTTCCTGAGTTTACTGGAGCAAATACTTCAGGAAGAGTACCCTTAATGGATGCCGCAATATTATAACCAATCAATTCACCCATTTGCCAAGCCATTTGTGCAGTTGGCGGGTATGGTCTCGCACCAGGAGCAGGGAAGACAACTGCACTGTCACCAGCAATATAAACATCAGGATGTGAAGTAGATTGTAGATATTCATTAACAGTAGCACGGTTACGATCTACTGCTAAACCAGATTCGCCGATAACAGGAAGGCCTTGTACACCGCCAGTCCATACAAATGTGTTAGCGATAATTTTTTGACCATCTTTTAATTCGATCACATTTCCGTTTACACCTGTGACAGGAAGTCCAGTCAAGAATTGAACTCCACGATTCTCTAAGCTTGTCATTGAACGTTCAATTAAATGATCAGGAAGCATAGGTAAAATTTTTGGACCTGCTTCAACTAGGATAAATTTAAGCTCAGAAGGATCAACCATATATTTTTTAGCAACTTTAGGAGTTGTATCCGCAATTTCTCCAACTAATTCAACACCGGTTAGTCCACCGCCACCGATTACAATGGTTGCATCGGCTGGATTTTTAGTTTGTGCATATTCTTTAATTCGATCTTCGATATGCTTGTTAATTTTATTAGCATCCTCTGCTGATTTTAAGACCATACTATTTTCTTCAAGTCCAGGAATGCCAAAATAAGCAGTTTGGCTGCCTAATCCAACGACTAATTTATCATAGGTTAAGATTTTTCCGCTTGAAAGGGTTACCTTTCTTTCATCTGCTGAAATAGATTCAACTTTAGAGATGATTAGATTAATATCTTTTCCTTTAAACAAACGATCTAATGGCATAGCAATTCTGCCTTCGCTAATATTGCCTGCTGCCAAACGATGCAGTTCAGTAATGATTTGATGTGTCGGATATTGGTTAACAACTGTAATAGTAGCTTCTTCAGATGTTAAATGCTGACGTGCTGATAATGCTGAAAGAAGACCGCCATACCCTGCTCCTAAAATAACAATTTCTTGTGCCATGATATGTTCCACCCTTGTTTGTAATATTTTTAATCTAGTATTTTATTAAAATCATTTAATAAGTGCTTTTTGTATAAATGAATAAGCTTTTATTTAGAACGTTCGTTGCTTACTTGAAGATAAGCGCTGGCAAAACGAAGAACCTTTTGGATTTGAGGATCTTTTAGCATTTTCATCAAACCGAATACACTGATCACTTCTTTGCTTTGTTCAGCTCTTTCCTTTGCTTCCATAGCATTGACAGCTATATGTTTGGCTGTTTTCGTAACAGGCTCTGCAAATTCCTTCGCTGTACTGGCAAAATCGTTTACTAATACTTTATCAGTAGCGACGGATTGAGCGAATTCATATGATTTGTTCAGTGCTGTTACAACTTCAGTTAATTGTGGTAATTGATTTAATAGTGTAACTAATGATTCCTGAACCTCTGGTTTTGATAATTGTTTTAACAATTCTTCTTGTGAAGCAACCGGAGAGGATTGTGTCTCTGATTGCTGTTTCATTGTGTCTGACATAGCAAATACCCCATTTCTGTTTGTTATAGCGAAAAATTAAATTAGTTATATTTATATAACCATAAATCCTCTACTTTAAGCATACTCCTTGTGTATAAATTCACAAAACTTTTTGCTCGAAAAAAGCGCTTTCATAGCAAAAAGAATACTATTTACACTATATTGATAGTGAAATATTTCATTCATCAATAGTTACCGTTGTAATTTTGATTTATAAATAATGAAAACAGGAGGATTTTTGAGGATGATAAAATAGTTAATGGGGAGAGAGTGTGTTTAGGGCATTTTATAATAGTGAAATAATGAAGGAATAAAAAAATAGACCCTCCGAGGAGAGTCTACTTCCTGATTATTCTTGTTCACCAATAATCGTTTCGGCAATGTTTTTCGCATGATCGCCGATACGTTCAAGATTACTTAAAATATCAACGTAAACGAGGCTTGCTTGTGCAGAGCAGGATCCATTATTTAAGCGGATGACATGCTGCTTTCTTAATTGGCGCTCCATCTTATCGATTTTACGTTCCAATTCAAGCACCTTATATGCACTTTCCTTATCTTGATTCTCTATTGCCGCCATCGCTTCTTTGACCGCTTCTATAGTTAGTGTGAACATTTGAGACATGCCTTCTGTGGCCTCATCTGTAAATGTTGCTTTATTTGTATTTTTATACTCTGCAAATTCCAGAATATTTTCGAAATGATCGCCAATGCGTTCGATATCTGTAATGGTATGCATTAGAATATTATGTTCGTCAGATTCATTAGCAGACAGTGAACTTGTGGAGACTTTAACAAGATAATCTGTTATTTTGTGATCTAAATTATTAAGAGCCTCTTCAATTTGATTACCTGTATTCAATGAAGCAGTTTCATTAGTTAACAGGTAGTTATACGTTTCTTCCAATCCTTTAATAGCAAACTCGCCCATTCGCAAAGTTTCCTTTTTCGCCTGTCCAAGTGCAATAGAAGGAGATTGGTCGATGATTCGCTCATCCAGATGCTCTGGTTTATACTCAATAACAGTATCTTTTCCTGGAATGAGTTTAGTAACAATCCACGCATATACACCAATGAATGGAATCATGATCAGTGTGTTTGTAATGTTGAATGTTCCATGTGCAAAGGCAATGGTCATTTCCGGATTTAGTCCAAGTGTTTGTTGGAACCAGCCAATAAGGGACGTAAATGGAACGAGCAAAATCATAAAAATGATTGTACCGAACACATTGAAAAGTATGTGTACACAAGCAGCACGTCTAGCGGCAACTGATGCACCAATCGATGCAAGAAGGGCAGTGATAGTTGTTCCGATGTTATCTCCGAATAGTACCGGTAAGGCACCTTGCAGGTCAATAAGCCCTTCACCAAATAATCCCTGAAGGATTCCGATTGTAGCACTGGAGCTTTGTACTAATAATGTAAAGACTGTTCCTACTACAACACCGAGTATGGAATAATCACTTAAGCTGACAGTTAGATCATGAAACCATTCGAAGGTACGTAGAGGCTTCATTCCACTGCTCATAAGCTCTAGGCCATAGAATAATAATCCGAATCCAAATAGGATTTGACCGAAGTTGTGCAGCTTTTGGTTTTTAAAGAAGAATAATAAAAATGCACCGACAAAGATAATTGGTAATGCATATTCGCCAACATCAATACCGATAATGAAGGCAGTAATGGTTGTACCGATATTTGCCCCCATGATGACACCAATAGCCTGGCGGAGTGTCATAAATCCGGCACTTACCAATCCAACCGTGATAACTGTTGTACCTGAACTACTTTGAATTAAAACTGTAACTAGAATACCAACCAGAATCCCCATAATAGGATTGGTTGTATATTTATCCAATAGATCTCTTAGTCGATCACCTGCGGATTTTTGGAGTCCATCCCCCATGTATTTGATACCGAATAGGAAGATACCCAATCCGCCGAGAAATTGAAAAAGCATTTCTTGAATACTTACATCCACTGTTTACACCTCAACATTATTTTAGAAAAATATTTTCGATTATCATTATTATTGACAAGAAGTTGAAAGTAAATACTAAACAGTCATATTTAACTATAACTTTACGGTTCCTTTACGTTCGTGTAATTTATCAATAAATTAAAAAAATATATTATTTTAAAATATAGGTTTTTGAAGAAAAACAGTGTATGGTTACATTGAATTCTGGATAGAAATTCTGGATAGAATTAATGATTTCTATAATAGATAACAGTACCAGATATGAAAGGTATGTATACTCTAAATCCTCAACTGAATGAAGAACAGTAGAAAATATGATAGACTTAATAAACAATATTTTCGGGAGAAGAGGGGGATGATTGGTGTACCTTTCCGTGAAAGAAACAGCAGAATACTTATCATTGCCGGAATCCTATCTTGAAACTCTTATCAAGCAAAAGAAAATCCGGGCTATATTTGACGGGGAGCAGTATTTGATTAACAATGATCAATTCTCCAATTATCAAGAGCAGCTGCAGGAATATAAAAAGCTTTTCCAGGAATGGTTAACTGAACCGATTCCTGAAGATTGGGATGCAAAAGATGAGGATTAATAAAACAGGAGGGCAAATTTTGCCTTCTTTTTTTTGCTTAAATCCTTATCCCATCTTCATTGCCAATTAAACAGTTAGTAACAACCAATCTTTGCATCTAATTGTAATGTCTGCACTCATTTTTTGATATGATTTATGTAGCGTTCGTAATTATAAAAAATTCTTATTATAGGTAAGCATGCTCCTTTATTGGGGTACTAGTAAGAATATAATGGCACTTTTGAAATTATGATTTTTATTTTGGTAGGCGAGGGAGAGGTTACTTATGAATCTAGCAACAATTGGTACTAGTAGCATTACAGAACAATTTATAGATGCAGTTTTAGAAAGCGATGGTCTTTATCTAAAGGCGATTTATTCAAGAAATTTGGATAAGGCATCTCGTTTTGCGAATAAGCATGAGGTCGATCTTGTTTTTAATCAGCTGGAGGAACTAGCTAAATGTAAGGAAATCGATATTGTCTATATCGCTTCTCCGAACTCATGTCATTTTGAACAAGCGGTTTTAATGTTAGAAAACGGGAAACATGTCATATGTGAAAAACCGTTATTCTCTAATGTGGCAGAGCTGGATCAGGCATATCAAATCGCTAAAAGGAATAACGTCTATCTTTTTGAAGCCATCAGAACCCTTCATACACCCAACTTCAAGTTACTGCAGGATAATATTAGACGAGTGGGGAGAATTCGTAATATAAACTTACAATATATGAAATACTCTTCCAGATATGATCAACTACTGGAGGGGGAGATTCCTAATATTTTCTCAGCTGATTATTCAGGTGGTGCTTTGGTGGACCTAGGTGTTTATCCTCTTGCCATGGCCTTCGCCCTTTTCGGAAAACCTATCTCGACCAGCTATACTCCAGTTATGCTTGATAGTGGCGTTGATGGAGGAGGAACACTAATCCTCAAGTATTCTGATTTTGTATGTACAATTGTTTGCTCGAAAATAGTTAATTCCTATGGGTCAAATGAAATTCATGGGGAGACGGGGAATATTATCTTTCCTGGATCAGGAACCATTCAAAAGCTTGAGTATATTGATAGAGAAACAAAAGTGTGCGAACCCTTTTCAATTCCTCAAAAAGAGAATGATATGGTGTATGAAATTGATACCTTTATCGATATTATCAACCATGATAAACAGCCAGATTATCAAAAGCTAATTGAGATTAGTAGAGGGGTACTGGAAATTACAGAGTACTCCCGAAAAGAAAGTGGAATTGTATTTAGTACAGAAAGAGAATCTGAATAATTTTTTAATAGAAGGCTACCGGCAGGGCGGTCTTCTATTTTTTATAAGCAGAGATGTTTATTAATTCAAAAAAAATACACAATTTATAGGTTTGTTTTAATTAAGGGGTGGAAAGGTAATAGTGGGAAAAACTTTGCTTTATTCTATTAATCATAAGTTCAAGGAGGAGAAGTGAGCATGATTAGGGACATTATAAACAAAACGTTTTCTATGGGAATTGGAGCAGCTGTAACAAGCAAGGAACAAATTGAAAAATTAGTGGATGAATTGGTGAAAAAGGGTGAAGTAACTCAGGCAGAATCTAAATCAATGGTGGAAGATCTAGTGAAAAAGGGTAATGAAGCCCGGACAGAATTTGAACAACAAATTAATTTAAAGGTTAAGCAACGTCTGGCAGAAATGGATCTTGCCACAAAAGAAGACATTGCACGATTGGAAAATCGAATTGCTTTGTTAGAGGAGAAAAATCAATAACAACACAAGTTTATGAATGAGCAGGTTAGGGGGGAAGCAGATGCTTGAAAAGAGAATACGTCACTTTAATCGGTACCAGGATATCATCCGTGCAATGATTCATAATGGATTTGGATCCATTGCCAAAGAACTGGGATTATCCGATATGCTACCGTTTGGAGGGCAGTGGACGTTTGAAGGCAAGGAGGTTAAAAATCGGCCGGCTGCCGAGCGGATTCGTGCCATTCTTGAGGAATTGGGCCCGACTTTTGTAAAGCTTGGGCAGATGCTGAGTACAAGACCTGATATCGTTCCTCCTTCCGTTATTTTGGAATTGGAAAAGCTGCAGAATCATGTGCCTGCCTTCTCCCCTGAAGAAGTCAAAAAGATTATCGAATCGAATCTGGAAGCAACAATTGATGAACTGTTTTCCGACTTTACAGAAGAAGCATTGGCTGCGGCTTCTATTGGTCAAGTACATAAGGCTGTTCTTCATACAGGGGAAGAGGTCGCTGTAAAGGTGCAACGCCCTAATATCCAGGGTAATATTGAGACAGATCTAGAAATCTTGCATAATATTGCTAGATTGGCAGAAAAGCGATTCAGCTGGGCTAGAGATTATGGCATAAGTGATATAGTGGATGAATTTTCTCAATCCTTACATCAGGAACTGGATTATGGAATTGAGGGAAGAAATTCCGAAAAAATAGCTAATCAATTTATCGATAATGACATAATTAAGATACCATCTATTTATTGGGACTACTCTACTAAGCGAGTATTAACGATGGAATATGTAGAAGGTATTAAAATAAATGAAATCGAAACGCTAGATGAACTTGGGTTTGACAGGCAACTAATCAGTGAGCGCTTTACGGATGCGATGATGAATCAAATCTTAATCAACGGTCTGTTTCATGCAGATCCACATCCAGGCAATGTTCTGATTCAACCTGGAAATCGAATTGTTTTGATTGATTTCGGTAATATTGGACACCTGGATACACGGATAAAGTATGCATTTGCAACATTGATTATTGCCTTAAAACGAGGTAATACGGATAGTGTCATGCGTGCAATCCTGAAGCTGGGCTTCACACCTGATGATATCAATTATGATAAACTGCGATCTGATGTAGAAGAAATTATCGATAAGTATTATGGTCATCCTTTAAATACTTTAAATATGAGTGAAGCAGTGAATGACTTCTTTACATTAACCTACTTACATCATATCCGTATCCCATCTGATTTGACTATGCTGGGTAAAACCTTCCTTGCAGTTGAAGGTGTTGTAGAAACTTTGAATCCGGAATTCAATATTATTGATGTAATTGAGCCGTTTGGGGAGAAGTTGATTAAAGAAAGACTGAAGCCTAAAAACCTGGCGGACTCCTTGTGGAACAAAGTGGTGGAATACTCGGATATCCTGGACGAAATGCCTCGCAATATAAATGAATTGATGAAGAAGCTGAAAGAGGGTAAATTTCGTGTACAAATTGAGGTGCCGCAACTAAATGTGTTCCTTGGTAAAATGGATAAGGTCGTGAACCAGCTTTCCTATGCGATTATCCTCTTATCCTTTAGTATTATTATGGCAGGCTTGATTATAGGGTCATCATCTAGAGGCAGCGGTTCTATTTTATGGCAAGTGCCTATTATTGAAATTGGATCCATTATCGCAACCTTAATGGTACTGTATTTACTGTATTCAATTTTTAAATCGGGCAGATTTTGAGAGGAAGTTTTTAAGTGGGAAATGTGAAGACGAATGCACTGCGCATATTAGATCAAAAAGAAATTGAGTATGAAATATTTCAATACGAAAATCGCGATGGGAAAATTGATGGTATTTCCGTTGCAGAGAAGATAGGCCAGGATTATCGTCTTGTCTATAAGACTCTCGTTACCATTTCAGGGACTGGCTCTGTTTATGTATTTGTGATTCCTGTAGATTCAGAGCTAGATTTGAAAAAAGCAGCTAAAGTTTCTGGTGAAAAGAAAGTTGAAATGCTGCCTATGAAAGACATACAAAAATATACGGGGTATATCCGCGGTGGCTGTTCACCGGTTGGGATGAAAAAGCAGTATAAAACATACATAGATGTATCAGCTGAAATTCAGGAAAAAATTATAGTCAGTGCAGGAAAAATAGGAGTGCAAATGAAAGTAAAGGTTGCTGATTTACTTACATCAGTAGTAGATGGCGATTTTGCTGACGTTATACATGGGTGAAAGGTCTGATTAGGGCCTTTTTTTCTTGTAATTTAGGGAGATTAGTAAACAGATACACCGGATTTAATAAGTATTGGGTCCTTATTTTTCTCTGTATGAAGTGATGAGTTCTATTTAATGTTGGGTCAGTAGTTTGTATGTAATGAAAGTCGGGTTTTAAAATATCTGGATAAGACTGTTTACAATTTTTGGGTGAATGCCATATGATAAAGTGGGGATTGAAATTTTTTACATTTGAAATAGGGGGAGCTATATGAATAAGAAATATACCCACTTTGAAACTGCAGCTATCCATGCCGGATATGATTCAAACGAACATCAAGGAAGCCTTTCTATGCCAATCTATCAAACTTCCACCTTTACATTTGAATCTGCTGAACAGGGGGAACAGCGATTTGCCGGTACAGATAATGGATTTATCTATTCGAGATTAGGCAATCCAACCGTACGCTCATTAGAAGAGAAGATAGCAGTATTGGAAGGAGCTGAGGAAGGAATTGCATTTGGGTCTGGTATGGCTGCTGTATCAGCTGTTTTAATGGAACTTACCAAGGCAAATGACCATATTCTATGCTCACTCGGTATTTATGGTTGTACATTCGATTTATTAGTCATGATGAAAGAGAAGTATAACATCCATCATGACTTTAGTCCGATGGAAACAGAGGAACAAATACAGGAGTTAATTAAACCTGAAACAACGTGTATATTTGTTGAAACGCCAATAAACCCAACTATGAGAGTCATTGACTTGGAAATGGTGGCACGGGTGGCTAAAAGAAATGGGATCCCCGTCATTGTGGACAATACATTTCCTTCGCCATACTTGCAACAGCCCCTTCAGCTGGGATGTGACATAGTTGTACACAGTGCAACAAAATATATTTGCGGACATGGGGATGTTGTAGCGGGCTTGGCTGCGGGTTCCCGTGAATTCATATCACGAGTTAGAAAAACAATGTTAAAGGACGTCGGGGGAATTATGGCGCCTTTTGATGCATGGCTATTGTTAAGGGGAATCAAAACCTTGCCAATTCGGATGGACCGTCATAGCGAAAATGCTCAAAAAATTTATGAGAAGCTTAAAGAACATCCAAAAGTTGAGCGGATTTATTATCCTGGAGATAAGCAAAACGTTGGATATGAGGCAGCTATGAAACAAATGCGTCAGCCAGGAGGGATTATCGCTTTCGAAATAAAAGGCAGTAAAGAGGATGCACAAGCCTTCCTTAACAGGATGAAGCTTATTAAAATTGCAGTCAGCTTAGGTGATGTTGAAACATTGATTTGTCACCCGGCTTCAATGACTCATGCTATTATTCCGGAATCTGAACGATTGGAAATGGGTGTTACAGACCAATTGCTGCGTGTATCCGTTGGATTGGAAAACTGGCAAGATCTATGGGGGGATATAAAACAAGCGCTGGGAAATGATTAGGTATAACTATAAAGGGGCTGAATCTTTATTATAGAGATTCAGCCTTTAACGTATGGAGAATAGCTCTTGTTAGGATTTCGATGCCTTCTATTATACAGGAACGATCAAATGTCATATTTGGGTGATGAAGTCCGGGAGTTAAATCAGCACCAAGTGCCAGCATGGTTGCTTTTATGGAAGGGCGAAGTTTCGTATAAAAGTGAAAATCGTCACTTCCGGGAGTTAACACTGTAGGGCTTAATGCTTTATGCCCCATTGTATCCAAAATAGCTTTTTCCATAAACTGAGCCGCCTTGGCGGAGATGATGGAAGCCGGTGTATCTGGATATGGTTCTAGTTGGATATGAATGCGGAAGATTGATTCTAATTGAGCAAAGGTTTGCTTTATTTGCTCTTTAATGATGTTCAGGTCTTCATTTGATTGAGCCCTGGCATCAATTCCAAACAAAGCAGTACCTGGTATAACATTTAAATTTTCATTACCTGTTTCGAATCTGGTGATTTTGATGGAATGTGGTTTCATCGGCGACAGTTTAATTTGTTGAAGCAGCTGATGCATCATAATTAGGACATCTATTGAACTTGTCCCTAAGTGAGGCCGCGCTCCATGTGCATCTTCTCCAATGATTTTTCCTGAAAGATGGTAGGTTGCCCCATGATTGATCGCAGGAGCTGCCATGCCAAGAGGCAGCTCTTCTATTGGACGAAGATGGAGACCGTATAAATAATCAACGTCATCTACAATTCCAAGATTCGTTACAGCCTTGGCACCTTCACCCGTTTCTTCTGCCGGCTGAAAGATAAATCGAACTGTTCCTTTTTCTTTTTCAGTCTCAGTCAATTCTTTGAGCATCAAGGCTACACCCAAAACGATTGACATGTGCGCATCATGTCCGCATGAATGATTAGCTCTAAAGGTTCCATCACATTCCTGCCAAAGGGCATCCATATCCGCTCGTAAAGCAATGACTGGCTTGCCGGAGCCTATTTCAGCAGCTAAACCGGGAAATGAGGGGAAAGCGTTACACTTAACCCCTTCTTCGATTAATCGCTTTTCAATAAAGGCTGCAGTTTCATGCTCTTTCCAGCTTATCTCAGGATGTGAGTGTAAATATTCAAAAATGGAATGTATATAGGGTTCAAGTTGCCTAAGTTTTGTCTTCAAAGTATATGGATCCTTTCATTAGTTGTCCGGCAATACTGTTTAGTAACCTGTTATGATAGTGTACGCATCTTTTGTTGAAAGTTTCCTTCGGATGAAATTGTATATTATTTCAACTATTATAAATACTTAGGTACAATGGATTTAAGGCTGTATGAAGGGGAGAAATAAATGAATACATTAGATGAAATTCTTGCTTATAATCGTGAATTTGTAAACAAGGAAGAATACTTGCCATATGAGACCACTAAATTTCCCGATAAAAAAATGGTTATAGTAAGCTGTATGGACACCAGGCTGGTTGAGTTGTTACCAAAGGCCATGAATATTGCTAACGGAGATGTCAAAATTATAAAGACTGCCGGGGCAATCGTAAATCATCCATTTGGCGGTGTGATGCGTTCCATCATTGTGGCAATTCATGCATTGGGAGCAAGAGAAGTATTTATTGTAGGCCATGAGGATTGCGGTATGGCTGCCATGGATCCAAATCAATTGATTGGACAAATGACTGATAATGGAGTACCTAATGAGACCTTTTCTACTTTGGAGCATGTAGGAATAGATGTGAAGCAGTGGGTTAAGGGCTTCTCTAATGTCCATGAAAGCGTAACGGAAAGTGTTAATCTGGTTAAGAATCATCCGTTAATGCCTGCATATATACCAGTAACGGGAATGGTTATTCATCCATCGACCGGGGAATTATCTGTTGTCGTCAATGGATATGAAAAAGTGAAATCGGAATAAGTTTATTAATGAATGACGTGGGGACACGTCATTTTTTGATTAAAGGGACTGCGACATATTAAAGAATAGTTAGTATTAGACATTTGTTGAAGTCCTTTAACGATAGGGACTAAATACGACGAGTTACATTAAAACTCGTCAATCATGAATCCGCATCGAATAGGTGCTGCGTAAACATGAATAGCGGGTTTTTTATTTAAATCTGCACTAATCCATCCAGTTTTTCAACTAGATTATCAAGTTCATTAAAGCTATGAGAAATACCGGTTATTAGCTGGTTTTGCTCTTTGATATTAGCGAGAATCTCCTGTGAGGATGCAGAACTTTCCTGTGTAAAGCTGGATATTCGGATAATCTCTGTTGCAATCCTTTGAGATTTGGCTGTAAGCGGATTGAGTATGTTTTGAACTTTATTGGCCTACTTAGAACCCCCCCCTTGTATAAGAAATATAGAGGGTCTTGGATGACTTTTTGAGGAATATTTTTGAATTTAATTACGGAGTTTACAGAGGGATATTAGCTAGGGGATTTTTGGAAAGGCGAAATAAATAAGAGCCAGATAAACTGGCTCCATGCTTACTGTTTTTCGGGCTCGTATTTCTTTTCGCTGGAAGAAGTGCTCTTCGTAGCAGTCTTATCTTTTTCTTCAAGATTTTCTTCTCGTAAATCTTCGATAGGAATGGTGTCTACATGCTGTTCATCTTCAAATCTATCGAGCATATGCTCTTTGTCAGTCATTGAGTTTTCAGGATTGTCCATTTTTTTCTTCGATAATGGTTTTTCCTTTGTCATGTGTATTCACTCCCATTGTTCGTTTCTTATTCTATACCCCTATAGAATAAGAATACACATTATTTGGAAGTGAAGGACTCTTTGTGAGTTGAGTAATGGGCTAGCCATTTTCGATTAACTTCAAAACCCATTCCGGCTTGTTCAGGAACTTGAATGACACCGTTCTCGACAATCACGCTAGGGGACGTGATATCTTGCTCCCAATAATGGCTGGAGCTCGAAATGTCACCAGGCAGATTAACCTGTGGCATGGAAGCCAGTGCAATCGTATGGGCTCGGCTAATTCCAGATTCAAGCATACCGCCGCACCAAACGGAAATATTATTGGCTTCACAAAGATGAAGAATTTTAATGGCTTCTGATAAACCGCCGACTCGTCCAATTTTCAAATTAATCACTTTGCAGCTGCCCAGAGCAATTGCTTGTTTGGCGTTCTCGAATGATTGAATGCTTTCATCCAGGCATACCGGTGTTGTGATATGTTGCTGAAGAATGGCATGCTCATAAAAATCGTCAAAATGAAGCGGCTGTTCAATCATCATTAAATCAAATTCATCCAGCGCTTTTAGGAGGTCCATATCTGCTAAACAATAGGCTGAATTTGCATCAGCCATAATGGGTAGGTATGGGTATCTCCTACGAACTGTCCGAATAAGAGAGATGTCCTGACCGGGTTTGATTTTAAGCTTAATTCTCTTATATCCCTGCTCAAGGCTATGATCAATCAGGCGAAATAAATGCTCATCTGAGGTCTGCAGTCCAATACTAATTCCTGTTTCAATCTCATTTTTAGTTCCACCTAAAGCTCTCGATAAGGATTTATTATTTTTCTTCGCATATAAATCCCAAATTGCGCCTTCGAGAGCCGATTTAGCCATTGGATTTTTGCGAACAGGAGAAAAAAGATGCTGAAGTTCATCCGGATGATAGATTGGCTGCTGGATGAGTTTGGGGATTAAAAAATCTTTCATAATATGTGCAGCAGTTTGGAGTGTTTCCTCCGTATACCAAGGTTCTCGGAAGGCAACACATTCACCCCACCCAACCATACCGTCCAAATCAACCATTTCAATAATAATCATTTCTCTATCCTTCAAGCTTCCAAAGCTAGTAGTAAAGGAATTCTTTAGTTCCATTGAAATATAGTGGAGAGTAATCTCTTTAATATTGATAGAAATATCCATTGTACCCGCTCCTTTAATTGTAAGAATACCGTAACATATCTAATTAGCAACGGCAAAATAGAGAGCTATACTATTAATATTTAACTGAATATTCAATCAAATACTGCTATAATTTTAGAAAAAGATAGAAAAAGTGGGGGGATAAGGTATGGGTCATTGGAATACAAAGGAAGGGATTTTGGAGTTATTATACCGCCTTGTAAAAGTGCCAAGTGTAACGGGAACAAGAGGTGAGTTGCGTATGGAGGACGAAATTTCTGCGATCCTTAAGGAAATGCCTTATTTTCAAAATTACCCCGATCAAATATACAGAAAAGAAATTACAGGAGATCTATTAAATCGAAAAGCAGTTGCTGCGTTTTATCAAGGTAGTAAAACGAGTAAAAAAACAATTATACTTTTAAGCCATTATGATGTAGTTGGGGTTGAAGATTACGGACGCCTTGCACCGCTCGCTTTTTCACCATTGGAATGTACAAGTGCAATGGCAGAGGAAAACCTTTCAGTTGATGCCGAGCAGGATTTGAAGTCTGGAGAGTGGATCTTTGGAAGAGGAATTATGGATATGAAAGCCGGACTTGCTATTCAGATGGCTTTACTATCAGAAGCTGCCGAACATGGCAATTTGAAACATAACCTATTATTTTTAGCTACACCGGATGAAGAGAGATATTCGGCCGGAATGTTTGCGGGAGTTGAGTTGATTAAGGGACTCAAGGACCAATATCAACTGGATTTGGAAGTGGCCATTTGCTCGGAGCCGAGTTTTGGTGCATATCCAGGAGACCGTACAAAATATTTTTATACAGGATCTGTGGGTAAGTTATTGCCCTTAATTTTTTGTGTAGGAACTGAAACACATGTGGGCGAACCGCTTGAGGGCATGAATGCCGCCTGGATGGCAGGTGTGATAGCGGAAAGACTGGAGTTATCCTTAGCCTTTTTAGAACAAGAACGCGGGGAACAGAACCCTCTGCCTACGATCTTAAAATTAATGGATCTAAAAGAAGCATATAATGTCCAAACGCCAACTGCAGCATATGTACTAGCTAATATCCTTACGCTAAAGCAAAATCCGGAAGAAGTCATAAACAAGCTGAAAGATATTGGCGAAGAAAGCAGCAGGTATATAGAAGGACGGTTATCAAATATTTATGATTTACTTGGGTATGGAAGACATGGTTCAAGAAAACCTAACCTTAAGCCCAGTGTATATACTTATCAAGAGTTATTTGATAAAGGCTGTAGAGAATATGGCCATATGTTTATGAAAGAAATAAACGCAAAGATTGCATTGCTCGAACAGGACGCAGGCATGAATATGGCCAAATTAACAGCTGAAATTGCAGATGTAGTGGCAGCGTTTTTCAAATCAGAGGCCCCTTTTTATATGATCATGCTCGCTCCACCTTATTATCCACACGTTTATTTGGAAGATGATGAAAGGGATCAGAAAGCAAAAGGTATAGTAGAGCACTGCGTTAGGATCGCTAAAGAGAAATTTAATGAAGAAATAAAGATCATGTCTTATTTTCCAGGGCTTTCCGATGTAAGCTATTGCCGTTTACGTGATCGTGATTTAGTGATGCCGGTGTTAGAAAATGAAATGCCTCTATACGGGAAGGGGTATAATCTTCCGCTTTCTATTATTGGGGAATTGGATATACCAGCCGTAAATATCGGTCCATATGGTAAGGACGCACACAAACGTACAGAAAGGCTGCATATTCCATTTTCCACTGAGGTTGTTCCCAAATTGCTTAAACAAGTGGTCTATGGCTGCCAATAATGATGTTCTTTTTGTACTATATTGCCTCAACTTACCTGCCATAATTCTCGCCTTTCTGTAGAAAATGATAATAAGGGAAGGAGGTAGGATTATGGCGAGAGGTAAAGGTTTTAATCATAAACGTAAAAGTCATCCTGGGAATTTTCCTCACCATGCTGAAACGGGTGGAAATCAGGAACAACATACAAACCACGAACAATATATTGTGACGAAGGAAGCCTTTAAAAATAGATCAGACGTGCATAAATGACAGAATTGTTATATAATGGTATCTATAAAGGCATCTGTATTTAAGAACAGATGCCTTTTATAGTACAGTTTAGCTTTCAGAGTGGATTTTACTATAACAGTTTTATTTACTGTCAAGGGTTCCTGATATTAGAATTATTCGAAAATAGAAAGAAAAGATTGATTTAACAACGTTGTTTTTGATTTCACCAGATTGTCATAATTTACATGTTCACTTTTTCACATATAATGTGTATTATAAGAGTATAGAAAGCTGTTATATAATTTAAAAAAGCTGAACATCTAGAAATTTGAAATAATATTCCTGAACGTAATATTAGGAGGTAAAATAAAATGGCAATGGTTATGGATAATGTAACTAAAAAAGATGCATGGAGAGGCTTTGCTGGCGGAGATTGGCAGAATGAAGTTAACACACGTGACTTCATTATGAAAAACATCACTCCATACACAGGAAACGATGAATTCTTAGAAGGCCCAACAGAAGCTACAAAAGAATTATGGAAGCAAGTAATGGAACTTACTAAACAAGAACGTGAAGCAGGCGGCGTCCTTGATCTTGATTCTAAAATTGTTTCTACTATTACATCACATGGTCCTGGATATTTAAATAAAGAACTTGAAACAATTGTTGGTTTCCAAACAGATAAACCATTCAAACGTTCTCTTCAACCATTCGGTGGTATCCGTATGGCGGTAGCTGCAGCTGAATCTTACGGATTCACAGTAGATGAAGAAGTGCAAAAAATCTTCACTGATTACCGCAAAACACATAACCAAGGTGTATTCGATGCTTATACGGATGAAATGAAGCTTGCTCGTAAGGCTGGTATCATCACTGGTCTTCCAGATGCATACGGACGCGGACGCATCATCGGTGACTACCGTCGTGTAGCATTATACGGTGTAGACTTCTTGATCGCTGAACGTAAGAAAGATTTGAAAAACTACGGATTAAGAACAATGTCCGAAGAAGTTATTCGTCAACGTGAAGAATTAAGCGAGCAAATCCGTGCTTTAGGTGAATTAAAACAATTAGCTGAGATTTATGGTTATGATATCTCTAAACCAGCTACAAATGCAAAAGAAGCAGTACAATGGTTATACTTTGCTTACCTTGCTGCAATTAAAGAACAAAACGGTGCAGCGATGTCACTAGGACGTACATCTTCCTTCCTTGATATTTATATCGAACGTGACCTTCGTGAAGGCACATTAACTGAACAAGAAGCACAAGAGATCATCGATCACTTTGTTATGAAGCTTCGTCTTGTAAAATTTGCTCGTACACCTGATTACAACCAATTGTTCAGTGGAGACCCTACTTGGGTAACAGAATCAATCGGTGGTATGGCATTAGACGGAAGAACACTTGTAACGAAAAACTCTTTCCGTTTCTTGCATACATTAACAAACCTTGGACCAGCTCCAGAACCAAACTTGACTGTATTATGGTCTACGAAGTTCCCAGAAGGGTTCAAACGTTTCTGTGCAAAAATGTCTATCCAAACAAGTGCGATTCAGTACGAAAACGATGACATCATGATCAGAGAATACGGCGATGACTACGGTATTGCTTGCTGTGTATCCGCAATGCGTATCGGTAAACAAATGCAATTCTTCGGAGCACGTGCAAACCTTGCAAAAGCATTGCTTTATGCAATCAACGGTGGGGTGGATGAAAAACTTAAAATTCAAGTTGGACCGAACTTCAAAGCAATTACTTCTGACGTGTTAGATTATGATGAAGTTATGGCTAACTTCGATAGCACAATGGAATGGCTTGCAGAGCTATACATCAATACATTGAATGTAATCCACTACATGCACGACAAGTATAGCTATGAGCGTATTGAAATGGCATTACATGATGTTGAAATCCTTCGCACAATGGCAGCGGGAATTGCTGGATTGTCTGTAGTAGCCGACGCATTAAGTGCGATTAAATATGCACAAGTTAAACCAATCCGTGATGAAAATGGTGTAGCAGTTGACTTTGAAATCATCGGTGATTTCCCTAAATACGGAAACAATGATGATCGCGTAGATAGCATGGCTGTTGAGCTTGTTCGTAACTTTATGACTAAATTGAAAAAGCATAAAACATACCGTAGCTCTGTGCACACACAATCCATTCTTACAATTACTTCTAACGTAGTATATGGTAAGAAAACTGGTAACACTCCAGATGGACGTCGCGCTGGCGAACCATTCGCACCAGGTGCGAACCCAATGCACGGACGTGATACAAAAGGTGCTCTAGCTTCTCTATCTTCTGTATCTAAGCTTCCATACGATTGCTCTTTAGACGGTATTTCTAACACATTCTCTATGGTGCCAAAAGCACTTGGACGTGAAGAAGAGCAACGTGAAGCGAACCTTGCTGCAATCTTGGATGGTTATGCTTCCAAGGAAGGTCACCACTTGAATATCAACGTATTCAATCGTGACACATTGCTAGCTGCTATGGAACATCCAGAAGAGTATCCACAATTAACAATCCGTGTATCTGGATACGCTGTTAACTTCATCAAGTTGACTCGTGAGCAACAAATTGACGTTATCAATCGTACGTTCCACGAAACTATGTAATATAGAAGTACTTGTTACTAGGAGGTCTCCCTGTATTAGCAGGGAGACTAACTTTTAACTTCCAATTGGATATTTTTAGAAAAGAAAGGATGGGATCTCATGACAACATATGGAAATATACATTCCGTTGAAACATGCGGCACAGTAGATGGCCCGGGGATCCGCTACATTGTCTTTACGCAAGGTTGTTTGTTGCGCTGCCAATATTGCCATAATGCCGATACGTGGTCAATTGGAACAGGCAAGCAAATGAGTCCTGAAGAAATCGTTAAAGATATTGAATTATATAAACCATTCATGGATGCATCAGGCGGGGGAGTTACCGTCAGCGGCGGAGAACCGCTATTGCAAATTCCTTTTATTATAGAACTGTTTAAATTATGTAAGGAAAGAGGAATTCACACGACCATTGATTCCTCAGCTGGCTGTTTTTCGAGATCACCAGAATTTTTAGAGCAATTCGATGAACTGCTTGAATATACAGACTTAATCCTACTGGATATTAAACATATAGATAGTAAACGCCATATTAAGCTAACTGGTAAACCGAATGAACATATTTTGGATTGTGCCCGTTATCTTTCTGACAAAGGACAACCGGTTTGGATTAGACACGTACTAGTTCCAACGGTTAATGACCAGGATGAATACTTGGAAAGAATGGGTCAATTCTTAGGTACACTTAATAATATTGAAAAGGTAGAAATCTTACCATATCATCAATTAGGTGTTTATAAATGGGAAACACTTGGCTACAAATATCCACTGGCGGGAATCCAATCTCCTAGTGATGAACAAGTAGAGCATGCCTACAAAATGCTAACCAAGTATATGAAAAAGCCAGCTTGAAAAGTAGAGCGAAGACTAAATTAAATAATTAAAGGCACAAACAATAGGTGTTGCGCTTAAAAAATAGTAGGATAAACCACATGAAGGTTTATATCCTACTATTTTTTTGTTATAAATGAAAGATAAAGTAAATTTCAAAGGAGGGGTACAATTGCTAATCAATTGGAAAGCAGAAGATAAAAGATGGATAATTGGTCAAATTCAACAATATTTTCAAAAAGAGCGTGATGAAGAGATTGGAGAACTGGCTGCTGAGAATATTTTGGAGTTTTTCACAGAAACGTTAGGACCTCATTTTTACAATGCTGGAGTGAAGGATGCAGGGAAACATGCTGAAGCATATGCTGCACGCTTGGAAGAAGACTTATACGCATTAATGCGACCAATAAAAAAATAGATGCTTTAAAAACCTTCCTGAAAAGAAAAGGAGAGATCAGAGTCTATAGTGAAATACCATCAAGTGAGATGCTGACTGGTTAAGACAGTATGCAAGCTATACTCGATGAAAAGGTCTACACTTTTTACAAGTGGGTAAAAAAAAGGCAAAATAAAAAGGCGAAGGATGTCCGCCTGGAAAATAGAGTTTATATTCTTTTAGCACCTACATAACGCTTCTTCCAATATGAAGAGCTTAATGAATCTATTTTTACACCTTTAGATACAGAGTGAATGACTTTGTTGCTGCCAATATAGATTGCTACATGGGAAACTCCTTTTCCAGAAGTATTAAAGAAAACTAAATCACCTTTTTTTAACTTAGATTTAGCGATCTTTTTCCCCTGTTTATACATACTGGTTGAGGTCCTTGGAAGTTTCTTTCCTGCCGCTTTTTTGTAGGTATACCCCACAAAACCAGAACAGTCAAATCCTTTAGGTGTTGTTCCGCCGTATCGATAAGGCGTTCCTACATATTTTTTCCCGGTTGAAACAACTTTGTTAGCTTTACTTGTCGAAATAGCGGCTGAGGCTTTAGATTCAAATGGTCCAAATGGCACAAGCGTGGATGACAGAAAAATAGCAAGAGCAATAATTATTTTTTTCATAGTGACCCCCGAAATGTTTTTTTGGCAGCATTGGTAAATCTTACCGCCTTTTTCTCTACTTTTTTACTATAACTAAAATACTAGTTTCTATGGTTACAGCATTATTGAATTTAATTTACAAAAATATTACAGAAATTTGGTTACTTCGACATATTTGTTAAAAAACCCCATATTATATTCATGGAAGATTAAATGATAGAGGGGATAAAGTTAAGTCATTCTCCTCAGAATTGCTATTGCAAGGTATCTGTAATTGTTGATTCAACTCTTAATCGATTAAAAAAAGTGATGTTTTCATCACTTTTTTTTATGTCTTTTTACCTAAAATTGATTCTCATATCTTTTTAAAAGCTTATTAGTGTTAAGGAATTTATTGAAATGTCGATACTAGAAGAGATAAAAGAATAGTAGAAAACGGGTGAATTATATGGACAAGTCTTCAATCATAGGGATTATGTTGGCCATCGTTTCAGTAGGTGTTGGAATGGTGCTTAAAGGTGTTGATATCGCAGTTCTCGTCAATCCAGCTGCTATATTAATCATTTTCTTAGGAACGGCTGCAGCTATATTAGTTGCTTTTCCAGTTAATGAATTGATTAAGCTTCCTAAGCTATTTGTCATCATTTTTTCAGAAAAAGCAATGGTCTCAACGGAAGAATTAATTCATACATTTTGCGATTGGGCACAAACAGCTCGTAAAGAAGGTTTGCTGGCGCTAGAAAAAATTTCAGAATCAGTTGAAGATCCGTTTTTAAGGAACGGCTTGAATTTGGCGGTTGAAGGACAAAGTGCAGATTATATTCGCGACATCCTTTCAGAAGAAATAGATGCCATGGAGGAAAGGCATGCTGTTGGGGCTCAGATTTTCACACAGGCTGGTACCTATGCTCCGACCCTCGGGGTATTAGGTGCAGTAGTAGGATTAATTGCAGCCTTGGGCAATATGAGTGATACAGAGATACTGGGCCATGCCATAAGTGCAGCATTTGTTGCTACATTGATGGGAATCTTTACGGGATATTTATTGTGGCACCCGTTTGCGAATAAATTAAAGAGAAAATCTAAACAGGAAGTACGTATTAAAGAGATGATGGTAGAAGGTATTCTATCTATATTAGAAGGTGAAGCACCAAGGACAATAGAGCAAAAACTATCTTCTTATTTACCTGCTGCGGAAAGGAAGAAGTGGTTGGAAGGCGAGATGAGAAACAATGTCCAGGCGAAAAAAGAAATCTCAGCATGAGGAGCATATGTCCGAATCCTGGCTGCTCCCATATAGTGACTTATTAACCTTATTATTAGCGTTATTTATTGTCTTATTTGCTATGAGTTCTGTAGATGCCCAAAAGTTCTCTGAACTATCACGAGCCTTTAATAAAGCATTAGATGGAGGAACAGGTGTTTTTGAGCATCCGAGCCCAATGCCTGAAGGGATGATGACAGAAACAGACCCAGAGAAATTTGATGGGAAAGAGGAAGAAGGAACAGAGGAAGCCAGTCCTGAATTGGAAGAATTAAAGGTAGTCCAGGAAAAAATAGATACTTATATTAATGACAGTCATTTAAAAACCAATTTAGAGACATCTCTGACAGAGGAAGGGTTGCTGTTAACCATTCGTGATAATGTATTGTTTGACTCGGGGATCGCAATGGTCAGAGAGAGAGATGAAATAATTGCTAAGGAAATATCTGAACTGCTTGTAATGGAACCACCCAGAAATATTATCATTAGCGGACATACGGATAATGTTCCGATTCGTAATGCAGAATTTGAGTCAAATTGGGAATTAAGCGTTATGAGAGCTGTTAACTTTATGAAGCTTCTTCAAGATAATAAAAAATTAAAACCGGAATGGTTTAGTGCAAAAGGCTTTGGAGAATTTAAACCAGTATCGCCTAATACCATTGACAGTGGGCGGGAGAAAAATAGACGCGTAGAAATCCTCATCATGCCCCGTAAAACATTAATTGGTGAGTAGTGGATTATCCGTTAAGTTGGTTAATGAATTTAGAAGGGGTATCTGAATTTAGATAGGATGAGGCTTAGTTCAAAAATTTTGGAGACATTGGAAAATAGTGAAGTCTATTAGGGAAATGTGGAAATCTTTAAACGAGTGACTTGGGCAGTGTGAATATCATTCACACTGTTTTTATATTCCTTGATTACATAAAAGAGAATGTTTATGAAAATTTTGCCGAGGGAAAGATGAAACTGTAACTATTATTTTTCAAAAAAGGAGATTGATAGTATGAGTAAAAGAATTGCATGTGTCATAACGGATATGTTTGAAGATGTAGAATATACAGACCCTGCTAAGGCTTATAAGGAAGCTGGTCATGAAGTAGTAACCATCGGCTTTGAAAGTGGACAAAATGTTGAAGGTAAGCAAGGAAAAGAAACGGTGGAAATTCAAAAGGGCATTGATGAGGTAAAAGCGAATGAGTTTGATGCTTTATTTATTCCGGGTGGATTCTCTCCTGACATTTTAAGAGGAGACGATCGTTTTGTTTCTTTTGCCAAGGAATTCATGGACGCAAAGAAACCAGTATTCGCAATTTGCCATGGTCCGCAATTGTTGATTACTGCAAAAGCGCTGGAAGGAAGAGATTCAACAGGTTACAAATCAATTAAAGTTGATCTCGAGAATGCAGGTGCCACTTATCATGATGAAGAGGTATTTGTATGTGGAGAACAATTAGTAACAAGCAGACAGCCTGATGATATCCCAGCTTTCAACAGAGAATCCCTTGCATTGCTGTCCAAATAAAATGAAGCTCCTCTGTTCAATGAACAGAGGAGCTTTTATTGCCTATTTACTTTCTCAATTTGCCAATCTCTTCGACAATTGCTTGCATTTCACTAGGGCTGAAGCGGTCCTTGGACATGACCATTTCATATATCTCCAGTAAATCCTCATAGGAGCTATCATTAAAGCTGTCTGCACGCATAGCTGAACTGTTGATCATTTGTAATTTTTCTTGGATGCCATTAATCATAATTTTAATATTCTCAGTGGATTTAACCGATAAATCTGCCACTTCATTCATCCCTTCCGCACTAGATAGAAATATCATTCCATGGAATTCGCTATCTGTCAAATTCAAGTTTCAAATGTCTTTCTCTGCTTATTTTGTTTTTCACTATTAATAATTCTGATAATGATTTTTGTTTCAGCTATAATCACAGCTGAAAGTC
This sequence comes from Pradoshia sp. Z3_51, assembly GCF_058215915.1. NCBI lineage: Bacteria > Bacillati > Bacillota > Bacilli > Caryophanales > Bacillaceae > Pradoshia > Pradoshia sp. Z3_51. The sequence goes on along the minus strand of NZ_JBZAJC010000007.1, from coordinate 91,932 downwards.
CGAGGAGGCCAATCAAGTTAGGAATTGCCATTAAAGCATTCATAATATCAGCAAAGCTCCAAACAAGATCAAGGGAGCTTACGCAGCCAATAAAAACAGCTAAAACAAAAACGATTCGATAGCTAATCACGGTCCTATCTCCAAATAAGTAGGAATAGCATTTCTCACCATAATAAGCCCAACCAATAATTGTGGAGGCAGCAAAGAAAATTAACCCGATTGAAACGATGTAGGAACCAACAGGACCTAATAATAAATCAAAGGAGACGGATGTCAGTTCTGCTCCTTCTAATCCACTATGATATTGGTCTGCCATTACAAGTGAAATTCCTGTTATTGAGCAAATAATGATTGTATCAATAAATACTTGCGTCATTGATACAAGTGCTTGTCGGGCAGGAAAATCCGTTTTAGCCGCAGCTGCCGCAATCGGAGCTGACCCTAAACCAGCTTCATTCGAAAAGACACCTCTAGCCACACCCCAACGGATTACAGTACCGATTGCACCGCCAGCTACTGCCTGTCCAGTGAAGGCATCTGTGAAAATCAGTTTAATTGCATTTGGAACGAGTTCAGCATTTAAGATAAGAATTAAGATTCCGCAAATTAAATAAAAGGCGGCCATAACCGGTACAAAATAGGAGGTGACTTTACCGATGCTTTTAATGCCTCCGACTAACACAAGAGCGGCAAAAATAGTCAGGACAATCCCGGTTACCCAGGTTGGGATGGAGAAAGTATCATGAATCGTGTTGGCTACTGAATTAGCTTGGACCATATTACCGATTCCAAAAGCTGCAATCGCACCGAAAATCGCAAAGGCGACGCCAAGCCATTTCATTCTCAGCCCTTTTTCTAAATAATACATAGGTCCACCTGACATTTCACCATTAGCATTTACGATTCTGTATTTAACCGCAAGTACTGCTTCTCCGTATTTCGTCGCCATACCAAAAAAGGCAGCAACCCACATCCAGAAGACGGCCCCTGGTCCACCGCTGACGACTGCTGTAGCCACTCCAACAATATTCCCAGTTCCGACTGTTGCTGCAAGAGCAGTCATTAAAGCCTGGAAATGGGAAATATCTCCGTCCGATTTTTTATCCTGGCTTTTAGTGAAGGCCAATTTTAATGAATAAGGCAATAATTTAATTTGTAAAAATCCAATTCGAAATGTTAAATAAATACCTGTACCAACAATTAAAATTAAGAGGGGTGGCCCCCAAAGAAAATTACTTATTGTTTCTAAAAGTACAGTCAAATCTTTTGAAAACTTATTCAAAAAGTCAATCAAGTAAATTCACCCTATCTGTATGTTGTTAATATTAAGAATATTCTTGAAACAATTTTGCGTCAAGATAAAAAATACTTAATTGCCATTTTATGTTTAGAATTCCGCTATTATAGGTAAATCAATAAATATAAGAATAAGCAAGTAAAATTAATTCGGGAGGGATAAATAATGAGTAGAAGCAGTCAAAAGAGCAATAAGCTATGGTTAGGAATTTTAGGTGGAGCAGCAGCAGGTTTTGCAATCAGCCTATTGGATAAGAACACTCGCAAAACAGTAATGACAGGCGGCCAAAAAATGATAACGAATGTTAAATCGATGGCTAAAGATCCGAATTCTATAGTGGAAAATGTGAAGGAGATGTCTGGTAAAATTCGTACAAACATAGATCAAATTGGTCAGGATGTATCTTTTATATCTGAAAAGGTAGATGAAATGAAAGAAATGCCACCGCAAGTAGCAGGGGTTATTAAGGAAACAAAAGAAGTACTGGTAGACAAAAAATCTTCTGATGGTTCGGCTTCTACGACAGAGAACAGTAATACTTCCTCTGTATCTGATGATATAAGTACCACTTCTACGCGCAAATAAAGTCAAACAAGCTGAATAGAGGTGGTACTGGAATGGAAGGTAGGAAGAAGTATGTAAATAAAAGCGTATTTAAACATTTATACGATAAAATTCAAGGTGATGAAGTAACAGGCTTGGCAGCGCAATTAGCCTATTACTTCTTACTTTCAATTTTTCCGCTCTTAATATTTGTTATCACGTTATTGCCTTTTTTGCAGGTTTCCCAAGCGGATTTGATGGAGCTTTTGCATACGTATGCTCCTGCAGAATCGGCAAATTTATTAGAATCGAGTTTAAAAGATGTCATGGCTAACCAAAACGGCGGCTTGTTATCTTTTGGTATCTTGGCAACGATGTGGTCAGCATCCAACGGGACCAATGCCATTATAAAGGCTCTTAATCATGCATATGATGTTGAGGAAACCAGATCATTTATTAAAACAAGAGGATTAGCTTTGATTTTAACCATTGGATTAATCCTGGTTGTAGTGGTTTCTTTGCTATTGCCAGTGTTTGGGAAATATATTCTCAATATTGTATTTGATTTCCTAGGATACGAGCCTTCCTTTGTTTATGATTTACTGCGCTGGGTGATTTCTATTGCTGTCATTACCTTTGTATTTTTAATTTTGTATTGGATTGGGCCCAACCTTAAAATGAAATGTAGAGACGTTTTACCAGGGGCAATCTTCGCGAGTGTCGGATGGGCGCTATCATCGTGGGCATTTTCAGTTTACGTGAGTACATTTGGTAACTATTCTTCCACATATGGCAGTCTCGGAGGCTTGATTGTTTTAATGCTTTGGTTATATATATCAGGTCTTGTCATTATTGTAGGCGGAGAAATTAATGCAGTATTGTCCAGAAATAAGAGGCACTGGACGATTAAATAAGTAGAGCGTGGATTCAAATTATAATGGTTCAGAACTAATGTGCGGACGAACGGTGATTGATTATTAAATGAACAGCCACCGTAGTTTTAGGAAGATTTGATGTGTTTCAGATTAACTTCCCATGAATAAAGAAAATAGAGGCCGTCCGGAAAGTCATTAACAGACTTACAGGATAGCCTCTATTTGTATTCTATTTAGATTTTAATAAACGGAGACTGTTTAGGATGACTAATATGGTGCTGCCTTCATGGCCGATTACACCGAATGGTAGGTCGAGAGCCTGAAAAAAGTTTGATACAACTAAAATCATAATGACGGAAATTGAAAAGATAACATTTTGGCGAATGATTCGGTTCATTCGTTTGGATAATTGAATGGCTTCTGCTATTTTTGGTAAGTCATTTTTCATGAGAACAATATCAGCTGTATCAAGAGCCACATCAGATCCTTCACCCATGGCAATTCCGACAGAAGCAGTAGCTAACGCAGGCGCATCATTAATGCCATCCCCAACCATGGCAACGGTAGTATATTTCTCTCTAAGTTTTTTAACTTCTTCTACCTTTTGTTCAGGTAAACATCCAGCAACAAACCCAGATAAATGGCTTTCTTTGGCGATTACCTTGGCAGTGTGCTCGTTATCTCCAGTCAGCATGCATGTATATACATCCAGTTCCTTCAATGCTTCGAGAGCATCGGCAGTCTCTTTACGAATGATATCTTTTAATGCAATTATTCCTGCAATACCTTTCTCATCTTTTACATAGGACAATGTTTTCCCTTCAGACATTAATTCAAGTGCCGCTCCATTTTTAAATGACATGGCGGCTTCTTCGCCTACAAAATCCTTCTTCCCAATCTTCCAATAGTGCCCATTTGCATGTCCTTGAACACCAAATCCGGATATTTCTTCAGATTCTACGCGCGGCATGGTCTGTGAATAAAGCTGTTCAACATGCTTAACAATGGATTGTCCCAGCGGATGATTCGAATTCTGTTCAATGGAAGCTACACTTAATAAAAATTCTTTTTGATCGATGTCATCGCGGATTAAAATATCCGTCACAACGGGTTTCCCCTGAGTTAGTGTCCCTGTTTTATCGAAAGCAATGGCCTTTACATTGCCTAGGTTTTCTAGATGGATACCGCCTTTGAATAAAATCCCACTTTTAGCGCCATTCGAAATCGCGGATAAAGTAGCCGGCATGATAGAAGCAACTAATGCACATGGAGAAGCTACCACTAACAAAACCATTGCCCGGTAGAAGGTCTCTGTCCAGGACCAACCCAGAACAAAATGTGGGAGAAACAACATAATTCCAACGACAACAAGAACAACTTTTACATACGTATCCTCAAATCTTTCAATAAATAATTGAGAAGGAGATTTTTCACTTTGCGCATTTTGAACAAGTGTGATAATTTTTTGGAATAAAGTTTCACTGTTAGGTTTTGTAACCTTAACTTTTATGGTTCCATGTCCATTAACCGTCCCTGCAAATACCTCGTCTTGAATATATTTGCTGACGGGAATCGATTCTCCGGTAATTGCAGCTTCATCAACAGCAGTCTCTCCAAATAAGATTTCTCCATCTGAGGGGATGCGTTCCCCAGGCTTAATTAAAATCAAATCTCCAACTTTCAGGGAAGAAACCGGTACTATTTCTTCAGTGTTATCGACTATTCTCAAAGCCTGTTCAGGCTGCAAATCCATTAATGAAGAAATTTCTTTGTGACTTTTATTCATCGTATACGTTTCAAGTGCACCGCTCAAAGAGAAAATAAAAATCAGGATTGCTCCCTCAGTCCAATATCCGATAATGGCTGACCCAATCGCTGCCAGAATCATCAAAAGCTCTACGTTCAGTTTTCTCTCTTCAATCGTCTGAGTGATGCCTTCTTTAGCCTTGGCATAACCCCCAATTACATATGCCAGTATATAGACGAAGGCAGATGAGGCATTCAAATCCTTTGTTGATAATAGCCAGCCGCATAAAATCAGAATTCCGCTTAAACCGGCAGCCAAGAGCTCCCAATTGGACGTAAGTTTAGAGGTGAATTCTTTCCATCTATTATATTGGCTAGGTGAATTTTTCAAGCTTGATTTATTCAGTGCTGTTTCCATGTGAATAACCTCCTTGTAATTGAGAATAGATCTCGTTGTTTTTCTTTTCTAATTGAGAATGATGTTCAAAATCATTAGGCTTATAAAATAACGGATGCTGCCACAAATACTGTGACAGCAACATTTTTCTTTCTTATTTATAATAATTATTATCTACATATTAGTATAACATGAGTCGCTAAAGAAGTTAAGTGAATTTATTTGGAAAAGAAAAAATAGCAATTTTCTACCTTGCTTATTTGTGGATAGGGGAAATTTTAACTGAAGATGCGTGAAGGTGAATATGAGATAAAATTGAGTGGATGAATAAATACAGCAACAATTACAGTAATAAAGTCGAATGAAAAAACCTCTGCTTACACAGAGGTTTGAATCTGGTCATTAATTGGATTTCTTTTAAATCTGCTAAGAGCGATGAAAATCAGTAACAGGATAACACTGATTACAAGAAGGAAATTCCCATTAGGCAGATATTGAATGGCCAAGCCGCCAAAAAATGGCCCAGAGATGCTTCCAAGGCTAAAGACTATTCCACAAATAATATTGCCGGCAGGAAGCAGTTGTGTAGGCAATAGATCGGTCATATAACTGATTCCTAAAGAGAAGGTGGAGCCGACAAGCATACCTGCAATAAAGAAACAGATAAATAAACCTGTAACGGTTTGTTCAATTAAGGCAGCTGTTAAAAAGATGGCAAAACCGCTAAAAAGAACATATTGAAGAACGCGTTTCCTCCCTAAGGAATCACTTAAAATTCCTAATGGGATCTGGGTAATAATGCTGCCTGCTGCAAAAGCAGGCAAGATGATGGAGACTTGTTGAACATCCATATTAATTCGTAAAGCATAGATAGGGAAATTTCCATTTAGGGATGCTTCCAAAAATCCATAACCAAAAGGAGGCAAGAACGCAACCCATGCATACTTGGCAACTTTTTTGAAACGATGTAAGGTACCGAAAACATTGGTTGTTTCCAAATCTTCATCTGGAAATTCATTTTTTAATAAAAAGACGGTCAACCAAGCAATAAGACTGATTGCTGATGCAACGATAAAGGGTAATGCCCGATTAACTTCAATTAAATTAGTCAGTAATGGCCCAACTGCGAAACCTATGCCGAAGGATAAGCCATAAATGGATATATTTCTGCCTCTCTTGTTTACTGGCGTAAAAGCGGTTATCCAGGTTTGGGTTGTGAAATGTAAGGTATGATCTCCAATTCCGATAATCATACGGAGAATGAACCAAAACCAGAAAGAATCTAGGATCGGAAATAACAGAAACGCAATAATCACCGACAGTCCGCCGAAAAAAATCAGGGGTTTATAACCAAATTTTCGCAGAGGAATTTCCATGAAAGGTGAGATTAATAGTATTCCCAGATATAGTCCTGTAGCATTTAATCCGTTTAGACCGGAGCTTACTCCATCCTGTTCAAAAATAATGGCAATTAAGGGTAACAGCATTCCCTGTGAGAAACCTGACACAGCAACTAGAATAATAAGTGCAGAAAATCTAATTTTTTGATAGTTCATAATTATCTCTCCTATATCTATCTGAATCAATATTAGAGTTGTTCACAAACTTTAGCAAGGAGATTTTGAAGACTAATCTAAAGGTAATTCGGGAATAAATGAATATATTTTAGATTAGAAAGAAGGAATTCAAGGGATGGGACAAAAAATATTTTCTGCAATGCTAATGATTGGCCTACCGGTATCCATAGCCGGCTCCATTTTACATTGGCCAAGTCTGCTCATGTTTGCTGTTTATTGTTTAACGATTATTGCTCTGGCAAGTTTTATGGGAAGGGCGACAGAAAGCTTAGCAATCATATCCGGACCGAGGATTGGAGGATTGCTAAATGCAACATTTGGAAATGCTGTTGAGCTGATCATCTCCATTTTTTCTCTTAAAGCGGGACTGGTGGGAATTGTATTGGCTTCTTTAACAGGAAGTGTCATCGGTAACTTATTATTAGTTAGTGGGGCTTCATTTTTCTTGGGTGGTATTAAGTATAAAAGACAAAAATTTAATGTATTTGATGCCAGGCACAATGCAGGGCTATTAACATTCGGTGTATTAGTTGCATTTATCATTCCTGAAGTATTTGCCGGAGAGATGGAAAGAAGTAACCAAATGGTCATGAGTACAGGCATATCCATTATCCTGATCTGTTTATATTTGGCTGCTTTATTCTTTAAATTGGTCACCCATCGCGGTGTCTATCAACGTAAGGAAGACTTGTCTTTTGCAGAGGAAGAAACTGAAGAAGCAGAGTGGAGCAAAAAATGGTCGATTATGGTCCTAGCTTTGGCAACAGTGGCAGTAGCCTATGTATCTGAGAATTTGGTACATACATTCGAAGACGTAGGGAATCAATTGGGCTGGTCTGAATTATTTATCGGGGTTATCATTGTAGCAATTGTCGGAAATGCAGCTGAGCATGCATCTGCCATTATTTTCGCTTACAAAAATAAAATGGACATTGCTGTTGAAATTGCTGTTGGTTCTACTTTACAGGTGGCCATGTTTGTAGCACCGGTACTTGTTCTGGTATCTTTATTATTTGAAACGCAAATGCCACTTGTCTTTACATTGCCTGAACTTGTGGCGATGGTGCTATCTGTCTTTTTAATGATTGTAATAACGAACGATGGGGAAACAAACTGGTTTGAAGGACTCACCTTACTTGCTGCTTATTTAGTGATGGGGATAGGTTTCTTTCTGTTATAATAATAAATTAAAAAAGACTCTGATCTACTATGGATTCAGAGTCTTTTTTATGTTTTTCCAATTTGCTTCATCATAAGTCATGTCTAACTAAATTCTAATCCTTCCAAAAATAAATGTATCTTTTCAAAGGTAGATATTTCTGTTTTAAACAGTCATGTTAGTTAGCCCTATAGGTCACATCCTTTATCTTTATTGTCCTGATTTGTGACGAAATCTACATTAAGTTTTCCGTGTGAGGATGGTTTCGATAAGCATTCCTCCCTGCAGTTATTCCGGCTGTTGATTTCGCCTCCTTTACGATATGGTGGTTTTAGTATAGCACCTTCCTGTAGTTTTGTAAATATTCTGAATTTTACAAAACTGTGACAAAAAATACTGGTTTGTAATGTGCTAAATAAACAGTTAATATAGCTTAACAATCTGTTAATTCTAGTAACTGCAAGGTGTAATAAAACAATCCTGATTTTTGAATAGTTTTTTTGCTTAAGAGGGAAAATAACGGAACAATCATTCTTTTTTGTATGTAAGAAAGGAGCTTCAAGCATGAGAAGAAATTTTTTTATCATGATCGTTATAGCCATGCTCGTTATTATTCCAACCCAGCATAACTGGGCTGCCCCAAAAGAAGGAGCAGACCCTACGGTTGAGGAAGCTAAGTATAAAATTCCGGAGTCCGTTTTATCGATCAATAAAGAAAACACATATCCCAATTCCAGTCAGGACACGCCAATGCTTGAGCCAAGTGAGTTATCCAAACAATTGCTTAAGTCCAGCAACGTTAAAATAGAAAATCCTGAATTAGTTCACATGCTTAATGAAACCAATATCGGAACCAATCCGGTTGCCTTTTGGTATAGAGCCACTGTTTACTTAGGTAAGTGGGCTTTAAATTATGAATCGATGGAAACCTCTCCAAACTGGGAGTATCAAAAAATCAATACGAATTTTTATGATAACCGTGGCGGGGATACGAATTTCCAAATTCATTATGTCCAAGAGACACAAAAAGTGGTGCGCGGAGGATTGACAGCAAAAGTACCTTCCAGTCAGGATATTCAAAAAATGATGCTGGCGAGAGCATCAGAAAAATCTAAACTGCCACTGGCATTTGAGACCATCATAGGTAGCGGTACAAAAAAAGACAGAGTATACAATATACCGCCAATGAGACTTGGCTACCTCTATGGGTATGCGCCGGCAATAAACGAGAAGGGTAAAGTCACATATGGTGAGGTCTATTTAGTATTGAAAGGAAGCAAACGTGAGATTGTAGTAAGGAATGTAACCTCACAAGGGATTGGAGCCTGGATTCCTATTCAAGATCATGTTTCATTCCAGTTCAGAGCGGTCAACCGACCATATTGATTGCCGTTTAAGTCTGCAAGCTTCAGCCGGTTTTGGTTGAAGCTTCTTGCTTTTGGGTAAAATAGAAAATGGTCAGTTGCGAAATAGGCTACTATCGTTTAGGATAATATTTATGATGAAAGGAGCCGGATTAGTTTGACAACACCGATTTATAATAAAGATGAACAAGTAAAATACTTAAAAGACCGACTTGAGTTATTTATGGAGGTTTTAGACCGGATTGAGCCTGAAACAGCGGATATTGAAGATATTGACCGCCTAATTGAAATCGTGGATTCAATTGAGGAGAAGTTTCAAAGCTTTCAAAATCGACCGGAAACAGAACCTAATAAAGAGGTATAAATGAATAAGATTATATGGCAAATCCGTTATAAGCGGATTTGTCTTTTTTATATTATATCGTTAATGCAATCATTCGCTGTGCTGCATAAATTCCCTTACTCTGATTAAAACTATCTTTATCAAAAGTATATTCAGGAGGGAAAATAGTGAAAAAATGGCTTATCACCGGATTATCTGCCATCATGCTTTCGGGGACATTATTCCTGGGCGTTGCTGAGGCGATTTCAAACGTACAGTATGGTTGGGGCTTTAATAAGGGAAAGAATGAACAGCCTGCTGATGCAGGGCCTAAATATAATGCAATCGTTGAAAAATACGGTGCTGTTTATAAAGTAAACACGACAAAGAAAGAGATTTACTTAACGTTTGATAATGGCTATGAAAATGGATATACGGAGAAGGTACTGGATGTACTGAAAGAACATAAAGTTCCGGCTACCTTTTTTGTTACAGGTCATTATTTGAATACAGCTGAACCGTTAGTGAAAAGAATGGTGAAGGAAGGGCATATAGTTGGCAATCATTCATGGAGCCATCCCAATTTCACACAGGTATCGGATGATAAAATAGCTGATGAACTGGAACGGGTTAAGAAGAAGACAGAGGAATTAACAGGGCAAAAGGATATGTCCTATATCAGACCGCCACGAGGAATATTTAGTGAACGAACTTTACAGGTGGCAAATGATCTGGGCTATAAACATATTTTATGGTCGGTTGCTTTTCTTGATTGGGATGTGAATCGTCAGCAGGGGTGGAAGCATTCCTATGATCAAATTATGGCTCAAATTCATCCCGGTGCCATTTTGCTCTTACATTCTGTGTCTAAGGACAATGCAGAAGCACTTGGCCAGGTGATTACAGATTTAAAAAAGAGAGGGTATACCTTTAAAAGCTTGGATGATATGAATTGTGAAAAACCACAGAAGACACCACAAAAACAGAAAATAGACATAAAGATATAATGTGCCTAAACAAAAAAACCGCTTACAAATAATAAGCGGTTTTTAGTATTAATATTGAAAAAACAACGGGCATCATATTTATCTTGAGAAAATGGTAAGATAAGGGCATTCCTGTGTGGGGTTCCCTTTTTGATGGTTGGATTCCTGTCAATCGATTTGGGAGCCTTTCACTTTCATTTTCATTGACAGTATGGAATCGAAAAACATTTAAGATTGAGGAGTGTAAGCAATACAGCCAATTTTACTGGAGTGGTCCTGAACAAGGACATCTACTGAATACTTGCGCAATATCCAAAGAATGATAAGGTCCCCTAATGATCCGATAGTCATAAACAATCCAATAAAAAACCAATAATCATTTCCGTTTAAAAATGCATAAATTAATGGCACGATTCCGAGGACAATCGGTAATAAAACACTGATCCGATAAGCTTTGATCCTGATTGGTATTTTGCAATGGGCATAAGGAGTAAGATACTTCCATAAAACACCCAGTTTAACCTCACTTATTTTGGCTTTCCCGAAAAATATGTAGCCTACTAGATGCAGTACTTCATGCATGAAAATTAGGAGGATGTATCCAACAGCCAGTTCAATTAAAAAGAATAGGTCAATCTCACCGATTTTCCAAATGAACCAATAGGGGATAAGCAATCCGACCATAAGAGTGAAAGTACTGATCAAAATTGGTTTATTTAAATCTTCCATTTCACGAGTTTCATCTATTATTTGATATGATTTCAAGGAATCAGCCAGCATCGGAAAACCTCCAGTTATAGATTACTATCAGTTTATCATAAGAAGGATATATTTGGTGATTTTTAAGACTCCAGCTATCTTGTCTCACTAGTATAGATCAATCTCTATAAGCTATAATGGATGGTAGAATGATCAATGAATGGAGGAGGGAATTCATGCTTACAGAAGCAAGCTCTCTTTTAAAGAAGTATTTTGGTTATGATTCTTTTCGCAATGGACAAGCCAAAATTATTGAGCAGGTGCTACAAGGAATCGATACACTAGGAATTATGCCGACAGGCGGAGGTAAATCAATTTGTTATCAAATCCCGGCGATGATAATACCGGGCGTTACCCTCGTTATTTCTCCATTAATCTCTCTCATGAAGGACCAGGTAGATTCACTGGATCAGGCCGGAATACCCGCCACCTTTATTAATAGTTCCCTAACCGCGAGTGAAGTGAATGATCGTTTGTATGACATCCAGCAGGGGGCCTATAAGCTCTTATATTTGGCGCCTGAAAGACTGGAATCCCATGGCTTTATTGAGGATATCCGTAAATTGCCGGTTGGATTAATTGCTGTAGATGAAGCTCACTGTATATCACAATGGGGTCATGATTTCCGCCCGAGTTATTTACGCATCCAATCATTAGCCGAACAATTGAATTCCAATCCGGTTGTCCTTGCCCTGACAGCAACAGCAACTCCGCGAGTGCAGGCAGATATTCGCCGATCCTTGAATATTGAAGAGTCACATACGGTTATAACTGGCTTCGAACGGGAAAATTTAAGCTTCCAGGTCGTGAAAGGGCAAAATAAACAAAAATATATTGATGCGTATGTAGGAAAAAATAAACAGGAATCCGGGATTATTTATTGTGCCACACGAAAAACAGTGGACCATCTATATGAACGTCTCCAACAAAAAGGTATAACAGTTGGGAGATATCATGCGGGTTTATCAAGTACAGAACGTGAAACAGAGCAAAACAAATTTTTAAGTGATGAAATTACTGTCATGGTCGCAACGAATGCGTTTGGGATGGGGATAGATAAATCGAATGTACGATATGTGATTCATGCTCAAATGCCTAAAAATATGGAAAGTTATTATCAGGAGGCAGGCCGTGCCGGACGTGATGGCTTGCCGAGTGAATGTATATTGCTTCAATCTGAACAGGACGTTCAGGTCCAGCGCTTTTTGATTGATCAATCGTTTGGTGATGAAAACCATAAAAATCAAGAGTTGCAAAAGCTGTATCAAATGCGTGACTATTGCCATACACAAGGCTGCCTGCAAGCTTATATTCTGCACTATTTTGGTGAGCAGGAGGCAGATGATTGCGGGCGGTGCTCTAACTGTCTAGATGAACGAAGTGCGAAGGATGTGACAAAAGATGCCCAAATGGTCTTATCCTGTATAATCCGAACTGGCGAACGTTTTGGAAAAACAATGATTGCCCAAGTGTTAACGGGCTCATCCAATAAGAAATTGCTTGAACAAAACTTTCAATCCTTATCAACGTATGGGTTAATGAAAAATCAATCAACCAAAGAGGTCGCTGAACTGATTGATTTTCTAACATCTGAGCAATTAATTGGGATTACGGGTGGGCAATATCCGCTCTTATATGTCACAGCTGCCGGCAAAGAAGTGTTGCTCGGGAAACGTGCGGTAATGAGAAAAGAAGCTGTGCGGATCACCGCTATTTCAACAGATGATCCTTTATTCGAAGTGCTGCGTAATTTGCGAAAACAAATTGCAGGAGAGGAAAATGTGCCTCCATATTTGATATTCTCCGACCAAGCTTTGCGCGATATGTGCGTTAAACAACCGCAAACCACAGATGAGTTCCTTGAGGTGAAGGGAGTCGGAGCTCAAAAGACAGATAAGTATGGTGAGCGATTTGTGGAAGTGATCACAGCGTTTATAAAGGAAAATGATTATGAAGCACCAATTGTAGAACAAGAGGAAAAAATGCCTGCGGTGAAAAAATCCAAGGCAGGTACTGCCAACTCACATATGGATACGTATGAATTATATAAACAAGGGCTTACGCTGAAGGAGATTGCAAAAGAAAGAGATTTATCCTCCCAAACAGTAGAAAGGCATCTATTCCGATGTGCAGAAGAAGGATTGCCTCTGAATTGGGAGTATTTCTTCTCACCTGAGGAGGAAATCCAGGTTCTACAGGCGATTGAGGAAGTGGGGAATGATTTTTTAAAGCCAATTAAAGAGCATCTTCCTAATGAAATCAGCTACAGTGCGATTAAAGCGGTAATAACGAAGAAGAACATGGATACGGCTCCAATTTAATGGGCCGTTTTCCTATGTACCCATATAGCTGCAAAACCTGTTATAATAACTGGACTAGTCCATAAAGGAGTGATAATGATGTGGAAAGAAACCATTCATGTAGAAGCTCCCTATGATTTTGACCTGGTATTGGAAAGGATCGGTCTTGATCCTCTGTATGAAATAGATTACCGCAATCGCTTGATTCAGGTCCCTTTACTGATTCATGGTAAGCCCAATGTTTATACCGTCCAAGCGATCGGTACGGTAGATAAGCCGGCCTTTACAATTAGCGGCAAAAAGGAACAAGTATTGGCAACGGATCGTTTAAAGGAGATTTTTCAGTGGCATTTGCCACTTTCTGATATACATGCTCACTTTGGCGAGACGAAGCTCAATAATATTTTTACTCGCCATCGCGGTACCCCGCTTATTTTAGAATTCGACCTATATGGCTGTCTCGTGAAAAGTATTATCCATCAACAGCTGAATATGGCGTTTGCTCAAAAACTAACGAAGGATTTTGTCACAGCCTATGGGTATCAGAAGGACGGAGTATCGTTTTATCCATCTCCAGAGACAACCGCTGCTCTCACAGTAGATGAGTTAAAAGGAATGAAATTCAGCGGCAGAAAAGCAGAGTATGTCATTGGCCTTTCAGAAAAGATTGCAAGCGGTGAACTCAGGTTGGAAGAGTTGCGCACAAAGACAGATGAAGAAATTATAGAAGAATTAACAAGAATTCGAGGTGTAGGCAGATGGACGGCTGAAAACTTCCTGTTATTTGGTCTTGGCCGCCCGAATTTATTTCCAAAAGCAGACATCGGCATTCAGAATGCTATTAAGCTGCTATATAACCTAGAACGAAAGCCAACAATGGAAGAGATGGAGCAATTCAGTAAGGAGTGGCATCCTTATTTAAGCTACGCTTCACTTTACTTATGGAGAAGCATTGAAAAACGGAGGAATATTGATGAACCAACAGGCAACATTAGTCCGTGAAGGACAAGAGATTTTACTAACTATTAAACGCCTTGGCATAAATGGTGAGGGAGTCGGCTACTATAAACGTCAGGTTGTATTTGTACCGGGTGCTCTGCCGGATGAAATTGTAGAAGTAAAGATTACGAAGGTCCATCCGAAGTATTCGGAAGGTCTTGTCAAAAAGATTAAAAAGGCATCGCCACATCGAGTCGAAGCACCATGTCCGGTTTATGACGTATGTGGTGGATGCCAATTGCAGCATTTGGAATACAGCCAACAATTGAAGGAAAAACGTGATATCGTTATTCAATCATTGGAGCGCCATAGCCAATACGATGCCAGCAATGTAGATATCCGTCCAACAATTGGGATGGAGAATCCATGGAATTACCGTAATAAAAACCAATTCCAGGTTGGCACCAATGAGACTGGAGAGTTGATTGCCGGCCTTTATGCGGCAAATACTCATAACTTGATTGATATTCCAAATTGTATCGTTCAGCATGAAGCAACGAACAAGGTTACTCGTACAGTATTGGATATTTTGCAGGAATTTGGATTGCCATCCTATGATGAGAAAAAGAAAAGCGGGATTGTTAAAACGGTCGTAACCCGTGTCGGCTTCTCATCGGATCAGGTCCAAGTGGTGATCATCACCATTTCTGAAAAGCTTCCTAAGAAGCGCCAAATCATAGAAGAAATCAACAAACGTTTACCGGAAGTCGTTTCCATTGTTCAAAACGTGAATAAAGAACAGACTCCGCTTATATTCGGCGAAAAGACGATTCATCTGTGGGGAGAAGAAGCAATTGAAGAAGAACTTGGCGATTTATCCTATGAGCTATCAGCGCGTACCTTCTTCCAATTGAATCCAGTACAAACCGTGAAGCTCTATGATGAAGTGAAAAAAGCAGCTCGCCTTCACGGTCATGAACGAGTAGTAGATGCTTATTGCGGAGTAGGAACGATAGGATTGTGGCTTGCGGATTTTTGTAAAGAAGTTAGAGGCATGGATGTCATTCCGGAATCAATTGAAGATGCCATTCAGAATGCTAAAAAGCATCATATGGATAATGTCAGCTTCGAAGTAGGCAAAGCAGAAGTTCTCATGCCTAAATGGCTGCGCGAAGGCTGGAAGCCAGATGTCGTTGTCGTCGATCCGCCAAGAAGCGGCTTGGATCATAAATTAATGGATGCCATCCTGCGCACACGTCCAAGAAAAATCGTCTATGTATCCTGTAACCCATCCACACTGGCCAAGGATTTGGACTACCTAAGCAAAAAATACAGACCAAAATATATCCAACCAGTGGACATGTTCCCACAAACTTCTCATATTGAGTGCGTTGTGGAGATTATGTTGAAGGTGTAACCAATAAAAATACTCTTGGCTAACTAAATAAACATTTGTTAATCGACCCAGTTTTCGTATAAATAATCTTTTATGAAAACTGGGTCTTTTTTTATTGAATCCGATTAGCAGATAGGTTTGTCTATTTAATATAATTTTTTGAACATGTCCTGCTACCTAAACCATTTACAAATTCCCCTTTAGCAAAAGCGGGTTTGAAATTTGGACAGGAATGTGTTTGATGAAATCTTTTAATCTTATATCAAAATAATCCTCTATATCCCGTTTTAGTATCTCTTCTAGTAGAATGAATTCCATTACAATATAGTCTAGATCGAAAACATTATATAGATCTTGTTCTGCCCAGATTGATTTCACTCTGGCCTTATTGGAAAAGGGGATTAATGACAGGATAGCTCCATTCTCATAGTCAGCATATTCAATCGTGTAATAATGGAATTCCGGTGTAGGATTCTTCTTCGTAATCTCTTCTTTCCATCTATACAATGCTTTATAGAATTCGAGTATAGCTAGTTCTGTTTCAAAGTATAATTCGTTGTTGATTTTTATTGTAAATGTGGCATCCACGGCTAATATGGCAGGCACATCCCTTTTATGCTTTTTTGAGATCATTTCTTTATCTACTACAAAATTGTATTCAAACTTTATTTTGTTTGAAATACTGTCCATGTCTTCGTCACCCTATCTCTATTCTAATTTTGTCTCTTCCTAAAATGCTGGAGGCTATTTTAGTTAAGCTATATATAATAGAATTCGACAAAAAAATGATAAATCTTTCTTTTAGGTTCCATATTTAATCCAGTATTCTTTCTCGGTTTTCTAAATGAACGCTTAGATAACGAAGCAGAGACCTGGAATTGTCCAAGAATTAATCAAGTTATATAAAGAATATTGTTTTGTTAATCGAGGAAAGTAAATATAAGTTAATTAGTTGATTCATCCAAGTCTAAAAAGGAATTATAGTATCGATATTACTTTTGTAATGAGGTAGTATACTTGAAGACTCCGAAAAATACATTTGCCAGATCGATCCTTGTTTCGTGAATTATACGAATTCGGGTCTTTTTTTTTTTATCATCCATCCCCCCTGGTGGTTATATACATTTATTGTGCACGAAAGAAGGCATCTATTGATGTCTTTTTGATGTTTATATAAACGTCAAACCAATCAAAAATAAACTTTATTCCGCTTCTTTTGGTATGCTCATAATGATTGGTGGTTTGGAAAATATTTTATTTTCTGTAACCTTTTTTATATTTATACATGGTATTAGTGAGAGGGGGTAATGAGGCTGATTCAATAGATAGTCTCTATAGCACTTATTTTTCTGATATATATCGTTTCCTTTTCTCTCTTTGTCATAATCATCATACAGCGGAGGACCTTGTTCAAGAGACCTTCTTTCGTGCCTATTTATTGAGAATTATCAAAGTGGAAGTGTAAAGGCATGGCTTTTTACGGTAGCATATCATGCATATATTGATCATCATAGAAAGCATAAAAGAGTAACAATTCAGGATGAAGGCTATTTTTCTAGATTTTTAGATAAGAACAGAGCGATTGATGAAACGATTGTGATTCATGAGGAAATAGAAGAGCTATTACGTGAAGTGAATGCATTACCTGAAAAACATAAGATGGCAGTACTGCTTTGTGACTTTAATAGTCTATCATATGAGGAAGCTGCTGAAGTAATGAAGGTTAGTAAGGCATATGTAAAAGTTCTTTTATTTCGCGGGAGAAAAGCAATAAGGAAAAGAAGGAGTAAAGAATATGAGTGATGAATTTAAAAAGCGCCTGGAATCATATGAAAAAGGTGAACTTTCTGCAGAAGAGGCAAAAGAGATTGAGAAAGAACTGGAGAGCATGGAGAGATATTTGGAAGAAACTGATGAAGAAAATAGGGGAAAGTTAACTGATTCTGATATTGGCATAAAAAAACAACAACGAATTATGAAATTTGCAAAATGGAAGGCAAGATTTCAAACAGCACTTATGGCTATAGGTTTATTTCTTCTATTTTCATTCTTTTCTTCCATCCTAACTCTGATGTATTACTCGTTCGGAGCTCCTGACCGAGTAGAGAAATTACGTAATATCGTTGATTACAGTCTGACTGTAATGAATCCTTATGGTCATATGGATGGTACAAGTACGAGCACTTCTGCCTATTTTGGAATGACAGCCTCAAAAGATATAAATAAAGTTATTGGAGATGATACGATCAAGGTAGGTGAAATGGAAACTGATTTTTTCTTCTCAAGGATGTCATATCCTGAAGTTACCTATTTCAGCCCTATATCTAATAACAGTCCTGCTTTTATTTATCCGGGCTCAAGCCCACGAGGTTTTTCAGGGTGGGAACGATTAAAAAAGGTTCCAGAAGGGACGGTTGTTTCAGCCTATGTTTCATTTACTGATTTACTAGAGACAGAAGAGGTATTTTCATTATTCGAGGCTAAGGATATGAGATTAATATGGCTTGCAGTAGATACTGGTTTTGAAAAGAAAGAGGAAGCTATTTTAAACCAATTGGTTTTCCTAGTGAACCAATTTGGCATGAAGATGACATGATCGTAGATTTTCAACAAGAGGAAAAAGGTTTTTTTGGAACAGAAATAGTTTCTGAAGGGTCTTCTTCACCGGAATACGAGGTAGGCGAAGGAAAACCACTGCATAAGCAATTCCGAAAAACACTGTAATTCCTGGAAGAATATGAAGAAAAAGCAGAAAATTTTTATATAGGAGATTTAAATCTTTCAAAACGTATTCAATACATGGAAAAACATAGTTATAAGCATTATGGGGCTGTTATTACAGGACCAACTAAAGAAGTATTAAAATTACAGGATGAAGGAAAAGTAAGTGAATTAGAAGTAGACGAAATAGAATTTTGGAATTGGGAAAGTGAACTCTGATAATTGTTTGAGTAAAACTTTTGTTATGTGATATTCAGGTAGTTAAATAGAGATAGCTTAATGAACTAATTGGGTGCTCTTATTCTTTTCTGGACTGTCATAAAAGAGCACGGATTAACCGGATTTACTAAACCGATGTTGGTAGACTGAGTTTAGAAAGGAGAGTGCTTACATGGAGGGACTTCAAAGGATGCTCGACAGTATCGAGTATATAGAAGGTAATTTGGAACAGTATCTTTGTATGGAAGATATTGCTGAAATTGCTTGTATGTCAAAATTTCATTTCCAGCGGATGTTCAGTATGCTGACGGGATATACCGTGAGTGAATATATTCGGAATCGCCGTCTCACAGTTGCTGCGCAGGAACTGGTATATTCCAAGTCGAAGGTAATCGATGTTGCACTGAAATACGGCTATGAAACTCCGGAATCCTTTGCAAAAGCATTCCGGAAAATTCATGGAATCAGTCCGTCATCTGCAAAGAAAAATACTCAATCCTTGAAGGCTTATCCGAGGCTCTCCTTTCAAATTCAGTTAAAGGGTGATGTGGGAATGGATTATAAGATTGTCGAAAAGGAAGCATTTAAGGTTGTTGGGAAAAGCATACGCACGAGTACTAGTGGGGGAGAGAACAATCGGAAAATAGCCTCTTTCTGGGATGAATCTAATCAGAATGGATTCGCCGCTGTACTTGCTAAAAATAGTGGATCTCTTGGATTAATTGGAGTTTGTATGGACTTTGATAAACTACAAGAAAATCTAACTTACTTGATCGGGGCAGAGAAACATATAGAACATGTCCCAAATGATTGGGAAGAACGACAGATTCCGGCTGCTACCTGGGCTGTTTTTCCTGTTCATGGCGCTATGCCTGATGCCATGCCAAAGGTGTGGAATCGAATTTTCTCTGAATGGTTTCCGGCAACAGGCTATGAGCATTCGGGTGGACCTGAGATGGAGGTTTACTTAAGTGATGGAGATCCATCTTCTAAGGATTATTATTCAGAAATATGGATACCAATTAAAAAATAAATAGAAGGATAAGCTTATAAATTAATCGAGCGGATTCATTAAAGAAGCAATGTAGTGGGCTACATTGCTTCTTTCTATTTGAGAGATGGAGAGACTTGAATTTAATAGGGGATCTTGCCCTAGTGTTTTCTTTTTGACCTTCATATAAGAAAGATATTTGTAAGTAATTAACAATTATCTTGTATTGCAAGGTAGTGTGGTTTATACTGGTAATATACCTTGCAATGCAAGATAAAAAGAGTGGTGGATTATAGATGTCGCAAACCCAGATGATGAAGGGTATATTGGATGGTTGCCTTTTGGCTATTATCAAAGGAAAAGAATGTTATGGATATGAGATGGCAGAACGTTTAAGTGAGTATGGATTTGAGACAATCAGCGAAGGTACCATTTATCCATTATTGCTCCGAATGCAACGGGAAGGACTTATTACGTCTGTTCGCCGGGATTCAATTGCTGGACCAAAGAGAAAATATTATTCATTAACAGATGAAGGACAGGTAGCTTTAGAAAATTTTCTGGTTAGATGGGGTTACCTTGAGAACAGCGTAAACGCGGTCATTAAGAAAGAAATTGAAGGATGAGGTGATGCAAAAGTGGAGCAACTTCAACTGTCTGATAAAAGTCAGAAGTTTATTGATGATTTAAAGATATACTTGTTTTCAAGTGGAAAAAATGATCAGGAGATTAATGATATTACGAAAGAACTTGAGGAGCATTTATATGAAGCCGAGCTAAATGGTAAATCTATTGATCAGATTATTGGATCTTCTCCTAAAGAGTATATGCAGAGTATCTCCAATGAAATGAGGACGGATTATAAAGCATGGGTAAAATATATACCCCTGATTATAGCTGGAGCAATGTCATTTTCGATTTTCGGAGATCTTTTGAAAGGTACATTAAGCTATAGTGTATTAAAAATCATTGGAACGGCTGTGTATTGTGTGCTCTTTTTTATCGGAGTAATGATTGCATTTCGCTATACAGCCAGGAATCAAGTGTCTAAAATTCGAGAGTTTTTAATATTATTAGCCCCTATTTTCATTAGTATGGTCGTCTTTATGGGTTTGCTTGTCGCTGATTCAATCTATCCTACACCAACCATTAACTTTGGTGTTTTAGGGAGTACAGTCATCGGCTTACTTTTTCTTTGCTTTATCGTTACATTCTCCATTTGGGCAAAAACCGCAATCCTGCCCGTTTTTTTAATTTCATTTCACTTACCGACCATCGTATTAGCTCGAACAACTTTAAATGAAGAATTGCAGTTAATTATGGGTTTAGCTATAACATATATATTAATCGGGGCTTATTCATTTTACGAAGTGAGAAAAACAAAAGCATAACAATAGTTTTTGGGGGTTATCCGGAACGTTAGTTTTACTGACTTTCTGGAGGACCCTTTCCTATCTTTTTCAATTGATTTCCTATAACAAGCCGGTTAACTAGGAATGCAGGTTAGATTAAGAAGGATTTATATGTTTTAATCGAATTATTTAACCAAATTTTAAATTTGGAGGATTATATGACTGCCTTTGCGTTTTTGTTTATTCTAAAAATTGTTTTCTTAAAGGTTACTATAATAAGAGTAAAATAATATAAAATAAAACTGAAACTGAGGAGGTTATTGAAGTGAAAGAATGCCCATTTTGTAATCCTGACACAATAGAACTGCAAGAAGTTGTTGTAAAAAATGAACATTGTATGTTTCTACAAATGCCACAAGAAGTATTAGTCGGGTCAGGTTTAATAGTTCCAATAAAACACCGTGAAACAGTGTTTGACTTAACAGAAGATGAATGGTCTGCAACCTATTCATTACTGCAAGAAGTGAAAGATCTCCTGGATGAAACATATCGACCTGATGGGTACAACATTGGTTGGAATTGCAATGCGATTGGAGGTCAACATTTTATGCACTCTCATCTACATATTATTCCGCGATTTAGCGATGAACCCTATGCTGGCAAAGGACTTAGACACTGGCTGAAAAGTTCGGAAAATAAGAGATAATGGTAACTAATTCGAGCCTTACTTATCTAAAAAGTATAGGAGAGTTTTTATGAAGATTTACCGGTTATTAGTGTTTTCAATTTTTATCATTTGGTACAGAGTATCTCTACAATATGTCGAACCAAGTTGGTGGTCTATCTTTTCTTCGAGCCGTTCAACGCATACACCTATGATGGAGCAAATTTCTTTAATTAATATAGCTTTTATAGCACTTATATTTTTAGCTTTGGCATCTCCTGTGCGTCAAATAATCCAAAAACGTAATTAGCCATGTTTATAATTCATATAGTAAGTGGAATTCTCACTTAAACTTTAGGGCGTTGATCTTAGGAGGATTAGTGCCTTTTCGTGTTGAATTTCTTATGGAGATAAAAAAGCAGGAATGTTGAACACTAGGCAGAAACTAAAACGGGGGCAAATATTATAATACTGAGGGGTATTTGTGAAATGTCAAAATACGAAAAAGAAGAAATTCTAACTGGAGGAAATGTCTCAACCGTATATCGTTTAGGAGATACCGTTCGAAGAGATTTAAAGCCAGACAGTACGAAAATTCACAAGCTATTAATACATTTGGAAAATAAAGGATTCGCTTATGCACCTAAATTTTTTGGCATTGATGAAAAAGGTAGAGAGATTTTGTCATATATAGAAGGTGAAGCTGGTAATTATCCTTTAAAGGGATATATGTGGTCTGATGAAGTTTTAAAAGAAATAGCTCAGATGCTTAGTCTCTACCACGATTCAGTGAGTGATTTTTTAATTGAAGAAGATTGGAAGTCGATAGATAATACTCCGCAACCATTCGAGGTGCTTTGTCATAATGATTTCGCTATATATAACATTATCTTTAATCGTAAACGACCGGTAGGGATAATCGATTTTGATGTTGCTGGTCCTGGACCGAGACTCTGGGACATTGCCTATACCCTTTATACTTGTATTCCTTTAAGTAGAACTTATCAATCTGAAACAGGTGAAGAAGTTATTTATAATTTCTTAGACCACGCTATGAAAATAAAACACAGAGTAAAATTGTTTTTTGAATCCTATGGAAAGGAAGTGGAAGAAGACTTTTTAGAGATGGTATTGTTGCGATTACAAGGGCTATGTAAAACAATTGAAAGAAAAGCTAAAGAAGGCGATAGTAATTTTCAAAAAATGATAGATGAAGGACACCTTGAACATTATCAAAACGATATTAAATTCATTCGTGAACACGGAAAAGAGTGGATTTAAGGGGGAAAGGTTGGAATTGACAGGGGAAAGAGCAGAAGGCCAAGTTGACCAAGAAGGATTAATGCCTTTTCATGTTAAATTTCTTATGGTAGTAAAGGGACAAGTTAGCGAAGAAAGACTTGTTACAAATTTACAGAATGTTACAATCGAAGTGGGATAATTTACAAAAAAATAATAGGGAAAAGGAAGTGATTGGTATGTCCATCGGAATTCTTGCCCTTGTAACTATGACAATATGGATTATACAAATTAATGAGTTAAATAAACCTGAAGAAAAACAAGACAATAGAAAAACAATAATCTTAACTTCCTGTGGGTGTTTGTTAACAACAGTTTTGACCGTCCATCTTTTTCAAAATTTCATCGCCTAAGGTAGTAGTTCTTTAATAGTGTTATAGCAATTATATGGAGGTGTTATTGTTGAATGAGGACCAAGATAAGCGTAACAAAAATAAGATAGACACCGAGGATGGTTGGAATAGAACCGTTTATGGAAGTCCAACAATAGGGGGAATAGTCGTAGTCGGTGCCATTGTTCTATACCTATTATTTAAATAATATTTATTAAAGATGTCTAAGTTGAACAAGGATGATCAAAAGTTGGTCATTTAATTTTTCTTTTTACATTGTTAAAATCCTTCGAAAATAGCCCTCTCAACTGAAGCTGCTTTATTATTCTAAGACTAAATGATAAATAAAGAGCTGCAAAGTTGCAGCTCCTTAGAGTGGCTAGGTTATAAGAATTGTATGGTTGGCAATCAATGCTGTTATCTTAGGCTGCTGGAGAGCTCTGTGAAGATAACTCCAAGTCCATAAGCTCCAGCATCAGGATAACCCAGGCTTCTTTCTCCAACCGTACCAGCACGTCCCATGCGGGCGACGATTGTTTCTGTATATTTAGCGCCTTTAACAGCAGCTGCTGCCCCATTTTCAAAGGCAGTTTTAAAGTCTATTCCAGCTTTTGCGCACTCAGACCAAGAGTCAGCACATGGAACTAAAGCATCAATCAGAGTTTTGTCACCGACGACTGCACCTCTACCAAATGAACGTTCTCCAGTTACTTGTATTCCTTTAACAGCTGCCTGTAATAGGTTTGCAAACTCCTCGATCGTTAATTCATTTTTATCGCCTGCGGCTTTGCCGGCTGCACGGAATGCAGAACCCCAAATTGGACCGGACGCTCCACCGCAATATTCCATAATGACCATTGAGCATGCATCAAGGAATGCTCCAATAGTTAATGGTTCTTGGTTTAAGATAGAACTCCATTCTCGCTTCAATTGCTTGAATCCTTTAGCAACGCTCATACCAAAGTCTCCGTCACCGGCATGAGAGTCAAGCTCGCAGAATGGTATCTCATTACGGATAATGACTTCGCTCATTTTATCAATGAGATAGATGATGTTCTCTAAGGAAAGGACATCATCGTGGATTACAGCGTATTCCTCACTTGTCTCAGTATTGAATGAAACGCTTCTTTCTTCAATCTCATCAATAGGATCGGTATACTGAACACCCTCAACAGGTGCATCCACTTTAAATGCCGCAGCAGAACATTCGCTTGATAATAATGATTTCAGCTCATCATCAAGCTTCATAATTGTCAAGGATACTCCAGCCATATCAATACTTGTCATATAATTGCCGACAAAGGTTCTATAAACATGAATATTTCTGTTACTCATTTCTCTCATAACCGAATTGTTAAATAAATAGAGTTCTTGAAGTGGAGTACTTCCGAAGCCATTTACAAGAATAGCAATATCAGATGTTTCATCCCCATCTTGTCCAAAATCCTTTAGAAGATCATCTATCATTTGTTTAGCCAACTCATTTGCAGAAATCAATTTTTCTCTTCTGATTCCTGGTTCTCCATGAATGCCGACACCGTATTCGATTTCATCTTCTTCTAATTTGAATGTCGGAGTTCCTTTAGCTGGAACGGTACAGGATGTAAGAGCTGCCCCGATGCTTTTTACATTTTCTGCGGCTTTTTCTGCAATTGCTTTTACCTGCATAAGGTCTCTGCCTTCTTCGGCAGCTGCACCGGCAATTTTATGAACAAGTACAGTTCCTGCAACACCGCGGCGTCCTACAGAATACAGACTGTCTTCAACGGCTATATCGTCAGCTACTCGAACATATTCAACCTGGATACCATCCTCGATTGCTAAAGCGGCACCATTTTTAAAGTTCATGATGTCACCGCTGTAATTTTTAATAATCATCAGGACCCCTTTTTGACCGGCAGCTGCTTTGATTCCCTGATACACTTGTATTTGTGATGGCGAAGCAAACACATCCCCGCATACTGCAGCATCAAGCATACCTTTTCCGACAAAGCCCGCATGTGCAGGTTCATGCCCACTGCCTCCCCCGCTAATTAAGCTCACTTTGTTTTCATTTATTACTCGTTTCTTAATAATTTTATATTTCTTCAGAAACTCGAGTTCCGGATGTGCCATGATTAATCCATTAGCCATCTCCATTACGAGGTTCTCAGGTTTATTTATAATCTTCTTCATTTGTATTGCCTCCCGTTTCTATTAAAAATTGGTAGTCTTGCTAAATTTATTCATACTGTTAACAGTATAATGTAAGCGTTTTAAAGTAAACGGACAAATAACCGTATTTGTCAAAATAGCCGTAATTATATCATTTTTGTATAATTAAATTACAATTTTAATAGGGAAGGTAACCCATGACCTCATCGATTATCACACAAAAAATAATTGCAAAATCATTAAAAGATTTAATGGTAACTGAATCTTTTCATAAAATTTCAGTAAGCGACATTATGGTAAACTGTAAGATGCGAAGGCAAACATTTTACTACCATTTTCAAGATAAATATGAATTGCTTGGCTGGATTTATAAAGAAGAAACGAAGGAAAATATTACAGACTTTATTGGATATGAAAAGTGGGAGAACATCTTGCATTTGTTATTGGAATACTTCAGTCAGAATCGACGATTCTATCAAAATGCATTTAAAGTAGAAGAGCAAAATTCCTTTAACGAATACTTATATGAACACACAAAGAATTTGTATCTTGAGATTATTACTAACCGTTTGGACGGAAGCGGATTAAAGGTTTCTAATGAAAGGAAAGAATTAATGGCTTCTTTTTATAGCTATGGGTTTGTAGGGATAATCAAAGAGTGGATTGAGAAAGATTGCACTCTCGAATCTTCCACGATGTCATCCTTGATGAAATATATGATAAATGATCAATTACTGCCATTTCTGCAGGAGTGAGCAGCGAGAGGGAATAAGAATGAAAAAAATAATTAATGATGTTCAGCATGTTGTAAGAGACATGTTGGCTGGATTTTGTTTTGAACATAAAGAAAGGGTTTCTTATGAGCCCAAGCATGATATTGTTTATCGGAAAGATTTAAAAGATATAAGAGAGGAGGTAGTCATTATTAGCGGAGGCGGCAGCGGACACGAACCGGCTCATTATGGATATGTAGGGAAAGGAATGCTCTCCATTTCTGTTAATGGAGAAATTTTCACGCCGCCAACAACTGAGCAAATAGTAGCCGCCATTCGGATGATTGATAAAAATAAGCGTGTCTTGCTCATAGTCAAAAATTTTAAAGCAGATTTAGAGAGTTTTTTGATGGCTGAATCCATCGCCCAAAAAGAAGGCTGGACTGTTGATCATGTCATTGTAAGTGATGATGTCTCCATTGAAGACGACAATTCCTTCAATAAGCGGAAACGTGGTGTGGCTGGTACTGTGTTTGTCCATAAAATACTTGGAGCTGCTGCACGTGAGGGATATTCTCTAAACGAACTAACGGAAATTGGCCAGTCTGTCATCAATCATTTACATACATTGGGAGTTGCACTTTCACCGGTAACCCATCCTGAGACAGATAGAAGGTCATTTATACTACAGGATAATGAAGTATTTTACGGAATTGGGATTCATGGTGAAGTGGGATACCGGAAAGAAGAATTTCATTCCTCTGAAATTTTAGCCATAGAGCTTATGAATAAACTTAAAAGTCTTTATCGATGGAAAAAAGGAGATCGATTTGCCATTTTGGTGAATGGGTTAGGGGCTACACCGCTGATGGAACAGTATATCTTTACCAATGACATCCGACGTTTATGCGAGCTGGAAGGCTTGGATATTAGATTTGTGAAGGTTGGAAACCATTTAACTTCCTTAGATATGAAAGGTATTTCATTAAGCTTACTCAAAATAACGGATTCTGTTTGGGAAAAATGGTTAAAAGCAGAGGTGGAAGTAGCTAACTGGTAGTTAAGATTTGATTAGTGCACAGTCAAATACCATATATAGCAGAAATAGAGTAAAGCCCTGTTTATGCTCGGGTATCATAACGAGCATAAACAGGGCTTTTCTTTTTCATTAAGTAATTTAGTAGCACCATATGAAATAAAATATATTCATAACTATTGCTTAATGTATCTCTAAATCTTTTACTGTTTCTCCTTCAACTAACACTGGCTGATAATAGGTTTCGTTTGGTAAATCTCGTTTTCCTTGCAATTTCTTAATGAGCCAATCAGCTGCATCACGTCCCATTTGTTCCTGTGGGTGGGTTAATGTTGTCAGTGCAATAGTAGCATTTTTGGCAATATAGGAATTGTCCTGCCCGATTATTGATAACTTCTCTGGAATGGAAATATTAAGCTGTTTACACACATTTACTACTTCTAAACCGACTTCATCGTTATAGCAAACAATCGCGGTTAATAGGTGAATATTTTCCTCTAAAAATTTCTTCAAGCTAGCTGATAAATTGGGCTTTGTTTCTGTATCGAATGTAAGCACATGCTCAGGTCGAAATCCTAATTTGGCTTCTCCAAGCGCTTTTATATATCCCTTCATTCGATATTTTCCCTGTAGGTCATCTGATTTTGATATTAGCCCGATATGTGTATGTCCCTTCGAAATTAATTCCTTTGTTGCGAGATAACTGGACTGGACGTCATCAAGACAAAGAAAGGGAACACTTAATTCTTCATAATAAGCATTAATCATAATGAATGGAACCTCTTGTTCTTTAAATGACAGGTAATAAGAGATGTTTGGATTATATAGATTGCTTTTCGTAGGCTCTATGATCAAACCATCCACTCCAAATGACAGCATCATTTCCAAAGCTTTCTTTTCCTGTTCGACATCATTATTTGTACTGGCTAATAATAACGAATAATTCTCTTCATTTAATCTGCCTTCAATCCCTCGAATAATGGAGGGGAAAATATAATCAGAAATGTAGGTTGTAATGACTCCGATTGTTTTAGTGTTAGATTGACCGCCA
The DNA here is from genome assembly GCF_058215915.1 of Pradoshia sp. Z3_51. NCBI lineage: Bacteria > Bacillati > Bacillota > Bacilli > Caryophanales > Bacillaceae > Pradoshia > Pradoshia sp. Z3_51. Next base: position 63,740 of record NZ_JBZAJC010000007.1, on the reverse strand, counting down.
GATTTTGCTTGATATTGGTTACTGACATAAGTGCCAGACCCTTTTTCACTTCTTAAAAATCCTTCGTTTGATAGTTCTAAAATAGCTTTACGAACAGTTTGTCGGCTCACTTCGTATTTTTCTTGGAGGGAAGCTTCAGTAGGGATTTGGTCACCAACTTTATAATCTCCCGAAAGAATCTTGCTTTTTATATCATCAATGATGACCTGATATTTTGGTTTCATTTATAGCTCACTTCCTTCATTGGTGCTCTTGCACTAATTGATTGATTCGAAATAGTTGTATGTACATATTTTACTTTGAATTAGTAAGAAATAAAATAAGCAATCTAATTCTATTTTATAAGTAACATCTTTCATTAGTTCTTTTAACAGTATACCCAATAAATGGTTTTGTGGGTCTTTGTTTGATTTGTACTAAAATCGAGAATGTTAAATTTGTGTGTACTAATTACACATTAGTTGACATTTGTACGTACAAATAAATATAATCAAGTTAACAAATAGAAAGCGTAATCATTCCGGATATTGAAACCGCTATCAGATGGGGGTTTATATGAGAAAGAACAAAGCAAACATACAAGAGGCAATTGCTAGGGGAGAGACTTCTCTTGGAATTGAATTTGGTTCTACACGTATCAAGGCAGTGTTAATTGATCATAATTTTGAAACGGTTGCATCTGGAAGCTATGAGTGGGAAAACCGCTTGGAGGATGGTTTTTGGACATACAGCCTAGTCGATATTATTACTGGACTACAAGCAGCGTATCGTGAGATGAAGCAAGAAGTTGAAAGAAACTATGGGATAACGATTCGGAAGATTGGTTCTATTGGAATCTCAGCCATGATGCACGGATATATGGCCTTTGATCATACAGGAGAATTACTTGTTCCGTTTCGTACTTGGCGTAACTCAACAACGAGTGCGGCAGCTAAAGAATTGACTGATACATTTAAATTCAATATCCCAGAACGATGGAGCGTTGCTCATCTTTATCAAGCTATCTTAAATGAAGAGAAACATTTGCCGCGTATTGATTATGTTACGACTTTAGCAGGTTATATCCACTGGTTACTGACTGGTAATAAAGCGATCGGTATTGGAGATGCTTCAGGTATGTTTCCAATCGATGAATCAACAAAGAATTATAATGAATCAATGGTTAAGCAATTTGATGAACTAATTTCCACGAAGGGTTGTCCTTTGAGCCTAGAGGAGATTCTTCCTAAAGTTTATCTTTCAGGAGAACAAGCTGGTGAATTGACTGAAGTTGGGGCAAAAATTCTTGATCAATCACAGAATTTACAACCAGGTATTCCGCTTTGTCCGCCGGAAGGTGATGCGGGTACAGGAATGGTTGCTACAAATAGTGTGAGAAAGCGTACTGGTAATATTTCAGTAGGAACATCAGTCTTTGCCATGATTGTACTGGAAAAAGAACTCTCAAAAGTGTATCCGGAAATTGATTTAGTAACAACACCTGATGGCAGTCCTGTAGCGATGGTTCATGCTAATAACTGCTCCAGTGATTTAAATGCCTGGCTGAAATTATTCCGTGAGTTCTCTGAAGCAATGGGCCAAAAGATAGAAACGGATCAATTATATGAAGTGATGCTGAATAAAGCTTTGGAGGCTGAACCGGATGCTGGCGGATTGCTAAGCTATGGCTATTTATCCGGTGAGAATATTACAGGATTAGATGAGGGGCGACCGCTATTCGTACGACCTCCTGGTAGTCAGTTTAATTTAGCAAACTTTATGCGAGCTCATCTTTTTACTGCATTTGGCGCATTAAAAATTGGAATGGACATTATGACTAAAGAAGAAAGTGTTGAAATTGACGGCATTTTGGCTCACGGCGGATTATTCAAAACACCTATTGTAGGTCAAAAAATCGTCGCAGCTGCCATTGATGCACCAGTATCCGTTATGGCAACAGCCGGAGAGGGCGGTGCGTGGGGGATGGCTATTCTGGCTTCTTACATGATGAACAAAAATGAGAAGGAATACTTGGAAGAATTCCTTGACCAAAAAGTCTTTTTCGAGGTTGATAGTCAAGAAATATATCCGGATCAGTTTGATGTTAAAGGTTTTGAGAAATTTATAGAGCGATATAAAAAAGGTCTTGTAATTGAGCAGGCAGCTGTCGATCATTTGATTTTATGAGTCCAAGTTTGGAGGGGTTCAAGTGTTAGAAAAGTTAAAAGAGGAAGTATTTGAAGCAAATTTAGAATTGCCCAAGCATGGACTCGTCAAATATACATGGGGAAATGTAAGTGCAATTGACCGTGATAGTGGCTTATTTGTTATCAAACCGAGCGGTGTTGATTATAAGACGATGAAGCCAAGTGATATGGTGGTTGTTGATTTGGATGGTCAGGTGGTTGAAGGGGAATTGAATCCTTCATCAGATACAGCAACTCATGCAGTACTTTACAAGCATTATTCAGAGATTGGCGGCATTGTGCATACGCACTCAACCTGGGCGACTATATGGGCTCAAGCAGGTTTAGATGTTCCGGCGATGGGAACTACTCATGCCGATACATTCTATGGTTCCATTCCATGTGCAAGGTTTTTAACTCAAGAGGAAGTTGACCGTGGGTACGAAGTGGAAACTGGAAAGGTCATTATCGAAACATTTGAACAACGTGGATTAGATATATTGGCAGTTCCCGGTATTTTACTTCATGGACACGGACCATTTACTTGGGGCAAAGATGCAAAATCAGCGGTTATGAACAGTGTGGTATTAGAAGAGGTCTCAAAAATGAATTTATTTACACGAGAACTAAATCATTTTGCTGAAGAATTGCCACAACGTATTTTAGATAAGCACTATCTACGTAAACATGGAAAAAATGCCTACTATGGGCAAAAATAATACAAACTATCAAACTACGAAAAGAGGATTATTATGTCTAAAGTAAAAGAGTTTTGGTTTGTCGTAGGTTCACAGCATCTATATGGGGAAGAAGCACTGGCGGAAGTCAAAGCACACGCACAAACGATGACGGATGCCTTAAATGAAAGCGGTATATTACCTTACCCGCTTGTATTGCAGGATTTAGCTGTAAGTGCAGATAAAATTACAAGCATTATGAAAGAAGTGAACTATCGTGATGAGGTTGCGGGCGTAATTACTTGGATGCATACCTTCTCACCAGCAAAAATGTGGATTCGCGGAACAAAATTATTACAAAAGCCATTGCTACATTTAGCAACGCAGTTTAACGAAAGTATTCCATGGGAAACCATTGATATGGACTTCATGAATCTGAATCAATCAGCTCATGGTGATCGTGAATATGGATTTATCAATGCGCGTTTGAAAAAGCAAAATAAAGTTGTAGTAGGTTACTGGAAACGTGCTGAAGTCCAAAAGCAAATAGCAGAATGGATGGATGTAGCGGTTGCTTATAACGAAAGCTTCAATATAAAAGTTGCTCGTTTTGGTGATAACATGCGTAATGTTGGAGTAACCGAAGGGGATAAGGTAGAGGCTCAAATTCAATTTGGATGGACTGTTGACTACTTTGGTATAGGCGATCTTGTTCAATATGTGAATGACGTTAAGGACGAAGAAGTGAACGATTTAATTGCTGAGTATGCGGAACTATATGAATTTGATTATGGCATATACAGCAAAGAAGATTGGGAAAAGAGCGTGAAGGTGCAAGCAAGCTATGAAATTGCCATTAAGCGTTTCCTTGATGATGGTGGTTACAATGCATTCACAACTAACTTTGAAGACTTATATGGCATGAAACAGCTTCCTGGCCTTGCAGTGCAACGTTTGATGGCCCAAGGATATGGATTTGCTGGTGAAGGGGATTGGAAGACTGCAGCCCTAGATCGCTTACTTAAAGTGATGAGCCATAACCAATCGACTGGATTTATGGAGGATTACACTTATGAACTAGCTGTTGGGCAAGAAGCTGCTCTTCAATCACATATGCTTGAAGTAGATCCAACATTAGCTTGCAACAAGCCAAAAATTGTCGTATCTCCATTAGGTATCGGTGATCGTGAAGATCCGGCTCGTTTAGTTTTCGATGGTAAGGCAGGAGATGGTGTTGTTGTTTCAATGGCTGACTTTGGTACACATTACAAGCTTTTGATTAATGAAGTTTCTGCTTTTGAGCCAACTGTTAAAGCACCTAATCTTCCAGTAGCACGTGTACTATGGGAAGTAAAGCCAAACTTCCAGGATGGGGTTAAAGCGTGGATTGAGAATGGCGGCGGTCACCATACAGTTGTTTCATTGAATCTGACAACAGATCAAATTATCACGTATGCAAAGCTTGTTGACTTAGATTATGTAGTTATTAGGTAATGGCTTTATCCTCCGAGGGGGCTTATGCTTTCTTGGAGGATAATAGATTATCCCAGAAGGTAGAATAAGATGCTTTTATTTGTAAGCGTGTTCTTTGTTTATATATATGAAAGCGTTTAAGATGAAGAAATAAAACTAAATGTTTTTGGATTCATTATATTTGATTCAAAAGTACCCTAATGCGTTATTCATTAAATTAAACAGAGCATCTCTATTATTAAATAGGCAACACCTACTATCATGTAAGACAAGCTATGAACGTAAATATTCTATTAAAAACTTACTGGTATTATAGCAATTTTGCAGGACTTGAAAACGCTTTTATATATGTTAAGGCTATTAATAGTCTTAGTGGTAGGATTTCTAGCAATATATTTTTGCACCTAGTGGAGGGAACATTCATGGTTAATGAAAAGAAAATATCAAGTCGCTTTATTTATTTCTTTGGAGCTTTTGCCGGCATTCTTTTTGGTTATGATATAGGTGTTATGACGGGAGCATTACCTTTTTTAGAAAGTGATTGGAGCCTCGAAGGAAGAGCTACCGCTATTGGTTGGATTACCTCTTCGGTAATGTTTGGAGCTATTTTTGGAGGTGTCGTAGCTGGTCAGCTGTCTGACCGTTTAGGACGACGCAAAATGATTTTAATATCTGCTGTCATTTTTGTTGTGGGATCCATATTGTCAGGCATAGCCCCCCATGATGGAATACTATTTTTGATTGTATCACGGATGTTTCTAGGACTAGCTGTTGGGGCTGCCTCTGCGTTGGTTCCAGCCTATATGTCGGAAATGGCGCCTGCAAAATTGCGCGGTCGTCTGTCAGGAATAAATCAAACCATGATCGTTTCTGGGATGTTGCTCTCATACATTGTTGATTATCTATTGAAAGACCTGCCAGAAACTATGGCATGGCGGATGATGCTTGGTTTGGCTGCAGTACCTGCTATCATCTTATTTTTTGGAATGTTAAAGTTACCTGAATCACCAAGATTTTTAATTAAGAATAATAAATTTGATGAAGCTCGTAAGGTATTGGGCTATATTCGTTCAAATAAAAAAGATATTGATGCTGAAATAAAACAAATTCAAGAAGCTGCAAAAGAAGAAAAAACGGTAAGTCAGAAAACGTCTTGGGGAACTCTCTTAAGTGGTAAATACCGTTACTTGGTCTTTGCGGGTGTAGGTGTAGCAGCTTTTCAACAATTCCAGGGTGCAAATGCCATCTTCTATTACATTCCTTTGATTGTGGAAAATGCTACGGGTCATGCAGCCAGTTCCGCGTTGATGTGGCCAATCATTCAGGGGATTATCCTCGTAATAGGTTCATTAGTATTCCTGGTCATTGCTGATAAATTTAAGCGCCGTACTTTATTAACAGTTGGCGGAACCATTATGGGACTCTCCTTTATTTTTCCGGCCATCTTAAACATACTAATTCCTAATGTGAATCCGATGATGATGGTTGTTTTTCTAAGTATCTATGTTGCGTTTTATTCATTCACATGGGCTCCTTTAACTTGGGTCATAGTTGGAGAAATATTCCCGCTAGCCATTCGCGGACGTGCGTCAGGATTAGCTTCATCATTTAACTGGATTGGTTCTTTCTTGGTCGGATTGCTTTTCCCAATCATGATTGCTTTTATGCCTCAAGAAGCTGTTTTTGCCATCTTCGGTGGTATTTGTTTACTGGGAGTCCTATTTATACGGACATGTGTTCCTGAAACTCGCGGTCGCAGTTTAGAGGATATAGAGAAAATTGGAGAAAGTAAACAGGCTAAGGCGAAAAGTGCATAAAAAGTAACATATTAATTGCTTATCGAAATGCAGTAAAGCTATACAGTAAGCAGTCCCTGATTTCTATACTGGAATCAGGGACTTTTTTTATTCATTCATTTATCTGAAGTGCCTGTGTTTACTTAAGGGGAATTCCAGTTTCATTGCTCCATCTCTATTTTTTCGCTATTATTTTACTATAACTCAATGAATACAGGTGAAGAAATGAAACCGAATGATGGAGTAAAAGAAGATAATTATAAAGTGTTCGCATTGCTAAGCAATTATTTAAATAAGGCGCCCGATTTTGTTGATAGAGAAGAGATAAATGAGATTGTTCAGTATGGCGTATCTTATGAGCATGCATTTGCGGTCATTTTAGCGGCTGCTTTTGGATTGGATATTGTGGATAAGATGGATGATAAGAATCTATTCAACAATTACTTTAATGGAATGTTTTTTAAATTGGATGAAAAGGAATATTGCGAAAACCCTTATTATAAGAATATCAAGATCCCAACGTTGAAGATTGGTAATAGTGAACTAAAATATGAAAAGTATAAACCGTTTGAGGGTTTTGTATGCAATGATATTGTCAAAACAAAAGAAGGCAGGCAAATCCCGCAAATCGGTTTTTTTGAAACAGAATTTGAGTATCCAGCTATTTTAGAAAACGAAAGAATATGGATGACGGTAACGCCTAATGAAATCGAAACCATGAAAGAACCGATTGAGCAGGCGTTTGGAAATGTACTTACATATGGATTGGGACTTGGTTATTATACCTATATGATTTCTGAAAAAGAGAATGTTGACAGCATCACGGTAGTCGAAATGAATGAAGACGTGATTAACTTGTTCCAAACGTATATATTGCCGCAATTCAAAAACCATCAAAAGATTAAGATCATTAAAGCTAATGCCTTTGAATATGCTCAAAAATCTATGGCCAAGGGTCAATTTGATTTTGTTTTTACGGATTTATGGCATGATGTTTCGGATGGAATTGATATGTATTTAAAAATGAAGTTATTTGAAAAAAGATGTCCAAATACGATATTTACCTATTGGATTGAAAAATCAATTAAATGTTATTTATAAAACATGGATGAGAAATCCTCTTTCAAAGTTTGAAGGGGGATTTTTATAGTTAGTAAAGGTATGTTTTCCTGAAGAGTATATAAATAAGACGTTGGTCAGGGGCGATAATCGTTCACTGAGAAATAGGTCAAAAATACCACATTGTTTATTTTAGCTTTATGCTTATAAAGATGGTACTTTTGTATTAAGTAAGTAGGAAATTGTATAACCAAAAGAAAACAAGAGGTAGTTGAACTTATGAATGAGAAGGTCATAAATAATAGTGATAAATGTTATGTATTGGCTGAAGAGAAGGCTGAAAAGTATTTTGAATCCTTGCGTGCGCAGGTGATTGAAAAGAGCTATATCGATGCATTAACGAAAGATATTCAATCGTGGAAGCAGAATCATATTCGTCATCGATCCTTAGCTTCCCTTTTTGCTCATAAAAATAAAAAAACAACAAATAAGGAGTATCATCAGTATATAAGCTGGTTGAATAAGAGAGGGAAACTGGAGCAGTATCTTCATCGAAGTATTTCATATATCTATCTGAGAGATTTGGGCAAAGCCCTGGACAAGCCTGAAACACAAACTAAAATCAAACAAGTCGTGGATACGCTCATCTCTCAATTAGTTACAGATAAATTTGAAGAAGCTAGTGAGTTTGATTTGTTTAGTACACACGGTTTGTACAGATGGGGCCAAAAGGAGAATATCGAGTCAACAGTCATCTGGCTATTCGACAAGCTAAGAATCGTGTCATCCTCTATACCGAATGGAATGGATGCCGAAAATGCCCAACGTAAATTAATCAAAATCATAGGTGGAGTTATGATGCACGTTAGGGAAGAGATGGGCTCTGATATTTCCCCGGAGGAACGGGCACAGAAACTTGATGAAGCCATTCGGCTAGGATATTCCTATGGTCTGACCTATCCTTTTATAGATGATTTACTAGATGCAAATGTTTTATCCGATGAGGAGAAAAAGCAGTTTTCAACTATCATTAGAATGACGCTTATAAATGGGACAGTCCCAGAAATAGACGAGTGGTCTGGTAAAAATGAAGAACTTATCCGGTTTATTCATTCAGAACTGAAGGAAGCATTCGAGTATATTAAAGGTTGCCAAAGCCCTGAAAATTCCAGGATATTTTTCGACCAGGCGTATGTGTTTTTTCATTCACAGGAAGTAGACCGAGTTAAAGAGTTAACAAATGAACATTACACCAATGAAGATTTGTTTATTCCAATCATATTAAAATCATCATCTTCACGATTGATCGTTCGTTCTGTTATTAGTGCACCAGAGGATGAAGGGTTTAACAAACGCACGTTTTACTATGGAATATACAATCAATTGGCAGATGACTTTGCGGATTTATTTGATGATATGGATGCAGGAGCGGTCACTCCATATACGTATTATCTAACCTATCATGATAAGCGTCCTGACCTTATTAACCCATTCGAATTATATTGGACGGTTATTTTCAACTTGATTCATCATGTATATGATTCTGATCCACATGCTTGTGAGGTCATACTAGATCGAGCAATTAATGGCCTAAAAAGAAATAAAGAACGATTAGGTACTAAGCAGTATGATGAATTGATGAATTTATTAACAGCAAATATGCCGACATTTAATCGCCTTATCCAAACGATGGTTCAGAAAGCAGATGATGTGGATTTCTTTGATAAATTGCTCCGAGATCATATCCTTTCCAATATGAGAAAGGATCGTCAAGAGGAAAGCGAATTTGCTAACACAATAAAGAGCATTCGTCAGGAGATTAATCAATATCTGCCTATTAATCAACTAGAATCTACACTTTTGACGAATGATCCAATCATTGATGCGGCAAATTACAGTCTTGAAGGTGATGGAAAGAGGCTAAGGCCAATCGTGACCTGGATGATGGGAGTCAGGGAGTATGGGCTGGATTCTACAGCGATTGTGCCGCTTCTTAAATCCCTGGAATATATGCATACGGCATCTCTTATTCTCGATGATCTGCCATCTCAGGATAATGCGCCTATTCGAAGAGGCCGTGCTACCTTGCATACGGTCCATAATACAGGAATAGCAGAAATAACTTCAGTATATCTTATTCAGAATGCTATGAAGGAACAAGCATCACTGAAACAGTTTGATGCTGCGTCTGTTCTACAGTTAATTCGATATTCATCCCAGGTAGCCATGGATATGTGCAGAGGGCAGGCAATGGACTTGGAATCGAAAGGGAAAATGCTGACTTTAGAGGAATTAAACACGCTTTCCTTCTACAAAACAGGAATCGCATTTGAGGCATCACTCATTATGCCTGCCATTCTTGCTCAAGTAGGGGAATCCGAGATAGAGAAGTTAAAAAAATTCGCCCATCATGCCGGAATCGCATTTCAAATTAAAGATGACTTGCTTGATCTGGAGGGGGATGACCTTTTACTTGGAAAACCAGTCGGACAGGACAAAGAGAATAATAATTCTACATTTGTATCAGTTCTTGGCAGGGAGGGTGCTCGTAAAGTAATGTGGGATCATTACTGCTATGCTATGGAAGCTATTGTACAGATTTCACCGAAGAGTTCATTTTTAAAGCACTTATTGAATTATATGGTGAACAGACAGCGCTAAAGTGGTTATCTGTTCGCTGCCTTATAGCAGAGAACATCCAGAACATAAAAATGCCCCCGGTTTTAAAACCAGGGGCATCTTTTTTCTTATTTAACGCCTCTCATGTATTTTTGGATGGTTGGTGAGATGAAGTAAATAATAATTGAACATAGAATTGCGAATCCACCGATTAATCCAAAATACAGGAGTTCCGTTTCCGTACTATAAAGTTTTACAAGCTGTGCATTTATGGCCTGTGCAACAGCACTAGCGAGGAACCATAGGCTCATCGTTTGAGCGGAGAATGCAGCAGGTGCCAATTTAGTTGTAGCAGATAAACCAACAGGAGATAGACAAAGCTCTCCAAGTGTGACGATTAGGTAGCTCAATATGAGCCAATAAGGACTAACAAGTGAGTCACCGCCACTTAGGTATCCTGGTACAAGCATCACAATAAATGATAGACCTGCTAATAGTAGGCCAATTGAAAATTTTCTGGAAGTTGAAGGCTGCTTATCTCCTAGCTTCATCCATAACCAAGCTGCAACTGGTGCAAAGATGATTACGAAGAGGGCAGGCATTGCCTGTAGCACACCAGGTGCGATTTTAAAGCCTAACATAGTTAAATTAGTCCGTTCTAAAGCATAAATATTCAGTAAATTAGAGCCTTGTTCATAAATGGCCCAGAAGATAACTGCTGAAAGGAATAATGGAATATAGGCAAGTAATCTTGATTGTTCTTCTGCAGTTGTTTTAGAGCTTTTGTACATCCATACAAAGTAAACGACTGGTATGATAACTGCCAAAATCGTTACGAGTAAAACAAATCGATCAATGGTTAACCAACCGATTGAAATCAGAGCATAGAAAAGGACAATTAATAGAGCGATTGTCACCCCAAAATAAAGAGCAAATTTCTTTTTGCCTTCAGGGCTTAATGGATTAGGTGGCTGTGTTCCAATGGTGCCCAGATTTTTCTTTTTCGTAATAACAAATACGATTAATCCAAGAAACATACCTACAGCAGCAGCTGAAAAACCTGCATGGTAGCTATTGTAATGCCCGCGTAATCCTTCTACAACAAATGGAGCTATAAAAGCACCTAAATTAATCCCCATATAGAAGATGCTGAATCCTGAGTCTCGGCGATTGTCGGCCTTTGTATATAAGTCACCAACAACACTGGAAATGTTCGGTTTTAGCAATCCGGTACCAATGATAATTAAGAACATACTGGCAAAAAAGGCTTCAGCCCCGAGCGGTAATGCCAGAACAACATGACCAAGCATAATAAAAACTCCACCGTAGAATACGGTTCTGCTTGTCCCAAGTAAACGGTCCGCAACCCATCCACCGATAATACCTGATAGATAGACTAAAGATCCATAGATTGCAGCAATTGACATGGCTGTGGTTTGATCAAACCCCAGTCCGCCCTTGCTAACTTCAGCGTATAAGTAGAGGACCAGGATGGCCCGCATTCCATAATACGAAAAACGTTCCCAAAACTCAGTGAAAAATAATGTGAAAAGTCCTTTAGGGTGTCCGAAAAAACCTGTGTTCGGAATGCCTGGAACACCCGACTGTTTGTTTAATTTAACCAAAAATTCTCTCTCCTTTAGCATGATGTAGTACAATATACCATTTTATTTTAGATTAACTAAAAAATCAAAATTGAGAGACTATAATTTTGCTGATTTAATAGAAATATGTCGAAAAATGTTAGATTATGTGTGATAAATAAAGAAGAATAAATAATGTTTAATAGAAAATGCCCCAAAGTTATTGATAACTTTGGGGCATTTTTATTTAGGCTTCTATTTGATTTTTTAGTTTTGCATATTCTTCATCAGAGAATACTCGTGATTTCGTAATGAAATGACAATCTTCTATACTATCAAGTGAAAAGGCTGCTCCTCTTCCATCAGTAGCATCTAGGATCAATTGAGTATGTTTCCAGTACTCATATTGCATCTTATGGATATAAAACGGTGCTCCTCCAATGGAACCGAGGTATACATCAGAATCCCCCGTTTTAAAATCATCTTCCTTATAACACATGGGAGCAGATCCATCACAGCAGCCTCCGGATTGGTAAAACATAATAGAGCCGTGAGTTCTTTTTAATGAATCTATTAATTGAAGTGCCTCTTCGGTTGCTACGACACGTTCTACCATTTTAGAGTCACTCCTTTTAGAAGAAACCTTGAGCATTTTTATCATAGCTTACTAACAAACATTTTGTTTGTTGGTAATGATCTAACATCATAGCATGGTTTTCACGGCCGATACCGGATAATTTGTAACCGCCGAAAGCAGCACCTGCTGGATATTGATGATATGTGTTTGTCCATACACGACCAGCTTGTATCGCACGGCCGGCACGGTAAGCAAGATCTCCACTGCGGGACCATACACCGGCACCTAATCCGTACAAGGTATCATTTGCAATTTCCATTGCTTCGTCAAAATCTTTGAAAGTCGTTACACTAAGAACTGGACCAAAGATTTCTTCCTGGAATATACGCATTTTGTTATGACCTTTGAAAACAGTCGGTTTAATATAGTTACCATTTTTAAGGTCTTCACCAAGGTCATTTTCTTCTCCGCCAATTAAACATTCAGCACCTTCTTCTTTGCCGAGTTTAATGTAGGATAAGATTTTTTCTTTTTGTTCATTTGAAGCCTGTGCGCCCATCATAACTTCTGTGTCAAGTGGGTTGCCAATCTTAATAGCTTTCACACGCTCTAATGCACGTTCCATAAATTTATCATAGATTGATTCCTGGATTAATGCACGGGAAGGGCATGTGCAAATTTCACCGGAGTTTAGAGCAAACATCACTAAGCCTTCGATTGCTTTATTTAAAAATTCATCATCTTTGTCTATTACATCTTCAAAGAATACGTTAGGTGATTTACCGCCAAGCTCCAATGTGACAGGAATAATGTTTTCAGTAGCATATTGCATTATTTGGCGTCCCACTGCTGTAGAGCCAGTAAAGGCAATCTTCGCAATACGTGGATTTGTTGCAAGTGGTTTCCCTACTTCAATACCAAAACCATTTACGATGTTCAGAACACCCGCTGGGAGTATATCCTGAATTAACTCAACAAGAACCATAATGGATGCAGGAGTTTGTTCAGCAGGTTTTAATACGATGCAGTTACCTGCTGCTAATGCCGGGGCAATCTTCCAGACAGCCATTAGAATTGGGAAATTCCAAGGAATGATTTGACCAACAACACCAAGTGGTTCTTGGAAGTGGTAAGCTACTGTATCATTATCTAATTGAGTAGTTCTTCCTTCTTGTGTACGAATGGCACTTGCGAAATAACGGAAGTGATCAATTGCCAAAGGAACATCAGCATTCAATGTTTCACGTACTGCTTTCCCGTTATCCCAAGTCTCAGCTACTGCGAGCATTTCCAGGTTTTCTTCTAAACGATCTGCAATTTTATTTAAAATACGTGCACGTTCAGCAGTAGAAGTTTTCCCCCAAGCTTCTTTTGCTGCATGTGCCGCATCTAATGCTAATTCAATATCTTCAGCAGAAGAACGAGCAGCCTTTGTAAAAACTTCTCCAGTTACCGGAGATTTATTTTCAAAGTATTGACCTTTAACAGGTGCAACCCATTTTCCGCCAATAAAGTTATCGTATTTCTCTTTGAAATGCACAACTGCGCCTTCTGTATTTGGATTTGCATAAATCATGTTGATATCTCCCCTATGTTCGTATTGAAAACTCTTAAATGTAAAGTTTTGATGCCATTTTGGAATAAAAATACACCAGTAAAGCGTTTTCTATACTATTATTTGTCTAATTTGATAAAATTTCAAATAATATGACTGTGAATATAGGAGAAATATGATGTATAAGTGTAGTATAGAAATAGGAAAAAAATGTGTCTTCCATTACTCGTTACTAGATAGATAAATTTTGCAGGTTATCTATTACATCTAAAGAGAATTATTCACCCATGAATGGAACAAGAGATTGGAGACAGGCTGTTTAATTTTACTAACAGCAACCAACAGATACGGGCGCTCTTATTCTGCCGAAATGCAGCGCTGCAAAAAAAAATGATCTATATTTAATTCAGTCGGCAAGAGAAAAATAAGGTGGTAATAGCATGGATATTGCGGTGATAGGATCCAATATGGTCGATCTAATTTCCTATATTGATAGAATGCCAGAAGAGGGAGAAACACTTGAAGCACCTAGCTTTTCAATGGGGTGTGGAGGAAAAGGGGCCAACCAGGCAGTGGCAGCTGCAAAACTGGGCTCCAAGGTCATGATGGTTACGAAGGTAGGCGATGACATTTTTGCAGATAACACCATTCAAAATCTTAAACGCTATGGAATTGATACAGAATTTACGAATAAGGTCCCCGGAAGCAGCAGCGGGGTCGCACCAATCTTTGTAGATTCGGATTCCAAAAATCGTATTTTAATCATTAAAGGGGCCAATCAGTACCTTTTACCTGAGGATGTCGATAAAGCGGCCGAAAAGCTCAAGACATGTTCTTTAATTATTCTTCAGTTAGAAATCGCGCTCGAAACCGTTTATCGGGCGATAGAATTTGGGAACGAGCATGGGATTCCTGTTATTCTGAATCCTGCTCCTGCTACCAAAAAATTGGATTTCAATTATGTATGCAAATGTGACTTTTTTGTTCCCAATGAAAGTGAACTGGATATCTTGACTGGCATGCCTGTTTCAACGATTGAGCAAATTAAAGCTGCTGCAGTCAGCCTGATAGATAAAGGAGTTAAAAATGTTATCGTGACGATGGGAAGCCGAGGCGTGATGTGGATAACCGATAGAGGAACGCAAATCGTTGATTCATTCAAGGTTGATGCTGTAGACACAACGGGGGCCGGAGACGCATTCATCGGCTGTTTCGCCTATAATTATATTCAGAATGGGGATATTGTCCAATCGATAAAAATGGCTAATGCCTTTGCAGCATTAAGTGTCACAAAACGTGGTACACAGAATTCTTATCCAAGTATGGATGAAGTTAAGTTGTTTTTAAGCAAAAGAATTGAAGCGTAAGCAGGATTTTAATTAAAACTTGGTTTTTAGTGAATTAAAGGATGGCTCTTAGTGATGGAGTCATCCTTTAATATTTAAGTTATTTTACACAAATATATGACTAAGATATTTTTAGGGGTTATTAAGATTACCTTTCTATTGTTCAAGTGTTTGTCATAAAAACAAATATAATTCAGATTAATCAGTTAATAAATTTGTTATCAATCGATATAATGATATAATAAAAGTGTTCTGTATTATGCGTTTCTAACAAAATTTTAGGAGATGACCAATATGAAAGCACTCAGATGGTACAATGCTAAAGATTTAAGGTTAGACAATTTAGAGGAACCTACTGCCAAAAAGGGAGAAGCAAAAATTAAAGTTGAATGGTGCGGTATTTGTGGAAGTGACTTACACGAATATACAGCCGGTCCAATTTTTATCCCAACCGAAGAGCCACACCCATTGAGTAAGGAGAAAGCTCCGATTGTAATGGGACATGAATTTTCTGGACAAGTTGTAGAGGTTGGCGAAGGCGTAACCAGAGTCCAAGTTGGTGACCGTGTTACAGTTGAGCCCGTCTACTCCTGTGGAAAATGCGAAGCTTGTAAACAAGGAAAATATAATCTATGTGAGCTAATGGGCTTTTATGGTTTAGCAGGAGGCGGTGGAGGATTCTCTGAATACGCTTCTATACCGGAACATATGTTACATAAGCTGCCTGAAAATGTTTCATTTGAACAAGGGGCACTCGTAGAACCTTCAGCTGTTGCTGTACACGCTGTTAAACAAAGTAAACTTAAAGTTGGCGATAAAGCAGCGGTATTTGGAACAGGACCAATTGGTTTATTAGTTATTGAAGCGTTAAAAGCAGCTGGTGCGGCTGAAATTTATGCAGTAGAATTATCAGAACAACGCAGGCAAAAAGCAGAAGAACTTGGTGCTATTGCTATCGATCCGAATCAGGGTGATGTCGTTGAACAATTAACTAAATTGACAAATGGCGGTGTTGACGTTTCATATGAAGTAACAGGAGTACCGATTGTTTTAAAACAAGCTATTCATTCAACTAAATTTAATGGTGAAACGATGATTGTTAGTATTTTTGAAAAAGAAGCGTCTATTCATCCAAACGATATTGTTATGAAAGAACGTACAATCAACGGTATTATTGGATACCGTGATATATTTCCTGCTGTTATCAATTTAATGGCTCAGGGCTACTTCCCAGCTGACAAACTCGTTACCAAACGAATTAAGTTGGATGATGTGATTGAAGAAGGCTTTGAAGGTTTATTAAACGAACGAAATCATATTAAAATATTAGTAAAAGCTGAATAATCATTGTACAAATGCAAATATGATAATCATATATAGAAACTAAAATGGCCTTCTCTTCAAATGGAATGGCCATTTTAGTGTTTATGGATTTATTAGTAAGAAAGCAACACGTGGTGTATTGGATTTTGAGGTGTATTATACATTTCTGAGTATACAATTCTGCTAAAACACGTAATTTAGTCGTATTTGTGGAAGTTAGTTGGAGATGTATATATTTTAATAATCTGAATATATAAAATCGTTCAATATGTATTTACTTTGCTAACTATTATAATTATAATAAGTATGTGAAACATTGAGCAAGTTAATATACATACGGAGGATTGATTGGAATGAAAGCAGCTGTAGTGAGTGCAACGAACCCTGGTAAGTTAGAATTAGTTGAAAAGGAGCTTCCTAAGTTAAAACCCGGTCAAGCTTTAGTTGATGTAGAATATTGCGGAGTATGTCATACAGACTTGCACGTAGCAAAAGGTGATTTCGGTGCAGTTCCGGGAAGAATTCCTGGACATGAAGGAATCGGCATTGTGAAAGAAATTGCAGACGACGTTACAAGTTTAAAAGTAGGAGATCGTGTCAGCATTGCCTGGTTCTTTAAGGGATGCGGAACTTGCGAATACTGTGTGACGGGAAATGAAACCTTCTGCCGCAGCGTACAAAACGCCGGCTTCACGGTTGATGGAGCAATGGCTGAGCAATGTATCGTAGAAGCGGACTATGCAGTTAAAGTACCTGAAGGTCTTGATCCAGCTCAAGCGAGCAGTATTACATGTGCAGGGGTAACTTGCTACAAAGCAATTAAAGTTTCTGATATTAAACCTGGTCAATGGATTGCTATCTATGGCTGTGGTGGATTAGGTAACCTTGCGATCCAATATGCGAAAAATGTATTCAATGCAAAAGTAATTGCAGTGGATATTAATGATGATAAATTGGCATTGTCCAAAGAAGTAGGAGCAGATCTTGTATGTAACCCATTAACAGATGGAGATGCAGGTGAGTGGATTCAGGAGAAAGTTGGAGGAGCTCATGCTGCAGTTGTTACAGCTGTTTCCAAAGTTGCCTTTAACCAGGCTGTTAACTCTGTTCGTGCCACTGCTAAAGTTGTTGCAGTAGGATTACCTCCTGAAACAATGGATTTGGCTATCGTGAAAACCGTATTGGATGGTATTCAAATCGTTGGTTCCTTAGTTGGTACACGTAAGGATTTAGAAGAGGCTTTCCAATTTGGAGCAGAGGGCAAAGTAGTGCCAATCGTTGAAACAAGATGCTTGCATGAAGTAAATGATATTTTTGAAGAAATGGAAGCAGGTAAAATCCAGGGCCGTATGGTCATCGATATGCACAAACACGAATAATTCCAATCAATAACCTTAAGTAATAAACCTCAAGCAGAATACTATAGAAAAAAATGCACTCCAATTGTTAAGTGTAATCTAACAACTGGAGTGCATTATTATTTTTGCTTTTGCTCTATTATCATAATCTCTTCTTTTTATGATAGTTATATAAAATGAACAATAAGACAAACCATAATGGTGTAAGCAGCATTGCTAAGCGTGTTTCCGCAGCAATGAGCATTACAATCAGTATGAAAGCAAACATACCTAGGATTACATAATTTATAGCTGGTGTTAATGGAGCTTTGAATGTAGATTTAGCTCTTAAATCAGGTCTTGTTTTTACATATTTGATATGCGAGATTAAAATAATGCTCCATACCCAAATGAAACAGATGGCGCTGATTGTTGTGACGATTGTAAAGGCCTGCTCTGGTATCAGCTTGCTAAGCAGTGCACCGACAGAAACTACAATAGTAGAAGTTAATAATGCATTGCTCGGTACATGGTGTTTATTTAATTTGCCAAGTTTTTTTGGTGCTTCATTATGATTGCTTAAGTTGTACATTATCCGGCTGGTTGAGAATAAACCGCTGTTTGCAGCAGAGGCTGCCGATGTTAATACAACAAAGTTGATAATACCTGCCGCCATTGGAATCCCGATTAAGGCGAAGACACCTACAAATGGGCTGCTTGTCGCACTTAATTGATCCCAAGGATTGATGCATAAAATAACAAATAAGGCACCTACATAAAACAGTAAAATCCGTACCGGTATTTTGTTGATAGCAGATGGAATGTTTTTTCGTGGATTAGCTGTTTCAGCAGCAGATACACCAATAAGTTCAACTCCGACGAAGGAGAAGACAACCATTTGCAGTGATAGTAAGAACCCTGATATTCCATTCGGGAACATGCCGCCATGATTCCAAAGGTTAGAAACAGAAACAGTTCCGCTATCTGTTTCAAATCCAATCACAAGCAGTACGATTCCTACGACAATAAGTGCAACAATGGTAACGACTTTAATAATCGCAAACCAGAATTCCAACTCACCAAACAGTTTGACGGTTAATAGATTTAATCCTAATAGAATTACTAAACAGATAATGGCAGGCACCCATTGTGGGACATCAAACCAGTATTGTGTATATAAACCAACAGCGATAATATCGGCCATGGCTGTCATAATCCAGCAGAACCAATACGTCCAGCCTGTCACAAATCCAGCCCATGGACCCAAATATTCAGCTGCGAAATCGATAAATGATGTATGATTTGTATTCGATAAAAGTAATTCACCCAATGCTCTCATAACAAAAAATAGAGCTATTCCGATAATAAGATAAGAAAATAGGATGGATGGACCGGCTAAATGAATGGATTTTCCGGAGCCTAAAAATAAGCCGGTTCCAATTGTGCCCCCAATTGCAATTAATTGTATATGACGATTTTTTAAATCCCTTTTTAACTCTTGCTTAGCCAAGTTGCATGCCCCCGTTTAATCTTAGATGTCTAAAACAGGCACCTAGTAAAATAGATATTTATCATTTTTCTCGCTTTATTTAGATACTATGTCTCACCTCACTATTGATATTTGACAATAAAAAAAGAGATTGGTTGTCTCCAATCTCTAAAAGGGCAAGAATAACAAAAATCGTTACCATTCTGTCCTTTTGCCTGAGATTGTGAATCCTTCGGCGCTGTATAAATACAGTCTCTCCAGAAGCTGCTCCCGCCATAGTTTTATCCACAGCGATCAAAGCGTGCTATATTAAATTATCAATTATTAGATTATGTTAACTTATTAACATAATTCTGAAAAAATATTATGAAAAAAATGCTATCACTAAATTATTATGTTGTCAAACTAAGTACATGTAATTAAATGATTTGTTGAAGCATATGGAAGAGCCCAAGATTTACTTGAAATATATATAATCCATATGCTTTTGAACAATCAATTAATGATACTAAACAAGCTTCAGTTCTGATAAACCATACTATAAGTATTAAATAGTAAAGAAAGGTACTAGGTATCTCTCTTTTTTTGTTTTTTCCTTTAGAAATATAAGCATGGCAATGAGGTTAAGGGGAAGGCCAGAATCGAGAGCTCTCTTTTTCATGTTTATCTTAGCAGTAGCACAATTCATTCTGAAAAAAAGACCAAATCCATAAGGGATTTGGTCTTTAATCTACATTATTAAAAGGCAAATTCAAATTTAGAGTTCATCCGCTATCCCCAGCAGGATAATACCGAAGATAACAACTGCGATGATCATGTATTGTTTTTTAGTCAGCTTCTCTTTTAGGAAGATTCGTGACAGGATAATTGAAAAGATACTGTAAGAAGCAATCAATGGTGCTGCGATAATTGCATAGCCTGATGCCATGGCAAATACGTAGAAAAATTGACCAATCGTTTCCAAAATAGCTGCTATCCCTTTATCGCGCTCTTTAAATACATGGAAGGATTCCTTCTTTATAAAGCGAAGATAGATAAAACATACGGCAGCGCATAGGAAAAAGGTATATTCATACGCAAGTAAAGCTGAATTTTCGCTGATTAGATTCAATTCATCCAGATAGATGGCATCCGCAAATGTAGCAAGTCCATCAATAATGCAATATAAAATTGGGAAGATAATAGCCAAGAAACCAATTTGGTATTTTTTATCGATATGCTCGGAATTCAGTCGACGAACTTCATCTTCTGCTCTTTTTTCCAGAACGGCAATTCCCACAATCCCAAGAGTGATAATGATAATCCCAAGTACTTCAATGATACTTAGCTCATGAGTGAAAAAGATGAAGAGCAGAATGCTTGTTACGACACCTGAGGAATTCTGTATTGGTGAGGCGATAGACAATTCAATATAGCGCAAACCAATATACCCAAATGCCATGGAAAGGATGTATAAAGAAGATACTGGTAAATAATGAATCATCTCCATTGGATTGAACTGTATATCTTTTATAATCATATAGGCTGTTGCATGAATTCCCATGACAAGACCAACCATGATGATAATTTTAATATGGCTGTACTTGTCGTTGCTGTCTGATCCCTTTTTATAAAATAGGTCAGCACCACCCCATGCTAAAGCTGTTAGTAGTGAAAAAATAAACCACATAACGATTCTCCTTGTTGAAGTTTAATAAGCTTTCTGAACCCCGTATAACAAGACATACAGAATCGTTTACTCAAGTGAGAAGACGTTACTGCTGCTATTGCAAAACGGAGAGCAGAGCTGTGAATAAAAATGAATTTTAATAGAGTCACAGAGTCAAGAATATAATTTCATTGTAAACTGTGTCAAGGGATTTAAAGGATGAAACTATAATAGAAGTGTGCATTTAATATAACAATAGTAATGAAAGGGCTATCTTTTTGTTTTTCTTAATTTTTCAAATATAATAAAGGGAGAATTAACAATTATAGAAGAGGATGGAAAGTTCGCTAACCAGGGGAGATGGCTATGTTAGATTTAGTCCCAATTATGCTTGAAAAGGTAGGCATTATTGTCATTGTAGCCTTTTTAATTTCTAAAATGAATTCCTTTCGCCAAATCATTCACCCAGACCATAATCTAAATGAGCAGTTGAAATTATTTCTATTATTCGGCATGTTTGGGGTTATTAGTAATTATACTGGAATAGAAGTTTATCATTCTATGGTTGAAGAGAATAGATGGCTTTCAGCTATTGGAGAAGATAGTGCCATTGCTAATACAAGAGTGATGGGTGTTGTGATAGGCGGATTATTGGGAGGTCCCGTTGTTGGAGGAGGAGCTGGTCTGATAGCCGGTATACACCGTTATACATTGGGAGGGTTTACAGCCTTTTCCTGCGCCCTTTCTACCATCCTGGCCGGAATATTGGCAGGGTATATAGGCAACAGAAGAAAAAGGAGCGGGGGTCAGATAACTCCTTTGTTTGCTGCAGGAATTGGGATGTCCCTCGAAGCTTTGCAAATGGTGATTATCCTTGCGACTGCCAAACCTCTTGAGCATACATGGAGCCTCGTGCAGTTTATCGGTTTACCAATGATCACCATGAATGGATTCGGAACACTATTATTTATGCTGATCGTTCAGTCTATAAAACGTGATGGGGAGATAGCGCGTGCGAATCAAACCAATCAGGCATTTTTAATTGCGGACCAGACTCTTCCGCATTTTCGACAGGGCTTAAACACCCAATCATGCAAAGAAATATCAAAAATTATGCTTAATTTAACCGATGCAGATGCTGTCTCTATCACGGATGAACATTTGGTTCTTGCACATTTGGGGGCAGCCTCCGATCATCATAAACCTGGCGTGAAGCCGAGTACTGGGCTGACTAAAAAAGTACTTGAATCAGGATATGTTTCAATAGCCAAATCGAAGGAGGAAATCGAGTGCAGGCATAAGGACTGTCCGCTCGTAGCTGCCATCGTCCTCCCTTTAAAAGTGAAGGGGGAAATCTCTGGAACTTTAAAATTGTATTATACAAAGCCGGATAAATTAGACAGAGTTCAGCAGCAGTTAGCAGAGGGGCTGGCTAATTTATTTTCAACTCAGCTTGAGCTGGCAGAAGCGGAACGGCAGGCGAGGCTTTTAAAGGATGCTGAGATTAAAGCCCTGCAGGCTCAGATTCATCCACACTTCTTATTTAATAGTTTAAATACGATATCTGCCTTATGCCGGACTGATCCTGATAAAGCTCGTAAACTACTATTGGAATTAAGTTTATTTTTTCGAGGCAATTTACAGGGAGCCAGACAGTTGCTGATCCCGTTAGAAAAAGAGCTGGAAAATGTAAAAGCCTATTTATCTTTAGAGCAAACACGTTTTCCTCATAAATATGAAGTTAATTTTGATATAGAGAATGGATTAGAAAATGTATTGATTCCCCCATTTTTATTGCAGCCTTTGGTAGAGAATGCGATTCATTATGCATTTCCACAAAGAAAACAGTTTGGGAAAATTAATATACAAGTGTGCTCAAATGGCAATTATATGAGAATGATTGTTGCGGATAATGGACAGGGGATTGTGGAAGAAAGATTGAAAAGTCTGAGCAAGCAGGTTGTACCGTCAGCCGGTGGAAACGGTACAGCCATTTTTAATATTAGTGAACGCTTAAAAGGTATTTATAATAACCAAGCCCATTTTAAGGTTGATAGCAAAGTGGGTGAGGGCACCACTGTTAATATCTTAATCCCGCTGGAAAGTAAAGGAGGTGACGAGCAGGATGCTGCGAGCCTATGTAGTGGATGATGAACCATTAGCCAGGGACGAATTAAAATATTTACTAGCAAGAAGCAGAGAAGTGGAGGTCTTGGGTGAAAGTGATTGTATAGAAGATGCATTACATGATATTCCACTGTTAAAGCCGGATATTGTCTTCTTAGATATTGAATTAGCGGGAGAGAACGGATTACATTTAGCCGCTAAACTAGAAGGACTGAACCCGGTTCCAGCTATCGTTTTTGCGACTGCCTATGACGAGTATGCTCTTCAGGCTTTTGACGTAAATGCGGTAGATTATCTTTTGAAACCCTTCAGTGAAGAACGTATTCATAAGATGCTGGACAAAGTTAAAAAGCTTCATTTACACACAAAGGAGCCTGGAAAAGTAGATACCAGTAATCTTCAATGTAAGGGAAAAATAGCTGTTATGACAGAAGAAAAAATTATATTGCTTACATGCAATGATATCGTATTCCTAGAATCATACGAAGGAAAGTGTAAAATCCGGGCTGTTAATCATCTTTATAAAGTAAGTGAGGCACTGATTGGATTGGAAAAAAAATTGCCCCGGACACAGTTCTTTCGGGTACATCGGAGCTATCTTGTGAATATCGATCATATCGTGGAGATATTACCATGGTTTAATTCAACCTATAACTTACGTATGTCGGATGGTTCCGAGGTTCCAGTCAGTCGAACCTATGTAAAGGAACTGAAACAATTACTAGGATTATAGGATTGATTTGCTATTCATTAGTTGTAAGTTGTAATTCATCCCATTTATTTTGCGGTTCATTTTGAAAATGAGGTGTAAGTGTTTTCATTTGATACTATGATAGTATAATACGTATGCAAAAAAAGGGGGAACACTAAAATGAATGCGATTACAATTGTTATCGGCTCGATTTGTATCCTTTTAATAGCCTATCGTTTGTATGGGACATTTATGGCGGCAAAGGTGTTGAAATTATCTAATGATAAACCAACACCAGCTGAAAAGCTTGAGGATGGTCAGGACTATGTGCCAACAAATAAATGGGTGGTATTTGGACACCATTTTGCAGCCATTGCTGCTGCAGGCCCATTGGTTGGTCCGATTTTGGCAGCTCAGTTTGGTTATTTACCCGGACTGATTTGGCTATTGGTTGGGGCAGTAATTGGAGGAGCAGTTCATGATACAGTTGTGCTCTTTGCCTCTATGCGCCGCGATGGTAAATCATTATCCGAGGTAGCAAAAGAAGAACTTGGGCCTGTAGCGGGATTCTGTACTGGATTGGCCATGCTATTCATTATCACAATTACGATGGCAGGTTTGTCATTGGTTGTACTTGGAGCACTTGAAAGAAACCCATGGGGTACATTTGCGGTAGGGATTACAATTCCGATTGCGATGTTAGTGGGAATCTATCATAAAAAGACAGGGAATTTAAAAGTCCCGACGACCGTTGGATTTATCTTAATTATGCTAGCAATTTTCTTTGGTCCACAAATTCAGGGAACATGGTTAGGCAATTTCTTAACGCTTGAAAAGAGCACTCTTGCTATTATTTTACCAGTATATGCCTTTTTCGCTGCTGCACTTCCTGTTTGGTTATTGCTTGCACCACGTGATTATTTAAGTACATTCATGAAAATAGGAGTTTTCGCAGCACTTATTATTGGTGTATTTATCGTTAACCCTTCAGTTGAGTTTCCTGCTATTATTCCAGATTTCATTAACGGTGGAGGACCAATTGTGGCCGGCCCAGTATGGCCGTTTATTTCAATCACAATTGCCTGTGGTGCCATTTCAGGTTTCCATGCTTTTGTTGGTTCAGGTACGACTCCGAAAATGGTCAGCCGTTGGAGCGATATTAAAGGCATAGCCTTTGGTGCGATGTTAGTAGAATGTTTAGTGGCTATTATGGCATTGATTGCTGCAGTTGCTCTTCAGCCTGGTGATTATTTTGCGATAAACTCATCACCTGAGGTCTATTCAACATTAGGAATGGAAACAGTCCATTTAGATAGATTGGAAGAAGCAGTAGATATGGACCTTGAAGGAAGAACAGGTGGAGCCGTAACACTTGCTGTTGGTATGACGGAAATCTTCACCAGTGTACCATTCTTCCAACACTTAGCTTCCTATTTCTATCAATTCGTAATTCTGTTTGAGGCGGTATTTATTTTAACAGCGATTGATTCAGGAACCAGGGTTGCCAGATATCTCATCCAGGACTTCTTCGGAGACTTTATTAAACCTTTGAAACGAACAGATTCTCTTGGGGCTAACATTTTTGCCAGTGCATTAGCCTGCTTTATTTGGGGATATCTATTATTCTCTGGAGATATCAGTTCCGTCTGGGCACTGTTTGGAGTATCCAACCAGTTGATGGCGTCAATCGGATTGATTGTCGGAGCTACAGTTGTTTTGAAAATTGCAGAGAAACGCTGGTATATGCTGACATGCTTAGTCCCATTGGCGTATCTATATGTTACGGTTAATGTGGGTGGATTCTGGATGATTAAGAATGTCTATTTGAATCCGGATGCAGGTGGATATAATGTATTGAACGGTGTTCTATCCATTATCATGCTTGCGTTAGGTGTAGTGATTATGGTGGCTTCCATCATGAAATGGATTAATCTATCCAAAATACCACAAGCAGAATTGGTTAAACAGTCAGAGGAAGAATTGATGAAAACGATGTGAAAAATTAGCAGGTAAAGGGTCCGAATAAATGGTCTCTTTACCTGTTTTTTTATGTTTAAAAGCGAATTATTGAAGCTTAACGGAGAGGGATTTTAGGAAAGGAATGCCCGATAATGTAAGAATCAGTTTTTCCTTTTTTCGTACATTTTTATGAATATAAAATAATACTTGATCGGATGTAATTTGATAATAATGATTCAGAGTTTTAGGTTTACCAGGCAATGCTACAAGTTCTTGAACACCGGGTCCGCAGCAGGCTTTAACATCCAACGTTTTAATGGTTACTTGATCTCCTTTTGATGAAATCCACTTTTTTGATTCTTCGTCCATTTCAATAATCATTTTTGGTGCCTCCTTCAAGTGAGGTATATTCTTAACTATAATGGATGGGATTTTAGTTTCCTATAAAAATGCATTATAATAGAGTGATATAAGCTTTTTATAGATTGTTGAAGAGAATACAACAGAATGGGATTGGTGGAGCCAATTTTTATATACACATATGCATGCAGTTCAGAGGAAGAACCTTTATGCAAAATGGAATTCAGGGCGTTGTTTGATATGAATCCTGATGATTTTGTTTTTAAAAGTACAAGAAAAGTCGATCCAAGCCGAAGTCCCTTTATTAGGGAAAGAATAGAAGTACTGACCGAAGGGGATAGTTTGGAGGCCCTTTATCACAAGGCAGACAAACTTTCCTTCCCGGATCAGACATTCAAAACAATCTTTGTGAAAACGAATGATCTAGAGGATAAAGTTAGCTTTAGTCAACGAAGAAAGATTGAACGGGAAATCGGATTAAAAATCCAGGGTGAAGCTGATTTGGAGAAGCCGGATATCGTTCTTGGCATCATTACTTGCGGCGGTAAATGGTATGTAGGTATTTATGAAAAAAATGAAGCGATCTGGTTGCATCATCAGAAGAAACCACGAGAGTATTCGACAGCTCTCAGTACTAGAATGGCAAGAGCAGTTGCTAATATCGCGGTTCCCAACCCTGTTGGTGTGAAAGCGATTGACCCATGCTGTGGAATTGGGAATGTATTGGTAGAAGCCTTGTCGATGGGGATTACGATATGTGGACGTGATATCAAGCCATTGCCAGCTATTGGCGCCAGAGAAAATGTAGCTCATTTTGGATATAGCTGTGATATTGCAATAGGGGCAATTGAGGAAGTTACCGACTATTACGATGCAGCTATTATTGATTTACCCTATAATTTATGCCATACAGCGAGCCCGGAGGAACAATTATCCATTTTAACGCATGCCAATCGCATTGCAGACAGAATTGTTGTTGTTACCGGGGAACGAATTGATGACATGATTAAGGAAGCTGGCTTAACTATACAGGATCGATGTCAAGCGAAGAAGATTGGGTTTACAAGAGAGATTTTGTTATGTAATTAGATTAATAAATAAAAAAGAGGGTGGCACCGATTTTGCCACCCTCTTATTCTATATACTTTTAAACATCTACACGCTTAATGAAGAAAGAGACTACCAGTCCGATTATGGAGGCAATTAACGCAAATAGAAAGGCGTTTTGGACACCGGCTGTCAAAGCTTCAGAGGCAGCAAGCGGATTATTGGGATCAGCCGTAGCCAAATAGCTTGCCTGGCCAGCTGACATGATGCTAACAGCAACTGCTGTCCCAATCGCCCCTGCTATTTGCTGAAGTGTATTCATGACAGCAGCTCCATCAGGGTAATACTGTCTTGGCAACTGGTTTAACCCATTTGTTTGCGAAGGCATCATAATCATGGCAACCCCAATCAACATGCATGTGTGCAAGATGATAACCGTTAATTGGGTAGTTTCGGTTGTTATATTAGTAAATAAGTAGGTAAATATTGTTGTTAATACAAAACCGGGAATAACCAAGTATTTTGGCCCGAAGGTATCAAATAATTTCCCCGTAATTGGTGACATAATTCCATTCACAATACCGCCAGGCAATAAGACAAGGCCGGCTGCAAAAGCTGACAATAACATTCCGCCCTTTAAGTACATAGGCAAAAGAATGGATGAGGATAAGATGATCATCATACCCAGGAATACCATTAAAAGTCCAATAGAGAACATAGGGAACTTAAATACGCGTAAATTAAGCATTGGCTGTTCCATTTTAAACTGGCGGAAAGAGAATAGGATAAGGCTGAGTGCCCCAACAATAATCGGTAAAAGAACAGCTGGGTCGCTCCATGAGCTAGCACCCTCCCCGGCACTGCTGAAACCAAAGACGATTCCTCCAAAACCAATGGATGAAAGAATAATAGACAGAATATCTATTTTTGGTTTTGTGATGGTTGATACATTTTGCATATAGATGAGACCATATACGAATGTAAAAATAAGCAAAGGTAAGCATAGCCAGAAAATCGATTGCCAGCCCAGACTGTCTACGATTAATCCTGATAGGGTTGGACCGACAGCAGGTGCAAACATAATGACAAGCCCCATCATCCCCATAATTGTTCCGCGTCTATGAGGTGGGTATATAACCATAATAACATTTGTCATTAACGGTAGTAATAGACCTGTTCCTATAGCCTGAATGACACGTGCTAATAGAAGAATGGCAAAGTTAGGTGCCATAGCTCCTACTAAGGTCCCTACGATTGAAAAAATGAGGGAGGCACTAAATAGTTGCTTGGTAGTAAACCATTGGAGCAGTAATGCAGTTACAGGCACAAGAATCCCAAGTACAAGTAAATATCCTGTTGTTAACCACTGAACGACATGGGGACCAATGTGAAAGTCATCCATAATGTTTGTAAAAGCCATATTTAAGGCAGTTTCACTGAAGAGTCCAATAAAAGCACCAATCATAATAGCAATCACGATTGGAAGTGGCTTAATCTGCTTATTTTCTAAATTTGTAGCATGATTATTACTCAAATAATATTCCCCTTTCATTATGTATAATTACTAGACCAGTCTATATAATACGCTGATAAGGATATACATTTATGTTTGCTTATTTCTTTAATATATCGGGCAGACATTTAGAGATGTTTAGTAAAGGCTGTCCATTTAAATTGGTTAGCGAACGGGTGATGGCTCCTTCGATCATTGAATTAACCAATAGACTTAAACGGTGCGCTTTTTCTGGTTCAAAGCCATCTTGAAGCATTTTATCATAATAAAGTGTTTCCCAGCCTTCAAATGCTGCCTTGCACGCTTTGCGTAAAGGTTCGCTCATTAAGGAAGTTTCCGCTGCCAATAATCCAATTGGTAAACCTTCAAAAAGGTCATTTTTATTGAAATGTTGAGCGATTTTTTCAATATGATATTGGAATGCCTCTAAGGCATGATCATACTGATTCATGGCCAGCTTAATATCATTTTCAATTTGAACGGCCATTTTATTGACTGCTTCTACGGCCAGTTGTTCTTTACCATCAGGGAAGTGATAATATAAAGACCCTTTAGGGGCACCGCTTTCCTTCAGAATTTGATTTAAGCCTGTTGCATGATATCCCTGTATGTTGAAAAGGCGAGTAGCAGCCTCTAAAATTTTTTGACGCGAGTCCATTTTTGCACTCACATGAAATCCCTCTTTTCAAGTATAATGACTGGTCTATATAAATGAGTGACTGTTTCATTCTATAAGATGGCTGTATTTTATGTCAATCATTCGTTGCAGGTATATTTTTTCGAGAGTAGATAGATTAGAAAGGGTGGTTGAGGTTATAAATTGGTTCTTCCAATGAAAAGAGATGAGTAGATGGGGTTGTAATAGAAATGGTCCCTTAAGGCTAAGGGACCAATAACTTTAAGCAGCTAATAGCTGTTTCTTGATTAATATTTCTCGATCGGCAGCATAAACAGGGCGATAGCCGTTTGTAATTAGGTTTTTAATATAGATTTTATTATAGATAAAGGCGAAAACGCCGCTTGTTAGCAATGCGCCTAATCCAAATAGAAAAAGATTGATTGTGATGGATATACCAAGCATAATAATCGCCCATTTATAGTCTTTGCGAAATAAAGCAGGGAATATTCCAAAAAAGAGAGTAGTCCAACTGAAGCCAAGCTTGACCTCTTTTATAATGCCATCCTTGTTTATTAGAGATATTTTCATACAATCACTCCTGGTTCATATAGTTCCATCATAAAAGAATTTTTAAAATGAATACATGGTAGTTTATAGAAGCATGTGTATGGTATGCAGGTAATTTGAGTAATAGAGAAATATCTATTATATAGGATTAAGGGACGAACAGAATGAGGGGAATGGTAGGCATAGGAGCTCTTACTTTGGCAAACTCATAATAAGAAAAACGGACAGCGACTAGAACTCGCTGTCCGTTTCGTATAGCTGTATCGATTTTTACCAATCCCAAAGCAAGACGAACATGGAACCGAAGATGGTAACTAGGGCTACAAATAATGCATAAAGGATATTGGTATAGAGTGTTCTTCTTTCCTTGGATTCATTAATATGCATGAACAGGAATATCTGCAAACTTGCTTGTAAGCCAGCTGTGATAAGCAAAATAGCCATTTTAAATCCAAATGATATCTCCAGGAAAAGAACTAATAATGCTGCCACTGTTAGAGCGATGGATGATAAAAATCCTATGATATGCTCTTTAGGGAATAACTTAGCCATTTTACATCAGTCCTTTCAGGTAGACGAAGCTGAAGATGAAAATCCAAACAACGTCCAGGAAGTGCCAGTACAGTGAAAAAATAAATGCTTTATTGGCAGTAAGGTGATTAATTCCGCGTCTGCTCACTTGAATCAGAATAGCGATTCCCCATAGAATTCCTCCGGTTACGTGGGCTCCGTGTGTTCCAAGCAATGTAAGTAATGCAGAAGTGAAGCCGCTTGTTTGGATGGAAGCTCCTTCGTGTACATAATGGAAGAACTCATAAATTTCAATGCCTAGGAAGGCTAATCCAAGGATAAGCGTAATCGAGAACATAACCATCATTGCTTTTTTCATGCCCATCCGCATAGCGTGAATCGCGATCCCAATCGTAAAACTACTTGCCAAAAGAATAAAGGTTTCAGCTAAAACCCCACCAAGAGCGAAGATATCGCTCCCGGAAGGCCCATCACCTGTACGATTTTCCAGTACAAAGTAGACAGTAAACAGTGTAGCGAATAATACGATCTCTGCTCCAAGGAAAATCCAGAAGCCCAGTATCTTAAGCTGATTTTGTTCAGTACTATATTCCAATGGTTGAGAGGCATCTAATTTCATTCTGTTTCACCTCGCAATTTTCTTTCTTCTTCTTCAATTTCTTTCACAGATATATGGAACCCATGATCATCATTGAAGGAACGTACAAACATCAAATAGATAATTGGAACCGCAGCGATAATGGCTGGAATCCACATACTAAATACCATAAAGAATCCCCAGAAGAAGAAGGCCACTGCCATTAGAAACGGTTTAAAGTCACTGCTAGGCATGTGTATTTCTTCGATTTTTCGTGTGAACAGATTATGTGTACCTTTTTTGTGATCCCACCAGGAATCTACAGAATCCACTTCAGGAGTAATGGCAAAGTTATAGGCTGGAACAGGTGTTTTCGTTGCCCATTCCAATGTACGGCCACCCCATGGATCTGAGTCTCCTTTTAGTCTTGGAGCATAACGGAAGCTCCAGTAGAAGCTATAAACGAGAACGATGAATCCAATTGCTAAACCTACAGCACCTAATGATGCGATAAGGTTCAATGGTCCATACCCAGTTTCTTCAGAGTACGTATACATTCTTCGGTTCATCCCTTTAAGTCCCAATGCGAATAGAGGCAGGAATGTGACATTGAATGAAATAGAAATAATCCAGAATGCGATTTTTCCTAATTTCTCGTCTAATTTGAATCCAAAGATTTTAGGGAACCAGAAATACATACCCGCCAGTACCCCAAACACTGTACCCGGTATTAAAACATAGTGGAAATGGGCTACCAAGAACATTGTATTATGATATTGATAATCCGCACTTGCCATCGCTAGCATAACCCCTGTGACTCCACCAAAGGTGAAGATTGGTATGAATGCCAGGGCATACAGCATTGGCGTGGTAATTTCAATTTTTCCTTTATACATCGTAAGGAGCCAGTTAAATATCTTAACTCCTGTAGGTACAGCGATTAACATCGTAGTAATCGAGAAGAAGCTGTTTGCCATGGCACCTTGACCCATCGTATAGAAATGGTGAACCCATACAGTAAAGGATAGGGCAGAGATGGCAAGCATACTGAACACCATTGATTTGTATCCATACAGATTTTTTCTCGCGAATGTTGAAATAACCTCACTGAATATACCAAAGGCAGGAAGAATAACGATATATACTTCAGGATGGCCCCATACCCAGAACAGGTTAGCCCAAAGCATATCCATTCCGCCATCTTGCATAGTGAAAAATTGTGTACCAAACAAACGGTCAAACATCATTAAGGCAAGAGCTACTGTTAAAACAGGGAAAGCAAAAACGATAATGATGCTAGTGATTAAAATAGACCATGTGAACATTGGCATTTTCCATAGAGTCATACCAGGTGCTCTCATTTTTAAAATGGTAACGATAAAATTAACACCCGTTAGCAGCGTCCCAATACCGGCAATCTGAATCGCAATACTGTAGTAGTTATTCCCCACAGTAGGGCTGAATTCTATACCTGCAAGCGGGAAGTAGGCTGACCATCCGGCATCCGGTGATCCACCAATAACGAACGAGATATTAAATAGCATTGCTCCGGCAAAGAATAACCAGAAGCTGATAGCATTTAAATAAGGGAAAGCAACGTCACGCGCCCCAATTTGAAGAGGCACAACAATATTCATTAATCCAATGATAAATGGCATTGCCATAAATAAAATCATAACCACGCCATGCGTTGTAAAGATTTCGTTATAATGCTGTGCATCAAGCAGTCCGTTTTCAGGCTTAGCTAACTGTCCACGCATTAATAAACCATCAACACCGCCGCGGAATAACATAACTAAAGCACAGAGAATATACATGACCCCAATACGTTTATGATCAACAGTGGTAAGCCATTCATCTTTAAGCCAGCGCCATTTCTTAAAATAAGTCAGGCCGGTAACGATAGCCAGCGATACAGCGACAATACTTACCATTGCGCCATAGATTAACGGGCCACCATGTACTATAAATTTATCCCAATCCAAGGTTGTAACTCCTTTCTTATGAAAGCTTTAATTTTAATGATTTGAATGATCTTCGTGCTCGGAATTACCTTTTTCTGTATCTTCATCAAACGTGTTGTCTGCTTCATCGCTCTCGTTTGATGAAGATGGTTCAGAACCATGATGATGTCCTTCCGGTGGAGGGCTGAAATCCAAGTGAGTAGAAGAATATGATTGTCTGCCGACGTGTGCTGTATCAAGCAGTTTTTCAAATTTTTCTTCTGTTAACTTATCTTCATTTGCTTTTACATCACTAACCCATTCTTCGAAATCATCTGGAGTCATAGACAGTGCTTCAAAATCCATATGGGCGTAGCCTTCACCACTGAAGTTTGCATTTCTTCCCATCATGGAAGCTGGTGTTTCAGCTACAAAATTTAATTTTGTTACCATGTCACTCATGGCGTATTTTTGACCACCGAGCTGTGGAATCCAGAAGCTTGTAATTGGTCCATAAGAATATAGACGGAATTCTACTACTCTATTAGTTGGAATGTTTACATAGTTAACCGTTTCAATACCTTGCTCTGGATAACTGAAATGCCATTTCCAGTTTGAAGAAGCTGCGTAGATAACCAATGGTTTTTGATCTTCATAGCCTTTTGGCTTTCCTTCTACTTCAAATGTAGTTTTAACTGTGACTACAGCTAAAACGGCTACAATAATAATTGGTATGACTGTCCATGTTATTTCAAGCGCCTTGCTGCCTTCCATATGTGGAGGCTCGTAATCTTTTGGAGCTTTGGATGCTCGGTATTTATATAAAATAACGATAAAAAGTACATATACTACAAGCACAACAGCTGCCATTAAAGCCATTGAGAAAAGAATGGCATTGGATTGTGTTTTTGCGACAGGACCATTTGTGTCGAATACAACCCAGTCACATCCCGCTAACATAAGAATAGACGCCATCATGGAACTCAAAAGTGCCCATTTTTTATTCATATTTTTCCCCTTCCTAATGTAATAAGTAAATTCAAGCTATGTAAGGGAAATTCAGTAAATCTGCACACCTTGATAGTTATAATTTCCCTTTCTTGCTGCTATTTAGGTATAATTCTTCCTTTTTCCATAGCCCCTGATTTTCAATATAATAACTGAATTTCAAAATTACAAATATATGAAACTAAAAGAAGACATGGAAATCTTCAATTTTGACAAAGTTGTGAACAAATTAACAATTAATTATATTCTTAGAATTTATTGTAAAATTGTCACTTTAAAGTAGCATTTTTATGTGAATACTAGGATGTGAAATCTGAAAACGCCTATTATATAGAAAAAGGGTTTCGATCAGTATCAAAAAGGCTTAAACTTATGAGTAATCTAGATAAGTGAAACGGAGTTATACAATGAACGAAAAAGATTATGATGAGTTATTACATATAAAAACAGTCGGTAATCAAACTGGATTTTATAATTCTATGCATTATCACCGATATGAGCCGACTCCGTATTGGATTTTAGAAAAGTTATTGGATGAGTATGACCTTAATAGGGATGATCATATGGTCGATTTTGGATGCGGAAAGGGGAGACTAAATTTCTTTCTTCATTACAAGACAGGGGCGTTTGTAAGTGGGGTAGAAATGAATGAACAATTTATTAATGAAGCTGAGGAAAATCTCAAGAACTATAATTACAAGGGGAAAGACCGAATTCAATTTCACTGTTGTCTGGCAGAGGAGTTTCAAATTCAACCAACTTATAATAGGTTTTATTTCTTTAATCCTTTTACGATACAAATATTCCGCCAGGTTCTAACGAACATTCTGTTGTCCGTTGAAGAAACATATCGCGAGGTACACCTAATATTATATTATCCATCTGAGGATTATATATATTTTCTTGAAAATCAATCTGTGTTTGAACTACACAAAGAGATTGTTCTAAATGAAACGAATCCGTTTGAGAGAATACTGATCTACCGGCTAGCTTATTAAATTGAAAAAGGCGTTCCCATTGGAATGCCTTTTTTCGTATAAAATATCAGAAGGTTTATGGAGTAGTGGTAGATTCAGTAATATAAACAACCAATTTGTAGCTCTTTAGGGCAAACAGCCGGATACCTATCATTAATTTGGGCCTGGCCTTTTTTCTGTTTTTTCTTCATATGGTTCCACATGAACATGGACACGATAGACTCCATGATCCTTCATTAAATCCTTTTCTACAAGAGTAGCAATATCATGGGCTTCTTTAATATTTAACGTGTTGTCTACCAAAATAATGATATCAATGACTTCATTATTTCCGTAATTTCGTCCCATAATTTTTTTAATTCCTTTAACCCCTTCTATTTGGTCAATGGAATTTTGATAGATTTTAATCTTAGACTCATCAAAGCCATCTGATAAGTAATGGGATGCTTCTCTAAAAATATCCCAGGCTGTTTTGCAAATCAATAACCCTACGAGTATGGCAGTAATTGTATCGAGGAAAGGCATATTTAGCTGGGAGCCGAATATGCCAATTGCTGCTCCAATACTGACATACGCATCAGAAATATTGTCTTTGGCAGCAGCTTTTACGGAATGGCTGTTGATTCTTTTGGCTAGCTTTATATTATAGCGATAGACGAAGTACATGACGAGGGCGGAAAAAATCGCCGTGTATGCTGCCGTTATATCAGGTATATTTTTTTCCCTGCTTAAAATGGATTGGAATCCATCCGTTAGAACTTGGATACCTACTGTCATCATGATAAAAGAAGATAGGAGAGAGGCAATCGATTCACTTTTCCAGTGCCCATATGCATGATCGCTATCGGGAGGCCGCTGAGAAACTTTTAAACCAATTAATACAGCTACTGAGGCAATGATGTCAGTTATATTGTTCAGCCCATCTGCACGTAATGCTTCAGACTCACTTATATATCCAACAATCAGCTTTAATATGGAAAGAAATAAGTATGCAACAATACTTAGGATTGCTCCGCGTTCACCTAATTTAAGGTCCCTGTATTTTTGTTTCTCCAAAAAGGTCACCTCATGTTTTTTATTGAATTCATCATTACTTATTAGTATAGAATAAAATCCATAAAAAAGAGCATTCCAATTAATTAATCATTTGGAATACTCTTGTTTTTATATTCCCGATTAATTCATTTTCAAATATTTAATGAATGATGTGAGGGCCATCCCTGCGTTTGATAATGAATGGTTGCCAGTTGATGAGAACTGACTATACGCGCATGGATCAGATAGTAAATGGATGAGGAAAAGATTAAAAATCGTTATTTGGAAGTGTTTTATCTATTTGAACAAAAATGGCGTGATAAAGCAATTGATGATTATGAGTAAGGTCTAACGGGAATATTGACTAACCGTCAAGTAATACAATAGATTTGAATTATGAGTCTACACCGAAGATACAGCATCCTATTGATAAATCAAATATCGGGGGTATTAAGGCGTATGAATCCATTTATGAAAGCCGCTGTTGAAGAAGCATATGAAGGAATTAAACAAGGGCATGGCGGACCTTTCGGAGCTGTCATTGTCAAGGATGGTAAAATCATTGGAAAGGGCCATAATATGGTGGTTAAGGAGCTTGATCCAACCATGCATGGAGAAATAGTTGCGATTAAGGAAGCATGCCTTCATGAAAATCATTATGACCTATCCGGAGCAGAGCTTTATACAACGGCTGAGCCTTGTCCTATGTGCTTAGGGGCCATCCTTTGGGCAGGTATCACGACTGTTTATTATGGATGTGATCGATTGGATACAGATAAAATAGGGTTTAGAGATGATGTCTTTTATAAAATGATTGATGGGAAGCGTTCATATGATTTACAGCGAGTTGATCATGAAGAATGTAAGGGATTATTCAAGGCCTATCAAGCAATCGAGAATAGAGTTATATATTAATAGTGATTCGGAAACTGAATAAATTTTTTAATCAAGACCTGATGTAATACCGTCCAGTCCAATCTAATCATAAAGGAGAATAAACATGTCCAATAGTTCTCATGTTATCCCAACTAATGATTTCAGAAAAATCTTAATGGGACGCCGTTCCATAAAAAGTTACGATCCTATGGTTAAAATCAGTCATAAAGAGATGACAGCAATATTCAGTGAAGCAACCAGCGCACCATCTTCAACGAATCTACAGCCTTGATTTTTTCTTGTTATAGAAAGCGATGAGGCAAAAGCAAAATTGATGGATATTGCCTCACCGACCAATCATAAAAAAATTGATACATCAGCGGTGACGATTGCAATTTTTGGCGACTTGCACAATAC
Source organism: Pradoshia sp. Z3_51 (assembly GCF_058215915.1). NCBI lineage: Bacteria > Bacillati > Bacillota > Bacilli > Caryophanales > Bacillaceae > Pradoshia > Pradoshia sp. Z3_51. The sequence continues at coordinate 26,846 of NZ_JBZAJC010000007.1, read as the reverse complement.
ATTAAAAGCTGATGAGATTTATAGCGCAAATGTAGAGCTTGGGTATATGCCTGCTGAATATAAAGAACGCCAGCTTGAAGGTGTTTTAGGATGGATTGCTTCACTAACTGAACAGGATCGCAGAGATATCGTCATGACCGACTGCGGCCATGTAGCTATGCAATTGATGCTTGTGGCTCGTGCTCACGGATATGATACCAATCCTATTGCGGGATTCGATAAAACCCGTATTAATGATGTGTTTGGATTGGATCAAGAACGACATGCTCCGGTCATGATTATGACCATGGGTAAGGCGGCTGATAATGGATTCCCGACTATGCGTCTTGCAGTAGACAAAGTTGTCGAATGGAAATAAAGAGGTCACAAATGAATGTGATATGGTAGGGGCAGGTAACAACCTGCTCCTTTTCAATTGACTATGATAAAGGGATTTTCTGCGACAGTCTCCTGTATATATAAGTAACTGTCACGACTCTTTAAAGTAGTTAGTTAACCTTTAAGGATTTGATTGTAAAGTTTATGGTGTCGCTTACGAGATGTCTACTATATAGAAATTACCCTGCTATATTCAACGAACAAGTCAGAAGAACAGAGATGGAGAAAACAATTTGTTTTCTCCATTTGTTCTATAAAAGTACTGTATAGGAAACTCCATCTATTTAAATTCCCCATACCATAGACTGCAATATGGGTATACTCAACATTATTTAAAAATAACTGCAATGCTTGTAACATACCTGTAGTAACAGTAATGAATCCTCTATTATTAAATACCTGTCAATAATTATTTTATAGGATAAAAGTGGGGATTTTACAAAAAGAGGGACTTGATATCCGGAATATGGAAAAAAGAGAGATTTAAGCAGGACTGTTGATATATCAATATATTAAGTTAGGTGCGCGCTATGTGAGAAGGATGTCTATTATCCTATCTCGAGCTGTCTGGTAGTTTATGGTTCAAATGTTACAAAAAACTCATGTTACGATGTCTTTGTCGATTAAACAAATATCATGACAGGAGGAGATTTACCAATGAAACATAAACTTATCGTTACAATTGCAGCAGCCGCAGCGCTTTCCATTACAGCTATAACAGGAGCGGAGGCAGCCAGTGTATCTTCTAAACCGAATACAACAACTTCATATAAAGTGATGATCAGCGGAGGCATTATTAAATTCCCATGGGGATCTGTTCAACTTCCAACTATTGATAAACCAAGTCAGGATACGGATTCTGGTTCAAACAATGCCGTGGAACAAAATAAACCAAGTACGGATGCTCCAACTGTGGAAGAAGATAATTCTGATTCCAATGATACAGAATCAAACGATTATGAAGTAAGTGCATATGAGCAGGAAGTACTAGAACTTACTAACGCGGAACGTGAAAAACAAGGCTTAAAACCTTTAACACTAGATACAGAGCTAAGTAAAGTAGCGCGTATCAAATCAGAGGATATGCAGAAGAATAACTATTTCAGTCATACAAGCCCAACTTACGGATCTCCATTTGATATGATGAAACAATTTGGCATTTCTTATAGAGCGGCAGCTGAAAATATTGCTATGGGTCAACGCACGCCAGAAGAAGTAGTAAATGCGTGGATGAATAGTGACGGTCATAGAAAAAATATCTTAAGCTCCAGCTATACACATATCGGAATTGGTTATGTGGAGAACGGCAACTACTGGACACAAATGTTTATAGGCAAATAAGAGAGTACTATAAATATAGATTTTATATAGACTGTCCCAAAAGGAAGTGAAAACTTATCTTTTGGGACATTTTTTTATTAGCATTAATGAATGTTCCAAGCTAGAAAGCCTTTTCCTGTGTTTTTTTCCTGGCAGCATAGTATGTTATACTGTGATTTAATATTCTGGTATAGCAATTTATAGGTAAGGAAGGGAAGCTATGAAGCAGCTGATCATATCAAAAACATTGATATTTATCTTTGTTATCCTTTTTGTGACAGGCTTTGAGGCTGTGTTTGGGCAGCATAATGTTTTGATTGGGGTCACGACTGTGGTTGCTCTGCTCATGTATTTAGAGAGGGATTTTACTGTATCCCCATGGAAGAGTTTCATGCTGATTTTGGCAGTCAATTTGTCCCAAGGAATATTTGGTCAACTGGCCTTGATCAATCCCTGGGTAGGAATTTTAGTAAACTTTATCGCTATGTTTATTGTAGGATACTTTTTCACATCTAACATAAAAGGACCTATCCATATTGCGGTTGGTTTGCAATATTTATTCATTTTGACCGATCCAGTTCCGTTGGAGGAATTCCCATTGAGACTAATGTCTCTGGTTGCAGGGGCTTTGATTATCATGATGGTACAATGGGTATTTAATAGAAGGAAATTATCTAAAAGGGGCAATCATTATTTCTTGCAGGTATGTAGCCATTTGCAAGAAAAGTTAAATCGTATTCGAGATAACCAGCCTGATCAAGAGTTGGATTCCATCATTCTGTCTGATATCAACGAGTTCAGGAAGGTGATTTATTTTCGGAGTGTCAAGGGTTATTATCTGACTCACGAAGGCAGAGTTCGTTTGAAGATTTCGGTCTGTCTTGAAAAACTGCATTTGATGTTAAACCGCAAAGCTGCAAGTGACTACCCAGAGGATGTCTTGGATGCTCTGAATTTTGAATTGAGACAGATGAGGGATTACGCCAATAAAGGGTCAAGCTTATCTGATGATTCATTGAATAATCTAAACATAGCGCTTAACAAACATGAATCCGCATACATAGTCGAAATGATTAGTACGTTGAAATTATTGCGTGAATTATTGAGGTACCTTCATACCAGTGAATCATCTGAACTGAACAAGGTTGAGAGTGTGGTAGAGATTCCTAGAGGCTACCGGAATACCTATCAATTTTTAAAGGACATTAATCGACATTCAGCTCGTTTCACATATGCACTGCGATTGGGTATCACTATTGCAGCTGTTGCTTTAATCGTTGATTATTTTAACATCAATGAAGGACGCTGGATTTTATTTACTATATTTTCTGTGACGCAACCTTATTATGAGACAGCTAAATATCGCTTCAAGGAACGCGTGATCGGCACTTTAATGGGAGCGGCTATCTTTGTACTATTATTTAGTATTTTTCATGAAACGACTATACGCTCCTTCCTGGTCTTGCTGGTTGGGTATTTGAATGGCTATGCGGTGAAGTATAGAAATGTCGTATTGACTGTCACGATATCTGCTCTTGGAACAGCTGCTCTCACGGGCGACCCGACGCTCCTGTCACTGAGAAGAGTTATGCTTGTACTGATAGGGATAGGTATTGGTATGCTTGCAAATCGTTTATTACTTCCACATACGCTGGAAAAGGGTACAAGAGATTTGATGAAAAGCTACAAACAAGTATCCAAGGAATTGCAGCATGAAGTGTCCGCTTATTTAAACCAAAGAAATAATGCACATACAATCAATCATTTATTTGCCGTTTCCGCTTTAATAGAGGAAAGAATACTTTTAAATAATCAAATGCTGCAGCTTGAAGAAATGGAAAACTTTCTATCATCTCAGCGCCGTTTGAATCATGCCATTTATGATATGTTCTTGCGGATGCAAAGGGAGGATGTAGATGTCCATCTGATGAGAGAAATATTAGTAAAGCTCGATTCGATTCTGGCTTTAGAAGGGGATTGTGTAAATGAGCAGGCTGGTCAATTATATGACAGACTTCAGCTTTCTAATTCCCTGGAAGAATACGTGTTGTTAAAGGACGCACTGCGAATATTAAAAGGATTTAGAAAGCAGGCTTACTTCAAATAGAACTTCTATATTAAATATTGCGATATCCTAAAAATAAAAATGAAAGGGCATACAAGCTCAACTTTTCTTATTTAAATTGCTGAGGAACAAGAAGAAGCGCGAGATGTATGCTCTTAAATGGTAGAGAAAAAGTTCTACTTAAACTAATGAAAAATAATAGAAAGATAAGCTTCACATAATTCATTTTATGAGGTGGGAGAGATGGATAAACAATGGTGGAAAGAAAGTGTCGTGTACCAGGTTTATTGGAGAAGCTTTTATGATAGTGATGGGGATGGATATGGAGACTTAAGAGGGGTAATAAGGAAGCTGGATTATATAAAAGAGTTGGGTGCAGATGTAATCTGGCTCAATCCTTTTTACCTTTCTCCTGATAAAGATAATGGATATGATATTTCCGACTATTATTCCATTATGCCGAAAGCGGGCAGTATGGAGGATTTTGAGGAATTAATGAGGGAAGCACAAAAACGAGATCTAAAAATTATTATGGATTTAGTCATAAATCATACTTCAAATGAGCATGATTGGTTTAAAGAATCCAGATCCAGCAAAGATAATCCAAAAAGAGATTGGTATATTTGGAGAGATGGAGACCAAGTGAACCCTCCCAATAATTGGCGTTCTTACTTTTCCCCGTCAGCATGGGAATATGATCAACGGACTGGTCAGTATTATTTTCATTCATTCGCAGCTGAACAGCCCGATTTGAATTGGGAGAATGAAGAAGTCCGTAAAGAAATATATCGAATTCTAAATTTTTGGTTAAAGAAAGGGATTAATGGATTTAGGCTAGATGCAATTGCCCTGCTTGCGAAGCCGGAGGATTTTCCGGATGCAGACGATCCGGATGATATTCGTTATTTGGCCAACCATCCCAAAGTTCATGATTATTTGCAGGAGATGAATGAACAGGTATTCCGTCATTATGATGTGTTAACCGTAGGGGAGGTAGCCTTCGTGACGCCGGAGCAAGGGTTATTATATGTGGATAAAAACCGCCATGAACTGAATACCTTGTTTCATTTTGAAGTTTGTGATGAAATGCCAACCTGGGACTTAAAGAAATTTAAAGAGATTCAGGCGCGCTGGTATGAAGGATTGAAAGAGAAAGGATGGAACTCACAATTTATTAATAATCATGATCATACAAGAGTGGTAACCAGATATGGTAATGATAAAGAGTATCGTGTTCAATCAGCCAAACTATTTGCTGCGTTGCTGCATTCTTTGCCGGGTATGCCTTATATTTATCAAGGAGAGGAAATAGGAATGACAGGGATTCGCCTTTCTTCTATTGACGAATATAACGATATTGCGATGAAAAATCAGTATGCTGAGTTGGTGTCAAAGGGATGGGACCCGAATACGGTTCTTAGAGATTTGCAGCCATTAAGCAGAGACAATAGCCGTACACCGATGCAATGGACCAATGAAGAACATGCGGGATTTACAACAGGTACACCGTGGATTCGAGTTAATCCAAACTATAAATCAATCAATGTGAACAATGAATTGCATAATCCTGAATCAATCTTTTATTTTTATCAAAAGCTGATCAAGCTGCGGAGTCAGCACAAGGTCTTTGTATATGGGGATTATCAGGAATTATTTAAAGGACATTCTCATCTTTATGGATACAAAAGAAGCTACGCTGATGAGACGATTTACTTTGTTTCTAATGTTCAGCCGAACACTATACATATTGAGCTGAACAGTGAAATGGATTTGCAGGGGACATCTATTCTGATTTCTAACTATAATGAAACGACAAGCACAAAATTAGATGCCTATGAAGTACGTATTTATTTAAAAAAAGCTTAGCTGGGATAATTGATTCCAACGGCAACAATATAGAACAAACAAAAGATAATTAAAATAAGACTCCGAATGATTCAGAAGGTCGTTCTGAAAGTGAAAATGTAGTTCCGAACCATTCGGAGGGGAGCTCCGAGAATCAAAAAGAAGATAAAGACGATAGAATCCAAAACATACCTGGCACTTCTTAGACTACTCATATTAGTTAGATAATCAGGTATATTTCATTAGTTATACTGATTTGGATTCTAAGGGGATAAATAAAAGGAATTTAGAGGAGAGGCAGGTTTCAAAGCCTGTTTCTTTTCTTTTGGATAAATAGAATTAACTAGGGGTGTATGTACATAATACATATTATTATTGTGGCTACTTGGTATCTATTTAAGTAATGCCGTTATCTAACGGGGGATTAAGATGGAGAAAATCATAAAAAGGATCATCATCATAATTTTGATTACCGGATATTTTAATATGGGAGCAGGGATAGGTACAGCTGAAGCCATTCAGGAAGAATTAACGGTTGCGCTGTCTCCGAATGCGATTAAAGGATTTGACCCTTTTCTGTATACACAGGCAAACGGTTCTCCTTTAATTCAAAGTACTTTATTATCCTTTGATAAGGATATGGGAATTACATATGATTTAGCTGATGAATATCAGGTCAGTGAAGATAAAATGACCTGGGAATTTAAAATTAGGGATGATGCATATTTTTCGAATGGGGAACAAGTGAAAGCGAGTGATGTAGCTTTTACCTTTAATACTGCTAAGTACAATGGATGGCAGGATTTATCTTTGTTAAAAGAAGTCAAGGTCATAGATGAATACACTATCCATTTCCGATTGGAGAAACCCTTGTCAACCTTTAGTTATACAGCTGCTCAGCTTGGAATAGTCCCTGAGAATCATTATGATGAATTATTCACATTGAATCCTATTGGTTCAGGTCCTTATATTCTGGAGGATTGGAATGCAGGAGAGCAGGCGGTTTTTGTCAGAAATGAGCAATATTATGGGAAAAAGCCTATCTTTAAAAGGATTATCATTCTTTTCATGAATGAGGAAGAAGCCTATGCAGCGGCGCAAAAGGATCTGGTAGATGTCGCTCAAACATCTCCCGCATTTGCAAATGTCGGCGTAATAGATGGAATGGATATCAATGCTTTTAAAGGTAGTGATCAGTATGGAATCTCCTTTACTGCTGCCCCAACGAAATCGGATGTCTCTGCCAAAGAAACTGGAAACGAGGTAACGAGTGAATGGCCCATCCGCCAGGCAATTAATTTAACAGTTAATCGTGATTACCTCATAAATGAAGTTCTATATGGATATGGAGAAGCAGCCTATCATGATGCTGAGCGGCTTCCATGGGGCCACAAAGATACAGAGGTTGAATATAATAATATCGACAAAGCTAAAGAAATTTTGCAAATTGCGGGATGGATTGATAATGATGAGGATGGTGTATTGGAAAAACAGGGAATAGAAGCGAAGTTTAAGCTTTTATTTTTGGAGTCTGACCCCATAGCGCAGTCCATGGGGACATTACTTATGCAACAATTAGCTGAAATTGGAATCTCAGTAGAAGTGGTTGGTCAGAATGAGAAGGAAATCAATTCAAATAAGTTTAATAATCCGTTAATTATGCGTGTGGGTAATCATAGTCCGATTGATTTGTATCATAGGTTCCATAAAGATAATTCTAAGGTGAATTTACATATATCTGCTGAAGTGAATCAGTTGGTTGAGGGAGTGCTCGCTAGCGGTGATTTTAAAATATGGCAATCAATTCTGAGGCAGACCGCGAAGGATTTACCATGGATATGGTTGGTCCATCCAGATCATTTATACTATACAAAGAAAGGATTAAATTTAGGGGAGCTGGCATTTCAATCAAATGAACAGCCTCTATCTTTGTTAAACAATATAGAAGAATGGACTTGGGAATAATAAGAAAAACCTCTCCTGTTACTGGGAGAGGTCTTGTGTTTTTTGTAAGTTGATTTGTTCGTCTGCTCTCTTTGGTCGTTTAACAAAGAAGGCAAGGATAAGAGCCAATACAGCAATAAATGTCGCTATAAAGAATGCATCGTTAATCCCATCTACTGTTGCTTGAGTATAGATTTGTGCCTCCAATTGAGCTATTTCTTCTGGACTTGGTTGACCGGTAAGCTTACTCATTGCTTTTTCTGCCAATTCTTCCGCATGTATTTTCGTACGTGATGTCATAACGGAAACAAGTAAGGCGGAACCAATTGCACCGGATACTTGATTAAGTGTACTGTTCATAGCTGTACCATGTGGATTTAATCGGGCAGGCAATGAATTCATCCCGTTGGTCATAATCGGCATCATGACCATTGACATACCGAACATACGAACAGAGTACATCACAATTAATGTTCCATAAGTAGTTTCAGTTGTTAATTGACTGAAGAAATAAGTTGTAGCGACTGTGATGGTTAAACCGATTATGGCAAGAATCCGACCGCCAAATTTATCAAATAATTTACCTGTAATTGGTGACATAATTCCCATAATGATTGCACCTGGAAGCATTAATAAACCAGAATCTAATGGGGATATACCACGTATATTTTGCAGGTAAATTGGCATTAAAATCATGGCTGAAAACATCGCCATATTCAAAACAATCGATATAGCTGAAGATAAGGAGAACATTGGATATTTATAGACACGGAAATCGAGCATCGGCTTTTCCAGTTGAAATTGGCGAACAATCAACAAAATCAAGCCAATTACACCTGCAATCAGTGTACCGAATACTTCAACATCATCCCAGCCTTTACTACCCGCCGAGCTGAATCCATATAATAACCCTCCGAATCCGACACTTGAAAAAATAACGGATAATACATCCAATGAAGCGTTACTTTTTTCTTTCTTATCTTTTAATTTAAAAATCGATAGTAGTAAAACAATAACGGCAAACGGGATGATCATATAGAACAGATATCTCCATTCATAATGTTCAATAATCCACCCTGATAATGTAGGACCAATTGCAGGGGCAAAAATCATAACAAGCCCTAAAATCCCCATCGCACCACCACGTTTTTCAATTGGGAAGCTCGTTAAAAGAACATTCATTAAGAGGGGCATCATAATGGCAGAGCCTGCTGCTTGAATCATTCTTCCAACCAATAATAATGCGAAGCTCGGTGCAAATCCGGAAAAGATTGTTCCGATTGTAAATAGAATCATCGCGGTTATAAATAAGTGTCTAACCGAGAACTTCTGAATTAAAAACGCTGTTGATGGAATGATAATTCCGTTTATCAGCATATAACCTGTTGCGAGCCACTGAATCGTTGTTGGCTCAACTTTAAAATCCGCCATCATGGACGGAAGGGCAACATTCAATAATGTTGAATTCAATATAGATACAAATGCACCGGCTAAAAGAATGGCTATAATCCCATAATTGGGACGCATTTGTTGTCTTTCTGTTGCTGTCATGTACTTCTCTCCTTTTGATTTATACTATATGTTTAATTATTAGACTCATAATTCATGTTGATTATATTACTCTCTTTCTTTTCGTTTAGCAATTAAAATAATTTAGAATATATAAATTTGTATTTACCCTAAAAATAAGCTAATATACACTCAAATAACTGAAGTCATAGGAATGGATTGAGTTGTTATGAACGTAAGAAAAAAGCAAGTTATCAGCCATGCAAAGAAACTTTTCATTGGAAAGGGATATAGAAATACGTCTATTCAAGAAATTATTGAAGATAGCGGGATCTCCAGAGGAACATTTTATAATTATTTTCCTTCTAAAAGTGAACTTTTCAAAGCTGTATACGATTCCTTCCTTGAAGAGTATCACCAACAGCGAGATGAATTAATTATTGGGAGGGATCTCAGTAATATAGACATCTTTATAGAGCAACTTTATGTACAAAGGAAATCACATTCGCATAATCAATTATTTGCCCTTATTGAAGATGTAATGGTATCTAATGATAATGAACTAAAAGATTATTTGAAACAAACGAGATGGTTATATTTAAATTGGATTCACAACCGCCTTGTCGATATTTTTGGGGTGGAGAAGAAACCGTATTTGTTAGATTGTGCAATTATTCTATCCGCCATGGTCCAACACCACATGCATTTTTATAGTATTGCAAAAGGAGATCTTGATGCGAAAAAAGCAATTCGTTATTATTTAGATCGCATAAAGGTGATTGTTGATGATGTAAGTAAGAATGATGTTGTTTTAATAGAACCGGAAGTGTTAACTATGTTTATTCCGGGGGGTCCAAAAGGAAACAGGGATTTTTGCTACGATTTAATCCAATCCGTTAACCAACTAAAGACTTACCTTGAACAAGAGGTTGTTGATGCTGAGTTTCGTGCGGAAAAGCTACAAATAATCGAATTCCTGCAAGATGAACTATTGCATAATAAAGAGCCGCGACATTACTTAGTTAAAAATATGATTGCTTCATTAAATCATGATTCTATCTTGAGGGGTACTTCCTGCTATGGAAGGTTTAGAGAAATCATCATGGAATGGTTGAATAAGTAATAGAAGAGCCATGTTAGCAAGTAGTTTGCCATAGCATGGCTCTTTTTGGGCGAGTCATTTTGTTATGGGCTATTTTGATACAAATTTAAGACCAATGGCAGAGATTAAAATGAGTAATATGAAAATAATTCGTTTTAAGCTTTTCGCTTCTCCAAATAAAAGCATGCCAATTAATGCTCCTCCACTGGCACCAATACCAGTCCATACAGCATAGGCAGTACCCATGGGAAGTGTCTTCATTGCGAATGATAGACAGAAAAAGCTCCCCGAAAAACCGACAATCAAAAGAAGCAGAGATAAGAGATCCCTATTTTTATTCAATCTATTAATCATGCCGACCCCAAATATTTCTAAAAATCCAGCGATAACCAGTGCAAACCAGGCCATTATTAGTTAGCCTCCTTTTTGGAGGTGTCTTCATCAGTCACTATTTTTAAACCAATCACACCTATTAATAAGAGAAGAATTAATGCTATTTTCTCTATTTTTAACGGTTCATCAAAGAAGAGAATCTCCGCAATAACCGTTCCAGCTGTTCCCAATCCGACAAAGACAGCGTATACCGTCCCAACCGGCAGGTAGCGGCTTGCATCAATCATCATATAAAAGCTGATACAGATTGCAGCAAGTGTAATCAGCCACATCCATATACTGTCTGCATTTTTAAGACCGCTTACCCAGATGATTTCAAAGAAGGCCCCTATAATAACCTTTAACCAATGTCTGTTCATCAAAACAACTCCCTAGTGATATAACAATATAGCAGATTGTTTGTACTGTTGTTCATTTTAGCAATTATAAAATTGGTTTGCGAGTAGAAGAATCGAGAAAGAGTTTGATAAACTAATTATATAAGAAAGGTACGGGGGTGAAATAAGATGGATGATCCAACTATTTCGACCAAGGAATTAGTAAAAAAAATTCGCTATATAGACGACACCTATCCGAAAGAGGAACTTGATCTTCTATTGATTCGTGAGGATGCTATTCCTGAACTATTGAGTATATTAGATTTGGTTCGCAAGGAACCAGAATTGTTTCTTAGTGAACCCGATCGAATTGACCATATTTATGCAGCTGTTTTGTTGGGACAGTTAAACATCAGAGAAGCATTTTATCCATTTTTACAAACATTAAAATTACCGGATGATAATGCATTGGAATTATATGATGATTACCTGGTTACAACGGCTGGCCGTATACTTGCTGATACATATCCCGGTGAAATAGTTATGGATGGAAATATCCCTTCCATGCCGGATTTGGATGCATTATTTGATTTAATTGATGATCAATCTTTGGATGAGTGTATTCGTGCTACTGGAATTCAAGCAATTACATCCCTTGTCCTGCAAAAACGTATATCAAGGGAAATGGTTGAATATTACTATCATGATCTACTGCAGGGGGATTTGGTAGATGAATCAGGTTATATGTATACCATTCTAATTGATTCATGTATGGTATTAAATTTCCGAGATTTATATGATGATATCGCAGAGGTTTTTGCCCAAAAGAAAGTGAATGCCCTTGATATGTCGCTCGATGATGTGGAGGAGCAATTTAGGAACTATGATCCGTTATATGCAGATGATTGCCGGCCCATTACAAATGTTCATGAAGAGTTCACTTGGTGGGCTGGTCATTATCAACCCGGAAATTCACAGGCTTCCAGAAGCATAAAAGTGGGCAGAAATGATTCATGCCCATGCGGAAGCGGGAAAAAGTATAAGAAATGCTGTGGGAAATCTTGATTTATACACTTTATGGGTTTTAGCCCCCGTATGTACAAGTTGGGTTTGTGTACATATGGGGGTATTTTGTATGCGTTAAAAGGGAACTTACTCTACGATTTTGATGGAAGATTAAAGGAGCTATTTACTATAATGCTGTTTCAGGTCTTTGAGAGTTAATATTGTACAATTATTGTAATTTTTCAGAGTTTCAATACGTTCGTCACACTTTATTCCTACATTTAAGCTTATAGGAAAATGGAAGGTTACTATTAGAAATATAATAAATAAACAATTATTTATATATTTGGGATTTTTTATAATATAATTCAACTAAGCTAAAGAAATGTTAGAGAAAGTGGTGGATGAGATGGATTTGAAGAAGTCAGATCGACTAAGTAGCGGTGACAGGATAGCTACTGCCAGTTTTTCTTGGGGTGGGGCAGGAGATCCAGATATTCGCTGGCGTTATCAGATAGGGAAAAAACGGTTGGAGGAGTTTGGTTTAGAAGTTATTGAGCTGCCTCATACATTAAAGGGATCAGAGTATGTATATAATCATCCAGAAGAACGGGCACGCGATTTGATGGATGCCTTTCAAAATCCATCGATTAAGGGGATATTCTCTTGTATTGGCGGAGATGACAGCATTCGAATGCTGCCATACATTGATTATGAGGTAATCAAAAATAATCCAAAGATTTTCCTTGGCTATTCTGACTCTACCGTCACGCATTTTATTTGTTATAAGGCAGAGGTAATGAGTTATTATGGTCCTTCGATTCTGGCTGAATTTGCAGAGAATGTAGAGGCTTTTGATTATACGAATCATTGGGTGAAACGGGTTTTATTTTCTGGTGAACCTATTGGCGAAGTTGGACCGCCATCTGAATGGACAAGTGAATTTATCCCTTGGGAAAAGCAAAACTGGACACGTAAAAGAAAAACATCACCGCATAGCGGTTATGAGTTATTACAGGGAGAGGGAATACATAAGGGGAAATTATTAGGAGGATGCATGGATGTGCTGGAAATGCTTAAAGGCACTGTAGTGTGGCCTGCAATTGATGAATGGAAGGATAAACTGATATTTTTTGAGACATCAGAAGTGAAAGTGAGTCCGGATCTGTTTCTTGGATGGCTGCGAAATTACGCGGCGCAGGGAATTCTGCAAAATGCTAAGGGTTTATTATTTTCCAAGCCATATGATGATTGTTATTACGATGAGTATAAGGAAGCAATCCTTAGTGTGGTACGGGATGAGCTAAAGTTAACGGATTTGCCGATTCTATATAATATGAGTTTTGGACATACGGCTCCAATGAGTATTATTCCTCTCGGGGCTATGGCTGAATTGGATTGTGAAAGAAAAACATTTAGCATACTTGAAGCGGGTGTGAATTAAGGTTCGAGGTTTACACACTCCCGAAGCAGGGACTATGAAGGTAACTGAAATTAGGAGTCTTAGAGGATAATCTTCTAAGAGGGGGAGGTTTGAGCAGCCTTCCTTTTAATATTCCGTTGCTCTTGCATTGAAAGCAGATAAATATACCAACTGGAGGTTAGGTTAAGAACTTCATAGGGGGAGAAATGTATGGAATATAGGGGACCTAGTGTTTATGATCAGGAAGAATTTTTTTCGGATTATATGAAAAGAAGAAGTAGGAAAGATAGTCCCAATAATGCTATTGAAACTCCAATCATGTATGAGCTAATACAAGATTTTCAAAATAAAGATGTACTAGATTTGGGCTGCGGTGACGCTTCCTTCGGCAAAGATTTAGTAGAACGCGGTGCAGCGTCCTACACTGGGATAGAAGGATCTGAACAAATGGTGGAAGCAGCAAAGAGAAACCTATCACATGTGAATGTAAGCGTGCATCATCATACGATGGAATCATATACATACGGAGAAGAAAAGTTTGATATTGTAACTTCCAGATTTGCAATCCATTATGTATCTGATATTGATGCTTTGTTTCGAAACATCCATTTGTCTTTAAAAGAGGAAGGTAAGTTTGTTTTCAGCGTTCAGCATCCTCTTACGACAGCTTCTTTTACTAGTAAAAAAACAGGTGATAGACGTAAAAATTGGATTGTGGATGACTATTTCCTTGAGGGGGAAAGAAAAGAACCTTGGATTGAACAAATCGTGGTGAAATATCACCGAACAGTCGAACAGTATTTTAGAGCGCTTATCAGTTCCGGATTTTCAGTGGTTGATTTGCGAGAAGGTACACCTGTGCGTGACAACTTTACCGATGAGAAAGAATATAAAAGAAGGCTTAGAATTCCAGTTGTGCTGGCATTTTCGTGTATAAAAATATAACAACTTAATAAACAGAACACCTGGCTGATGTGGGTGAAATAGTACATCCACTGCTCATGTGAGTGGTTCAGTCTATAAGTGTATAGAGGTTGATCAAAAGTAAAAACTCTTTTTCTCCAAAGAAAAAGAGTTTTTACTTTGCTAATCCAGTTATTTAATTAACTACTCGTTTTGCTCCTACATAACGTTTCTTCCAATAATCGAGTTTCATATCTTGTGTTTTAACTCCTTTTGACGTAGCGCCAATAAATTTATTATTACTGATATAAATGGCAACAAATGATACCTTTTTCCCGTCCGTTTTATAAAATACTAGATCCCCGGCTTTTAATTTGTTTTTGGCAACGGAAGTACCTGTTTTATATTGATCGGCACTGGTACGTGGTAATTTTTTTGCAACGCTTTTTGAGAATACATACTGTGTGAAACCGGAGGCATCGGACCCTTTTGGTGTTGTTCCGCCCCATTTATATGGACTGTTCGTTATTTTTTTTGAATAAGCAACCGCCTTTTGACTTTTAGACTGTGCTGCATCAGCATGCATTGGGCTGAAGAAAGTTGAAAAGAGTAGAAGAACGGCTGTTACGACGGCAAACAGAATAGAGGATTTTCTTGCATGTAAAGCTAACGTTAACATCCCTGCTTTCAAAGATTTTTTTGACACAAGGATATCTTATTATTGAGCAGAGCATTTTATGATTCAAATATTACTTTCTTACCTTCCTGCTTAACCTCCCCTTTTTTGTGAAAATAAAAGTATAATAGCACTGTAAACTATGAAATATATGAGGGAACAGCATGATTTTATTGAAAAATACAAGAGTTAAAGGAATTTTACTGGTATTAACTGCCGGTATATTATGGGGAGTATGCGGAACAGTAGCGCAGTATTTATTTCATTATGCCGGATTTACCCCTGAATGGGTTGTGGGTATTCGCTTGCTTGTATCTGGAGTGGTTCTCTTGATTCTAGCCTCTTTAAAAGTAAAGAGTAGGATAGGTGCTATTTGGAAGGACAGGAAAGACGCAAGAAGTCTTTTATTGTTCAGCATTTTAGGTTTATTGGCTGTGCAATACACATTTTTTATGGCTATCAATTATTCCAATGCGGCTACGGCCACCGTTTTACAGTACTTAACACCCGTTATCATTACCTGTTATTTTGCCTTGATTTCAAAAAGGCTGCCTACAAATAAAGAGATCCTTGTTGTAGGTTTGGCCATATTAGGGACATTTCTAATTGCAACTAAAGGAAATATGCATAGTTTATCCATTTCGGTTAGTGCTTTGATGTGGGGAATTGGTTCGGCATTCGCTCTGGCGTTTTATACTTTGCTTCCGCGTAAGCTGCTACCTAAATGGGGATCAACTCTCGTTTTAGGCTGGGCAATGCTAATAGGAGGAATTTGCTTTTCATTTTATAATCCTCCATGGGAGTTTAAGGGAGATTGGAGCTTTTATGCAATACTTGCTGTTATTTTTGTGATTATATTTGGTACGATTGTTCCGTTTATATGCTATTTGGAAAGTATGAAATATATTCGAGCTACAGAGGTAAGTGTGCTGGCATCTGTAGAACCAGTTGCTGCAGCGGTTGTATCCATACTTTGGCTGCATGTTACGTTTGGAATAGCCGAGTGGCTTGGTACAATCTGTATTATCAGTACCGTCTTCATTTTAGCCCTTTTTGATAAACCGGCAGGGAAGAAATCCAGTGATAATCATTGAGTAAAACAAACAGGATCCCAATTTGTTTAAGAATTGGGATCCTGTTGCTGTTTATCGGTACGAATCATGGCTGGGATGAAATAAATGATCTTCCGCGTTTCTTACAATAGAAAAATGTTCTATATTGTAATGGCCATGAAGTGTTTTATTATGATGGTTTATGATTTGTTCCGGGCTTAAAATGTCATTGCCGATTGTGGAATGTCCATCACCAACTAAAGTGACATCGAAGCCATTAATAGTAGCGGTTCTGACTGCACTATCAATACAATGCTGTGTTTCGCAGCCCATTATAACAATATGATTAATTTCATTAGATTTTAAATAATTTAATAGTCCAGTTCCGTGAAAGGAATTCGTTGCTGCTTTGTCAAAGAATTTTGTTTCCACAGGTAGATGAATTTCATCATGAACTTGAAATCCTTTCCCTTTACCTCCGGCTATATCAAGATCTCTTACACAAACTATCGTGGCATTTGCCTCTTTTGCCTTTTTAATTACTAAATTAATATTTTGAATAAGCTGTTCTTTTTTAAAAACAGCCCTCATGTCTTGATTCCCATCTATTAGTTCCTGCTGTGCATCAATAATTAATAATAGTTGATTCAACTGATTTTCCCCTTTCTAATTTGGGGAAGCGCTCTTTTATTTAGCTGTATTCCCCTTGGTTTTTTTTGAGTTGTGATATAGTCCCATATTCATATAATTAACCTCCTTGATAATATAATGCCTAAAAATTAATAAATGTAATTTTCAGACAATTAAACCTTAACATAGCTTCTTTTAAAAAGATACGCAAAAATAAAAAAGCCACCGATCTAGTCGGCGGCTGTATTGCTGTAATGAACGTTGATTAAATACTTTTATTTCGGTTAAACAGATAGCTTTCGCCCTTTTCGTATAGAGCGATGGATTGTCTAATCCATTTTTGTTTAGGAATAATTTTGTGAACGAGCAAAGCCGCACCTATTCCAAGAAGTGCACCTACTAAAATATCAACGGGGTAATGGACTCCTACATAGATTCGGGAAATAGAAAGAAGGAGTGCAAGTGCTGTCCATAAATACCAAAATCGTTTACGAAAGAGAGCAATGGTTATACAAACTGAGAAGAATACAATTGTATGATCACTCGGAAAAGAATTTCCAACCTCTTTTTCAATTAACTTGTTTACATCGGACCAAACGGCAAATGGCTGATGATGTGAATAAATCACACCAATTAACTTGCCCGTTACTTCGGCGATAAAAAAAGCAATAACAGCACTGACAACCATTAATTTATTTCTAGTATTACGAGTTAGCCAGTAAAACAATAGAACCAGCATTAAGCAGTATACTGTATATTCAGCAAAAAAAATAAAAAGTGGATTGATGTCCGGATACTCTTTACCAATGTCATTGACTGCACGAAATAAGGTGATATTTGCTTCAGAATTAGTCATTTTTTCATTTCCTCCCAAGTTATTCTATTATGGATAATTTACTTAAATATTTCAAGAGATTCTATATAGTATTTGTATTCTAGACGATATCGTTTAGCTGTATGAAAGGATTATGATAAAATTTAACAAAACTAAGAATAAGAGGAGGCTAAAAATGAAACTGCCTTTATCGGGGACGGAACGGAGTAATCTTCGTAAAAACAGGGTTCGAATAGACCAAATACCAACGAAAACAACAGAGGAATTAAAAACCATACTGAATTGTTCTGCAGATCGGGCTAAGGAGTTAAAAGGTCTGTTAGACTTTCAGCAAATCCCTTCAATCGGGCTGGGTGCATCTAAAATGATGGTACAAGTACTGAGATTCTATTCTGTAAACGACGTTAGAAATGAAAATCCTGTAGAATTATTCGACCGCTATGAAGAATTGGTTGGATGCCGTGTCGATCCATGTGTGGAAGATCAAATCCGCTGTATTGTTTATCATGCCAATGAATTGAATTGTGTGTTAGTATGGTCTGATTTTACGGACGAGCGGAAGGCATATCGAAATACGCAGGGATATCCTCCTACTCGCCCTGAGAAGTAGTAATCCCCTTGTATGACCTCTTTAGAAGAATCATTGAAAAAGCCCATATAAATAGGAGGCCAATATGAAAAAAATATTTCGCTTGTTACCCCCCTTTTTGATTATGATGGCTCTGCTTGGTTGTTCAAAGGAAGAGAAAAATGACACGGTTGTTAAACAGACTGAGACAGATGAAAAGCAGCCATATGAGATAGAAGTCGTTGCTGAAGGTCTCAATGTACCATGGGAAATGGTTATAGCCGATGATGGACGAATATTTTTTACGGAACGGCCTGGCCAAATAAGAGAAATCCGTAATGGGAAAGTAAGGGAAGAACCTCTCCTGTCTTTGCCAGCGCCTTTTATCAGTGAAGGGGAGGGAGGATTACTTGGACTGGCACTGGATCCTGATTTCCAAACGAATCATTTTATGTATACGTATCACTCCTATGAAGATAATGGTGAAATCAAAAATCGTATTCTTCGTCTTGTAGTAGGTGACAATCAAGCAAGGATTGATAAAGTGATCCTTGATGGAATTGTTGGAGATACAAATCATAATGGTGGGAGAATTATGATTGGACCAGACGGGATGCTTTATATTACAGCAGGAGATCGGTATGAACCTGACTTAGCCCAGGATAAGACAAGTATGGGCGGTAAAATTTTTAGAATCCATCTTGATGGTTCCATTCCGGATGATAATCCAATTGAGGGGTCGCCTGTCTATAGCTACGGGCATCGCAATCCGCAGGGACTTGCCTGGCATCTTGTTACAGGAGATTTATTCAGTTCGGAACATGGTCAATCAGCACATGACGAAATTAATTTGATTGAAGCAGGGAAAAACTATGGATGGCCAATAATTCAGGGGGATGAAGCAAAAGAGGGAATGGAAACGCCGATTGCTCATAGCGCAACTGAAACATGGGCCCCGTCGGGAATGACATTTGTCTCGAAGGGTGAATGGAAAAACCAATTGCTGATTGCCAATCTGCGTGGCGTGCAGGTTCTTAAGGTAGAGCTTGATGAATCCGGAAAACAGGTGAAAAGCATAGAATCGCTCTTTAAAGATCAGTATGGGCGCATCAGGAATATCATCGAAGCGCCGGATGGAACCTTATATATGATGACGAATAATAGGGATGGCAGGGGGAATCCATCAGACAAGGATGACCGCATCATCAGGTTGATTCCTAAAACGGGTATTTGACTAATCTATACGAATATGGAAAAAGTGAAGATCCTAAGTCAGGAGACCTACCATTCTTTTTTAACACTACAACACCTACGTGGAGATAGGGAGGTGTGAAAAGTAGTAAACCTAAGTTTTAGGGAACGTTTTTTAAGCATTTCTATCTTTTTAGTAGAAGAGGATAGAAATGCTTTTTAGTTTGGGCTTTTTTAGATAGGGGGACTAGCATGTTAAACAGTATTTGGGATATCCGAGAATCGGAGAACCAAGATTTAAGATTAGCACTTCATATTTAAGAAATCATTCTAAAAATGAAGTGTTTTTTGCATTAAAATAGATAAAAAGGAGAGATGGAGAGGGAGTTGAGATGCATCCCACGCTGTCCGGTCTCTTGGTCAATTAAAGACTGATAGAGTACGAGGACATGTTGATTCATAGAATCCAGCTGTTTCAGCACTTTGTTCGATGAAGAAAATTCACTTTTAACATAGAACAGTGAACCTAAGTTTAAATATATCCAGATAAATCCAATTGATAATAAACTCCAGAAGAAACGATGGCCAATTTGCCATTTGAAGACTTTTTTATACAGAGTAACTCACTCTTTCTAATGGGATTAAAAATTATTTCTACAATATTTTACAGTTTAATTATAGGTTATTTTGTAAACTTTTGGATTTATTTATATATCCTAAATGGAGTGCTGTATAGAAGTTACGATATAGTATTCTCTAAATTTGGGGAATAAATATACGTTAATATTCGATATATACCATTTTCTTTTATACTAGGTGAATTTGGAATTGATTGTTAATAGAATTCATTATCTGAGGTCAGTATAATAATAAGGTTGCGATTATTATCATATTATTATGGAGAGAAGAATCAGCATGCTTAAACAATATATTCACGATTTGCATAATGAATTTGCCGGCTATAATTCTGAAAAGCTACGCAAAGATATTATGGCTGGTATTACAGTAACCGCTGTTGCACTTCCTTTATCTCTAGCGTTCGGGGTGAGCAGTGGGGCGGATGCGGCTGCTGGATTAATTACAGCGATTCTTGCAGGATTAATTATCAGTATGCTATCAGGCGCGTCCTATCAAATATCAGGACCAACGGGAGCGATGTCTGCTATATTGATTGCTGTTGTTGCCCAGTATGGACTTGATGGAGTATTTATTGCCTGTTTGCTGGCGGGTATCCTACTGGTGATTGCCGGTCTACTGAAATTTGGCCGTGTCGTTTCTATCATACCGATGCCAGTTATAACGGGGTTTACATCAGGAATTGCTATCATTATAGCGATGGGACAAGTAGATAACTTTTTTGGAGTCGAATCGAGCGGAGAGAATCCAATTGCCCAAATCATGTCTTATATAGAGAATGGTTTTAATCCTGATTTTGCTACATTATTAATTGGTATTATAACAGTTGTCACGATGATTGTATGGCCGAAAAAATGGAACGCCATAATCCCGTCATCCTTAGCAGCCTTACTGATTGTTTTAATTATTAATACCGTTTTAAAATTACCGGTTGCGGTCGTGGGAGATATACCGAAAACATTTTTTCCGGAAAATCGACTGGTATTTAGTGATTTATCCCTCGCTAAAATAGAAGCCTTGATATGGCCGGCAATCAGTATTGCGGCATTAGGAATGATTGAAAGTTTATTATGCGGAGCATCTGCCGGTCGCATGGTTGGAGAAAAAATGAATGGGGATCGGGAACTAGTTGCACAGGGAATTGGGAACATGATTATCCCATTCTTTGGCGGTGTTCCGGCTACTGCTGCGATTGCCCGTACGAGTGTAGCGATTAAAGCTGGTATGGTAACAAGATTGACGGGGATTTTCCATGCGATTGGTTTGCTTTTGTCAATGTTTCTCCTCAGCCCAATTATGTCGAGTATACCGATGTCTGCATTAGCAGGTATTTTGATTGTGACGGCATGGCGGATGAATGAATGGGAAAGTATTCATTATATCTTTTCTCACAAATTCAAAGGCGCTATCTTTAAATTTTTGCTAACATTGCTAGCTACTGTTGTGTTTGATTTAACGGTTGCCATTGTTGCAGGAATTGTCCTTTCAGCCATATTGTTTGTTATTAACAGTGCCGACGTAGAAATGAATGTCAGTAAAGTTGATATCGAAAAATTGGAAGGAAAAGGGATAAAATCAAATCAGACATACGAAGATATTCGGGTAGTTTATCTCACCGGTCCTATATTCTTTGCAACGGTGAGCTCTTTGACTGAGCGCCTTGAAGACATTAATCAAGGAGTTATGATCCTTTCTATGCGTGGAGTATCCTCCATTGACGGTTCAGGAGTACAAGCTATGGTGGAATTCTGTGAATTAAAGAAACAAGAAGGTGTAAAAATCATCTTTAGCGGAGTACAGCGGAGAGTTCTTAGCAGATTTGAAAGAGGTGGTATTCTGGATGTTGTTGGAGAAGACAATATATTCTGGAGTACTGACCAGGCGCTTGCAAAAATTAATCAAATACAAGGTTAATATAAAGATGGAAGGAGAGTGCCGAGTAGGCTACTCTCCTTTTTTTGATGCAAGCTAAGATAGCTTTTTACCTAATATTAGATACCGTTCTTTTGTCTTTTCATTAGGGAAGAAGGAATCATCAATGACAATCCATCCTTTTCTAACATATAGATTCCGTGCAGCCAGATTGGATTGTTGGGTTGTTAATATAGTTGTATCAAAAGGTATGTCTTTCATTAGGGAATCATGTAATAGTGATCCGATTCCTTTTTGGCGCACGGATGGATGAACACATAATTCAACGAACTCAAAACAATTTGCCAGCCATTCATTGGATAAGTCAGGTTTCAAATGGCTTGTCAATAGTTCGCGATAATATTGGCCTGATAGAGAAGCATAACCATAGGCAAATCCAACAGGCATTTCCTCTTCATCCAGGCATACAAATCCTCTGAAACCAGCGTAGTCCATGTGCCGCATGAATCGTTCTGTACAGTCGGTATTAATATTCCATATTTGTTGATACAGAGAAACGATTGGCTTAAGCAAATCATCTGTTCGATTCCACTTTACCATTTGTATCATAATTTCTTATTCAAAGATTGAACTGATTTGTTGGATTTCTTCACGGGATAACATAACTTCCAGTGTTTTAAGATTATCAACGACTTGTTCCGGCTGTTTTGCGCCAGGGATAACAACATCAATTGAATCCTGCGCCAAGTACCATGCCAGGACAAGATGAGCGATTTCAACGTCTTTAGCTTTCGAAATCTTTCGCAGTTGTTCTACTTTTTCTAGGTTTTGCTTAAAAAGTTCTGCCTGAAATAATGGATTACGGGAACGTCCATCATTAAAAGTAGAATGCTTTGTGAATTTTCCGGTTAAAAGACCAGAAGCCAGCGGGAAGTATGGGACAAAGGAAATTTTGTGTTGGGCGGTATAGGGGAGAAGCTCTTTTTCAGCATCTCTTTTAAATAGATTGTACTCAGATTGGATTACATCCACGTATCCATCTTTATTGGCTTCTTTTAATTGCTCCAATGAAAAATTGGATACCCCGATCGCACGGATTTTTCCGGCATCTTTTAGTTTCTTTAAGGCGCCGACTGCCTCGTCCTTTGGTGTATCCTGATCTGGGAAATGAATGTAGAAGAGATCTATATAATCTGTACGTAAACGCATTAGACTTTCTTCCACAGTTTTAATAAGGAATGCAGGGGAGTTATCAACTACAACATCATTTTCAATGAATTTATGAGCCCCCTTTGTAGCTATAACAAGGTTTTCACGATTGCCTTTTTCTTTAACAATTTCTCCAATTAATTCTTCTGACCGTTCCGGGCCATAAATATAGGCAGTATCAATAAAATTCACGCCATAATCGATGGCAGTCCGTACGATTTCCCGTCCTGTTTCCTCATCGAGATTTGGGTAGATATTGTGGCCTCCAACTGCATTAGTTCCAAGACCTATCGGATTTACAAGTAAGTCTGTTTTACCTAGCTGAATTTTGTTATTCATAAAAAAACCCCCTTAACATGTAATGATTCAATCATAGCAAAGGTAAGGAAGTATATGGAAATGATAGGGTTTAGAAATAGATAAATAGCTAAAGGCCCTAAGAGATAATCTTAGGGCCTTTATGCAAGAGGGGGGGATTTATGTTCTATGGCTTTTATGATGTGTTCTACCATTAGTATAATTCAAATGATAACGATTATCAATATCATTTAGATGAAAAAGATATTAAATTTATTACGAATAAGTAACTAAATTTTCGAGGGGGAATTTGAATCAATATAAAAGCAATAAATTTGGACGAATTCATAATCCGAAATCATTAACTGCTGAACCCAGCAAACCAATGATTAGCTTCTTCCATGTTTACTTGTTACAAATCATAACCTGCTTACGAATGAGCGTTATGTTTGCTACCCTTTTTGTAACTCACTAGAATAAAGGTCATACAAAGGAGGAATAGTTCATGAATGAAAAATACGCTTCTCTTTTTGAAAGCTTTACACTGCCAAATGGCGTTACGCTGAAAAACCGATTCATACTCGCTCCAATGACACATTACTCTTCTAATCCTGATGGTACGATTTCCGATCAGGAGCTTCCATATATCGCGCAGCGTTCCAAGGATATCGGCTTAGTCATCACTGCTGCAACAAATGTATCCGATAACGGAAAGGCGTTCCCAGGACAGCCATCCATTGTACGCGATACATATATAGCAGGTCTGAAGAAGTTAGCAGATACAATAAAAGGCGAAGGAGCTAAAGCAATCATCCAACTTCACCACGGTGGACGGGAATCAGGAGCAGATCTTGTACCCAATGGGGATGTAGTTGCTCCAAGCGCTGTAGAAAAAGAAGGTGCAGCTACACCACGTGCACTGGAAACTGCAGAAGTACAGCAAATCGTTGCTGATTTCGGCGAAGCAACTCGACGTGCTATCGAAGCTGGTTTTGATGGCGTCGAAATTCATGGTGCAAATGGGTATATTATCCAACAATTCTACTCTCCATTTTCCAATCGCCGTGAAGATGAATGGGGCGAGCGCTTGCGTTTCCCCTTGGCTGTCATCGACTCAGTCAGAAGTGCTGTTGATAAACACGGCTCCAAAGACTTTATAGTTGGTTATCGTTTCTCTCCTGAGGAACCGGAAACTCCTGGATTAACGATGAAAGAAACACTTGAGCTGATTGATGCTCTAGTGGAAAAGCCATTAGATTACCTGCATGTTTCTTTAATGGACTTCCATTCCACAGCTCGCCGCGGTGCGGATGCGAGCGCCAAACGCATTGATTTGATCCAGGAACGCATCAATAATAGAATGCCTCTTATCGGCGTTGGATCCTTGTACTCTGCCGAAGACGTGGCTGCAGCCAAAGATACGGGAGTACCATTGATTGCCATGGGACGTGAATTGTTAATCGACCCGGAATTCGTTACAAAGCTCAAAGAAGGACGCGAAGACGAAATTACCAGCTTGATTGATCCTACTCGCGAAGATCGTCATGGCCTTCCAGAACCGCTTTGGAACATCATCCTGCAGACAAAAGGCTGGGTTCCGACGAAAGAATAGAAGGGGATAGCAATAAAGGAAAATTCAACATGGTACTTATGCCATAAAGAGATTTTGAGTATAAAAAGATAGAAGGATTGCTTTTAAAAACCTCTCGTATGAGAGGTTTTTTTAGGCTTTTTTTCTGTTAATTCATGATTTGTTTTATTGATTGAGTGAGCTGCAACTAACCTGTCACTTCTCAAATTCAAAGTAAGTCTATCCTCATCAATGTGGTCCGTCTTGAGAATGTTCAGGTCACTTTTACTGCGTCCCATTCACTCATAAAACTGAGAAAAGGCCGATTGTGCTATGGTATATTGTAGTTAAATGAAGAAAAGGATGTTCGGTATATATGCATATAACAATAATTGGATCAGGTATAGCAGGTTCGGTTACCGCATATAAGCTTGCCAAGGCGGGCTTACAGGTAACTGTGATCGATCGTTTTGATAAAGGACAAGCGACAGATGCTGCAGCAGGGATTGTTTGTCCATGGCTCTCCCAGCGTCGAAATAAAGATTGGTACCAGCTGGCCAAAGGTGGTGCTCGCTATTATCCAGAAATAATTGAAGAACTTCGTCAAGATGGAGAAACTGAAACAGGTTATGCCCGTGTAGGTGCATTGAGTCTGCATGAGGATCCGAAAAAACTGGATGCGATGCTTCAACGTGCTGAAATGCGAAAAACGGATGCACCGGAGATGGGCAAGATAAGCTTTCTTAACGAAAACGAAGCAAAACGGTTATTTCCTTTGCTTACTGAAGGATATGGAGCGGTACATATCAGCGGTGCTGCGCGCGTTGATGGACGGGCTTTACGAAATGCCTTGCAAAGGGCAGCTAGGAAATACAATGCACGATTCGTATCAGCCGAAGCACAGCTTTCTATGAAAGCAGAACGAATCGTTGTGACAGCTGGCAATGAAGAATGGATGCCTGACCAGGTCGTAGTTACTGCTGGGGCTTGGGCAGGTCAATTATTAGAACCCTTAGGATATCAGATGCAAGTCAGCTTTCAGAAAGCGCAGATTTGTCATTTACAGCTGCACAATATTGACACACATGATTGGCCGGTAATTATTCCGCCTAACGATCAATACCTGCTTGCTTTTCCAGATGGAAGGATAATAGCTGGTGCTACGCACGAAAACGATGAAGAGATGAATACCGGGGTAACGGCAGGCGGTGTACTGGAAGTACTAACTAAAGCAACTAAGCTTGCTCCCGGTCTTGCGAATGCGGGTTTGGTCGAAACAAGGGTTGGCTTCAGGCCTTTTACGCCAGGCTTTCTTCCAGTATTCGGCCGCATGCCGCATCACTCTAATCTTTATGTCATAAATGGCCTAGGGGCATCAGGTCTGACGATGGGTCCATTTATCGCTTCACAGCTCTCAAAGTTAATAGTCGGGCAAGAAACGGATATCGATATATCCGCCTATAATCCAGAAGGTGCTCTTTGTTATACTCAAAATAGAAAACCATTCAACTCTAGGTGAAACATCACTTCCTGAAGATGGCATTGTTATATAGATGAATTATACATTCATTAAAAGGCCGCTATAATCCCTGGCTTTTACATGCTATTTTAAAACGTCGTACAGATGGATGTATCATTCCAAATGACTGCTAATAGTAATGTAGTCTAATATGCTGGATTGTTATAAAATGGTAATATGTGATTGGTTGATAAATTTAGAGAGGCAGGAAAAAGTAGTGGAAACTATTTATAGCCATGAAGATTTGCTGAAGATGATGGACCAATTATTAAAAGAAAAAACCAGGTTTGATTGGGATCAATTTTATTTAAATCGTGATCGGAATGTACCTTTTTTTTCTAATCAGCCTGATGAAAACTTGGTAGAGTATTTCGATAAGGGCTTGTTTGTTCCAGGGAGTAAAGTATTGGAGTTGGGATGTGGTCCCGGGAGAAATGCAGTCTTTTTTGCTGAAAAAGGTTGTCATGTTGATGCCGTAGATTCATCTGAAGAAAGTTTGAAATGGGGAAAAGAGCGGGCTAAAGAGAGTGGATTAACAATTAACTTTATACATAAAAATATATTTGAATTAGCTATTGATGAAGGAA